>DKAR01000196.1 GCA_002450895.1 Proteobacteria bacterium UBA6921
GCCTCATAACGGACATACTCTCCGGCGTCGGATACCAGCGCCTGTGCGGTTTGTTCGAGCCACCGGGCCGCACTGCGGAAGACGTTTCCGATCTGGTGTGCAGCGACATCGCCGGTGACACGCGAAAGATGTTCTTCCCAGTCGATTTCGAAACCGGCGATCAGTTCACGCGCCAGCGCGACTTCGGACGGCGATCCGGTGAATGTGACTTCCGATTGCAGCGCCGAATCACGAAAACGGCGCGGCCCAGTGAGTCGTGCCAGCGCAATTGGCGATCCGGCGATCCGGATATCCGGTTCACGCTGCGGGCGAGAAACAACACGCAGGCGATCCGCTTCGACGGCGATCCAGATGGGCTGGGACACACCCGTGGCTTCGATTGCAATCAGGCGATCCTTCAGCTTTGCCCATTCGCGCTGCGTATACGGATCCATCCGCAACACGGTGTTGAGTGCAAGCTCGGCGGCGCCAAGCACAATATTAAGAAGCCCCGAGTCTCTCTGTTCGTGCGCGGCGCCTGGCGTCATAGGATCAGAACTTGAAACCGCGGTGCACGGCAACAACGCCCGCAGTCATGTTGAAGAACTCCACCCGATCGAATCCGGCCGTTCGCATCATCTCCTTGAGCGTCTCCTGGTCGGGATGCATGCGGNNGCGGATGGACTCGGCCAGATATTGGTAGCTGTCCGGGTCCTTGGCAATCCACTTCCCCAACGCGGGAAGAATCCGGAACGAATAGGCGTCATAGAGTGGCTTGATCGCGTCTACGGTCGGTTTGGAAAACTCCAGAACAATGGCTCGACCGCCCGGTTTCAGAACGCGCGCCATTGAAGCCAGCGCCTTTTCCTTGCGCGTCACGTTGCGCAGCCCAAACGCGATCGTGATGCAATCGAAGTAGTTGTCCGGAAACGGTAGCGCTTCAGCGTCCGCCTGAACGTAGCGAACATTACCGACGATGCCACGATCGACCAATCGCCCGCGCCCGACACCCAGCATGGAGGCGTTGATGTCTGAAAGCACGATTTGTCCGGTCGACCCGACTTTGGGCGCGAGCAGTGCCGTGAGATCGCCGGTGCCACCGGCAAGATCCAGTACGCGCTGCCCTTCTCGAACGCCCGTCAGTTCAATGGCGATACGTTTCCAGATTCGGTGCAGGCCGAACGACATCAAGTCGTTCATCAAGTCGTACTTGCCCGCCACCGAATGAAATACGTCAGCAACCTTGCGTGCCTTTTCCTCCAGCGGAACCTGCTGAAATCCGAAGTGAGTGGTCTTGTCGCTCATGGCCGAGTGCGCCGCCTGGGTCGGTGGAAGTTATGCCTTGCGCTTGTGTCCGGCCTTTTCCAGCCGCGTGAGGTACTCCTTCCACAGTGCGTCCTGGTGCTTGCCGAGGTTGTACAGCGTATCCCACGAATAGATTCCGGTGTTATGGCCATCGTCGAAGTGCAGGCAGATGGCATACGTGCCAACCGGTTCGATCTGGACGATATTCACTTTCTCCTTGCCCAGCTGCAGAATTTCTTCGCCCGGGCCGTGGCCGCGCACTTCAGCGGAGGGTGAATACACGCGAAGATACTCACACGGGAGACTGAACTGGCTGCCGTCGTCAAACGTCAACTCGAGCACGCGCGATTTCTGGTGCAGATTAATTTCTGTCGGGCGGGGCATTTCGTCAGCCATTGATCATTACCTCCCTCAAATCGCCGTACCGCGCGCGCTTCCGCAACAGCGCCATACGGCTCGAAAATTAAAGAATATACCGACTCAGGTCTTCGTCTTTCGCCAGGGCGCCCAACTGCTCGTCGACGTACTCAGCGGTGATTTCCACGCTTTGGCCACTGCGATCCGCAGCGTCATAGGAAATGCTTTCCAGCAGTTTCTCCATCACGGTATGCAGGCGACGCGCACCAATGTTTTCCGTTGTTTCGTTCACGTGCCAGGCAATGTGTGCCATGCGGCGGATACCTTCCGGCGCAAACGAAATTTTCATTCCCTCGGCATCCAGCAGCGCCGTGTATTGCTTCACCAGCGAACTGTCCGGTTCGGTCAGGATGCGGACAAAATCCTCGACATTGAGCGGTTCCAGCTCGACGCGGATGGGAAGTCGCCCTTGCAGCTCCGGCACAAGATCTGACGGCTTGGAAAGATGAAACGCGCCGGAACAAATAAACAGAATGTGATCGGTTCGCACCATGCCGTACTTGGTCGTCACGGTCGTGCCTTCCACCAGCGGCAACAGATCACGCTGCACACCTTCGCGGGACACGTCGCCGCCGCCGGAATATTCCTGGCGCCGCGCAATCTTGTCGATCTCGTCCAGGAACACGATTCCATTCTGTTCGACGCTATGCACCGCGCGCGTCTTGATTTCATCCTCGTTGACGAGCTTGGCGGCTTCTTCTTCAACGAGCAGCTTGAACGCCTCGCCGACTTTAAGGCGGCGCGCCTTTGTCTTGGTCCCACCAAGATTCTGGAACATGCTCTGCAGCTGGCTGGTCATCTCCTCCATGCCCGGAGGCGCCATGATCTCAACCCCGATGTGACCCATCGCAAGTTCGATCTCGATGTCGCGATCGTCCAACTGTCCTTCGCGCAGCATCTTGCGGAATTTCTGGCGCGTCGCCGATTGCGCGTCGTTGGCAGGCTCTTCGACCTGAAAACCAAATCCGCCGGCGCGGGCCGGGCGCAGCAACGTATCGAGAATGCGCTCTTCGGCCGCTTCCTCGGCACGCGAACGGACCTTGCGGGTCTCCTGTTCGCGCGTCATCTTCACCGCGATGTCCATCAAATCGCGAATGATCGTATCGACGTCGCGCCCGACGTAACCCACCTCTGTGAATTTGGTCGCTTCGACTTTGACAAAAGGCGCGTTCGCCAAACGTGCCAGGCGGCGGGCAATCTCGGTCTTGCCGACACCGGTCGGACCAATCATCAGAATGTTCTTCGGGGTAATCTCACTGCGCATCGGTTCCGATACCTGGGAACGGCGCCAGCGGTTGCGCAATGCGATGGCGACGGCGCGCTTGGCGGCCGCCTGGCCCACGATGTACTTGTCCAGCTCCTGGACGATTTCGCGCGGCGTCATCTGTGACATGGCGATTATCCCAACTCCTCAACGGTCAGGTTGTCATTGGTGTAAATGCAGATATCTGCGGCAATCTTCATTCCCTTCTCGACGATGGACCGCGCATCCAGAGTTGTGTTTTCAAACAGGGCGCGAGCGGCCGCCTGCGCATAGGGCCCGCCGGATCCAATCGCAATCAGCCCGTGCTCGGGCTCGATCACGTCGCCATTACCCGAGATAACCAGAGTTGCGGTTTTGTCGGCAACGATAAGGAGTGCTTCGAGGCGGCGTAACATGCGGTCGGTGCGCCAGTCCTTCGCCAGCTCTACCGCGGCGCGCGTCAGATTGCCCGAGTGCTTTTCGAGCTTGCCTTCAAAACGCTCAAACAACGTGAACGCGTCCGCCGTCGCACCGGCGAATCCCGCCAGCACACGCTCGCTATATAGCCGCCGCACCTTGCGGGCGTTGGACTTCATGACGGTGTTGCCTAGCGACACCTGACCGTCACCACCGATCACGACCTTGCCGTCGCGGCGAACGGACAAAATCGTCGTGGCGTGAAACTGTTCCATAAGGACTTCGACTCGGAAAAGTGAAGCGCGATTGTACACCACGGGGCGCAATACTGCCGTGCTCCGCAGACGCAGGTTTTTGATCGGGTTAGGAAACCTTCGCGACTTTCTTGCGTGCGCGGGGATGCGCCTGGTCGTAAACCTTGGCCAGGTGCTGGAAATCCAGGTGGGTATAAATTTGGGTCGTCGAAATATCGGAATGCCCCAGAAGCTCTTGCACCGCACGCAGGTTTCCACTCGATTCAAGCAGATGGCTGGCAAACGAATGGCGCAGCTTGTGCGGATGCAGCCCGGTATCGAGACCGGCCTTGATACCCCAGGATCGCAAACGCACCTGCACGGCACGCGGTGACATGCGCTTTCCCAACTTGCCAACGAAGATCGCTCGCTCCGAGCCCTTGGCCCAGGCGTTGCGCCGATCCAGCCATTCGCCCAGCGCCCGCAGCGCTTTTCGACCCACCGGAACCACCCGCATTTTGGAACCCTTGCCGGTGACTCGAACACTGGCATCCTTCATGTCCACATCGCCCACGTCGAGTTTCACCAATTCGGAGAGACGCAATCCCGACGAATACAGCAGTTCCATGATCGCGACGTCACGCGCCGCCAGTGCATCCGTTGGATCCACCTTGAGCAGCCGATTGATCTGGTCCACGTCGAGCACTTTCGGAAGCGTGCGGCCACGCTTCGGTGCATGTACAGCGACGGTGGGATTGATACGGACGATGTCTTCGCGGTCGAGGTAACGGTAGAAACTGCGCAAGGCGGAAAGTTCGCGCGCAATGCTTCGACCCGAGATACCGCTGCGGTGCCGCCAGCTTGCGTAGGCGCGAACCATGGGAACGGTCAGTTCGCTCCAATCCGGAATGGCGCGCGAGCGACAAAACTCGACGATCTTGTTGAGATCGCGACGGTAATTGACGATCGTATGAACTGACATCCGGCGCTCGTCGCGCAAATATGATTCAAACCGATCCAGCCACTCGAGCGCACTTGTACGCATGCACAAACTCCAACATCGATAAACAGCGACTAAGCACTCATGGTCGCGCGCAGTGCACGGCTGACAAGCTCACCCAGCTGGGATAAAAACACCGTCCCCTGGCCAGCATGAAAACGCTGCGCGTCCTGCGCTCCGATCGCCAAAATCCCAAACACGGCAGCATCCCGCAACGGCACCAGGGCTGCTGATTCAATTGTCTCGGCCTGGCCGCCAAACAAATAGGCCAGCTGTTCCTGCTTGAAGCGCCCGCATACCGGCGCGGAATCGAGGATTATTTTTTCCAACGCCTCGAAGTCGGCGTCGTCCGTGGCGACGAACTCCGGCAACCGCGATCCGGACGCCATTCCGGAAATCGGACGCAGCCGAACAGTCACAGCATCCGCCGCAAAATCCCGCATCAGGTAGTCGCGCACCGAATTCAGTACGTCGCGTGCCTGTCGGCATTCCATCAAACGCAAGGTCAGCTGGTGAACGCGCTTGTCGAGTTCATCATTGGCACGCGCGATGTCGACCAATTCCTGAAGCTGGCGCTTCAATTTCTTTTTCTGGTCGCGCAGCACCGCCACCTGCCGCTCAATCAGGGACACGGCCATACCGCTCTCGTGATGCAGGCGAACATCCGCCAGCACCTGCGGATTGTCATTGAAGAATTCCGGATTCTGCTCCAGGTAGCGAATGACTTCCTGCTCAGAAATGCGATGGTGATCCTGTGAGATGCTCACAGTTCGATTTCCCCTTCAAATACCGAGACTGCGGGTCCCTTCATCAGCATCGGTGTGTTTTTTCCGTCCCATCGAACGGTCAGCGTTCCGCCCGGCAAGTCCACCCGGACGCTCTGGCTAAGCATACCGCGTTTGACGCCGACCGCCACCGCCGCGCAGGCGCCGGTGCCGCAGGCGCGCGTTTCACCTGCACCACGTTCGAACACTCGCAGACGAATATGGTCCGCGCTGATTTTCTGCATGAACCCGACATTGACACGATTTGGAAACCGCGGATGGTGCTCGATTTTCGGACCGAGGGACGCTACCGGCGCATTGGCAACGTCATCGACCGCGATGACCGCGTGCGGATTCCCCATGGAGACGGCACCTATTTCCACCGTCGCCCCGTCGACCTCCAGCACATAGACGCTCTGCTCGCGATCGGCGACGAATGGAATGTCCTGTGGATTGAAGCGCGGCGCACCCATGTCGACAGTCACTTCACCGTCCGGTTCGACGTTCAATCCGATGAGTCCAGCCTGGGTCTCGACCCGCAAATTGCGCTTTTCAGTCAGCCCATGTTCCAGCACGAAACGGGCGAAACATCGCGCGCCGTTGCCGCACTGCTCAACCTCTCCCCCGTCCGCGTTGAAAATGCGATAGCGGAAGTCGGCATCCGGCCCCGCGGGATTTTCGACCAGCAAGATCTGGTCACAGCCAACGCCAAAGTGCCGCTCGGCGATGGCCTTTGCCTGGGCAGACGTCAGGTCCACGCGCTGATTGACCGCGTCGAACACCACGAAGTCGTTGCCCAAACCGTGCATCTTGGTAAATCGGATTCGCATACTGGAAAAGTAACACCATCACCGTGGCTGGATCGGGAATTAAAACCACCGACGCTTATTGTACGCGGGAGTTCCCTGTGCGAACCATCTCCGTGCGCAACGCCTTCATCGGCGCGGCTCTTCAATGCGGCTGACCAGCGAAGGCGCGGGTTCCGGTTGCAGCGTGACATGTTGCACGTTGAAGTGCTCGCGGAGGTGTTGCTGCGCGGCGACCAGCACCTCATCCCAACGCGCCAGGTCGTCGACCACCATATGGGCGGACAAGGCGACCTGACCGCTGCCCATCGCCCAAACGTGGAGATCGTGAACGGAATGGACACCGGCGATCCCCGCCAGTGCGCGCCCGATCTCCGGCAGGTTCAGGTGCCGGGGGACGCCGTCCAGCAGGATGTGCAATGACTCCCGCAGAAGACGCAGCGTCGATATCAGAATCAGCGCCCCGATAAAAAACGTCAGGATGGGATCGATCATCACCCATCCGGTGAAGTAGATCACCGCGCCAGACAACAACGCGGCCACGGAACCCAGCAAGTCGCCGATCACGTGCAGCACCGCGCCACGCGTATTCAGGGTGTGTTCGCCGCCACTCAAGATTCCCAGGACGAGAAAATTGGTTACCAGACCAATCAACGCAATGATGACCACCGGCGCACCCGCCACGTCGTGCGGCTGCTGCAATCGCTCGACCGCGGCGACCGCCAGGCCAACGACCAGCACGATCATTGCCACGCTATTGATCATCGCGGCAATCGTTTCGGCACGACCGTAACCGTAGCTGTGACGCGCGGTCGGAGGTCGACGACTGATCCAAGCCGCAAACGCCGCGATGCCCAGGGCCGCCGCGTCGGAGACCATGTGTCCAGCGTCCCCCAACAACGCGAGCGAATGGGACCACACGCCGCCAATCGCTTCGATCGCGGCGATGAACAGCGTCGCAGCAAGCGCGAAACCTAATCGCGAATGCGCCGTCGCTGGATGCGCATGCGAATGGTCGTGGTGATGATGCGGGTGATCGTGCGCGATGGCTCAAACCTCACGCTCGGAATCGAGCAAAAAATTAACCGTCCCCGAGGCGCGCGCCGGCCACCGGATCCTTCAACCAGTAGGCAATGTCTTTTCCCAATGCCTTTACGCAGCGACCCAGAATGGAACATGTTCCCTTGAATCCGGAAAACGCGCCACCGCCGGACACACGTGAACCGCCAAATGTTGAAATCACCTTGTCGCCCTCACGCAGCTCGCCGACGACCTGAACGGACTTTGATCCGCTCCACGCGCCGCCCCCGGCGCCCATCACCTGGGTGATGCGTACATCCAGAATCCGGCTGCCGCCGGGTGGCGTCTCACCGAGCGCCATTTTCACCGGCACGTGGACTCGATCCGCGTACGTCTTGATCCAATTGGCGAGCTTAATCTCGAGGCCGCATTCGTTGCGCACGGCGATCCGGACCGCCGCCTTTTCATCGAATTTCACTTCCGTTGGAATATAGATGGGCGCGGCGTCGTCGGCGACGACCACACCGGTGGCGAGCCACATACAAAAAACCAGCGTCATTCCTGTTTTGTTCATTGTTTCCCTCCTGACGTGCATTGCCCGGCGATGACGTGGCGATTTCCCGGCTCCGTAATCGTCGTGGGTAGCCCTGTTTTGGCAAGATCCGGACTTAATATCTTTACTGACGTCGCGAGAAAAAAGCAGTTCCCATTAAACGGCGCAACACGCGAAGCGCGCTCGACAGGCACAAACACATTTTCAGGGCGTGAGATCGCGCTTCCACAATCCAGATTTTCCACCGGACTTCTCCAACAGACCGATTCCTTCCATCGTCATTCCGCGATCGACGGCCTTGCACATGTCGTACACCGTCAACAGGGCGATCTGAACTGCGGTCAGCGCCTCCATCTCCACGCCGGTGCGCCCGCGTGTTTCGACCACCGCACGGCAGTGCAGGCAGTGACGGGCCACGTCCGGATCGAACTCGATGTCCACGTGCGTGAGCGCCAGGGGATGACACAAAGGAATCAGGTTGCCGGTTTTTTTTGCCGCCATGATGCCAGCCACGCGCGCAACTCCGAGCACGTCGCCCTTGGAATGCACGCCGTGCAGGATCAGGTCGAGCGTTTCCGCTTTCATCACAATGCGGCCGCCGGCCACTGCAATGCGGTGTGTTTCGGTTTTCTCGCCGACATTCACCATGTGGGCTTCGCCAGCGGCATTGAAATGCGTCAGTTCACTCATGGTTCTATCCCGTGGTTATGTGCGAGAGTATAGGCTCGTGCAACAAACGGGGCGAGAGATGGCCATTACCGTCAAATATTTCGCGAGCCTGCGGGAAAAACTCGGCCGCGGCGAGGAACAGATTGCCCCGGAAGGCATCGCGACGGCGCGCGACGTCTGGAATCGTTGCGTGAAGACCGAGCCACCCCTCAAGACATTGGTGGCGATCAACCTGGAATATGCGGGTTGGGACAGCCCTGCAAAAGATGGCGATGAAGTGGCGTTTTTTCCGCCGGTTACGGGCGGCTAGAAGCGCGGCTTTTTGGGCGCCTGTTCGTAACGGGCGATGCCGTCCGTCAGTTCCTTCTTGGCTTCATCGGGCCCGACCCAGCTTTCGATCTTCACCCACTTACCGGGTTCGAGATCCTTGTAGTGCTCGAAGNNGTCGACGCCGGCTTCGTCGGTCATGTTCAACATGCCGATCGGGCGTACGGTAATGACAATTCCGGTACGCAGCGGAATCGGCGTCACCACCAGCACATCCACTGGATCGCCGTCATCGGCGAGCGTGTTCGGCACATAGCCGTAATTCGTCGGGTAGTGCATCGCCGTCGCCATGAACCGATCGACGAACATCGCGCCGGTGTCCTTGTCGACTTCGTATTTGATTGGATCGCTATGAGCCGGAATTTCAATGATGACATTGAACTCGTCCGGAACTTTCTTCCCTGGGGTAACGTAATCGAGATTCATACAATGCGACTTTCTTCGGTGGCGTCCTGCCGATGGATAGGGACTGGTACGGCGCGCGAATTATATACAGTTTCCCCGGCAAAATTCCTCACCAACCCCAAACAACCCCTTCCAAAAGGGATTCGAGATCCGTGAATTCGGCCGTTTTCGCCGCCTCGAAAAACTTGGCGTTCTTGCTGAACTGGCCAAACAGACGCTCGCCTTCGGCCAGCGGCTTCTTTGCCGTAAGCACCGCCGCGAGCTTTTCGCGTGATTGCGGCGAAACGCGATCGCCCACGGTGAAGGTCTGGTTGGGAAAACCGGGCGTTTTGTAGATCACGCGAAAGATCTTTTTCTCTTCATCAGTCAACTTCTTATACGCGTTATCGCGCGTGACCGCGCCACGGCATTTGCCGTCACGGAGCGCGTCGATCACATCCTTGAACCCGCCTTTGATTTCGACGATTTCCGGCTGCAGCACCGGGTTGGAAAACTTCGACAGTACGGTCACCGTCGCCAGATTCGGCGAAGCCAGACCGCACACCTTCTGCGAAGCCAGATCGCGCATGCGATTGATGCGTTTGTCGTCCCAACGTGAAATCACCACAAAATCCAGGCTGCCCGGCAGTTTGGCCACGGGCGTGTGGTGCAAGTGCTTGATGCGCCATGCCGCGAAATGCGGTCCATCAAAAACGATGTCGTATTTGCCGGCGCGCATGTTTGCCGAGTATTCCGACCAGTCGTGCGGCTGCTGATACACCACCGTCTCGCCGATCACTTCGGTCATTAACTTGGCCAACGGATCAAAAGTTAGCTTGCCGTCTTCTTCGCTTTCGCGCGGTGGCGCGGTCAGGATGAGTTCGGCGCGCACGGGCAGCGCCAAAAAGACCAGGAAGACAGTCGCCAGCAAACGACTACACTTGGTACGACCCATGCGGCTCACCTCTTTTAACTTATGGTGTTGGGGTGCAAAAGCTTAAATCGCGGACCCTGAAGACGAGTTGAAGCTTAAGCGTTGAATCTCGCGGAGTGCATCGGCATTCGCCGAATGGACTTTAGATGTAGTTAAGGTCTGCCACGCTGATTTTTCAACCAAAATTTCCGCCCATGGGACCTCGTCGGAATTTTGTCCGACCTGCCTCAACCGCTGCGCAATACGAAACAGTGGTTTTCGCCTTAACCATTAACTTTTGGGAGGACGGGGATGGAGACTAACTTGATTCCACCGGCACTCGGGATCGCCGGACTGATTGTGGGCATGGTGATTTACGCCGCGGTGAAAAAAAATCCCGCCGGCGAGGGCAAGATCGCCGAGATCGGGGAACTGATTCACCAGGGCGCTATGGTATTCCTCAGGCGCGAGTACTCCATATTGTTTCCATTCGCCATTATCGTCGCCGCGTTGTTGTTCTTCTTTCTGGACTGGATGACCTCGCTGGCCTTTGGCCTGGGAGCCATCTGCTCCATCAGCGCCGGCTTTTTCGGCATGTATACCGCGACCAAATCCAACGTGCGCACCACCGTCGCGGCCAGCACCAAGGGGGCCGCCGTGGCACTGTCGATCGCCTTTTTCGGCGGCTCGATCATGGGCATGGCGGTTGCGTCGCTGGGTCTGCTGGGGCTCGGTATTCTCTATTATCTGTTCGGTGGCGATCCTCACACTGCGCACGCGATTCATGGCTTCGGCATGGGCGCGTCGAGCGTGGCGCTGTTCGCGCGCGTGGGCGGCGGCATCTACACCAAAAGCGCTGACGTCGGTTCCGATCTGGTCGGCAAAATCGAGGCGGGCATCCCGGAAGACGATCCGCGCAACCCCGGCGTGATCGCCGACAACGTGGGTGACAACGTCGGTGACGTCGCGGGCATGGGTTCCGACATTTTCGAATCCTATTGCGGCGCGATGATCGCAACGATTGCCATCGCGGCGACCCTGCACGCCGATCAACTCGCGCTGCTGGGGGCGCAACAGAACCTGATGTTTCTGCCGCTGGCGCTGTCGTCGGCGGGATTGCTGTGTTCGATTTTCGGCATCGTCCTGGTTAAGCTGTTTTCCGGCAAATCTCCGGAAGTCGCACTGCGCATCGGGACCATCGCCGCTGCCGTGGTCTTCATTGGCGTCGCCTTCTTCGTCATCAGTGCGGTCCACGTCAACGCGGCACTTTGGGGCGCGGTGATCGTAGGAGCGGTCGGTGGAATCGCCATCGGTCTCGTCACCGAGCACTACACCGGCGGCAAGCCCGTGGAGCGGCTGGCGCAAGCCGGCGAAACCGGCCCGGCCACGGTTCTGATTCGCGGACTCGCGCTGGGGATGCAATCCGTCGCCGTTCCCATCGTCGTGATCTGCGCGATCATTCTCATTGCGAGCAATCTCGCCGGCTTGTACGGCGTCGGCATCGCCGCGGTGGGGATGCTCGCCACGGTGGGCATCACGATGGCAATCGACGCCTACGGCCCGGTCGCCGACAACGCCGGTGGCATCGCGGAAATGGCAGGCCTCGGCCACGAAGTGCGCAAGATTACGGACTCGCTGGATGCACTGGGCAACACCACCGCCGCGATCGGCAAGGGCTTTGCGATCGGCGCCGCGGCACTGGCCGCGCTGGCTATCATCTCGGCGTTTGTGGAAACCGTCTCGCTGCATGTCGAGAACTTCAACCTCACGCTCAACAATCCGAAGGTGCTCGTCGGCATTTTCTTCGGCGGACTGTTCCCGTTCCTGCTCGGCTCGATCACGATGAACGCGGTCGGTGAAGCGGCGTTCGACATGGTCAAGGAGATCCGCCGCCAGTTCAAAGAAATTCCCGGACTCATGGAAGGAACCGGCAAGCCCGACCACAAACGCTGCATCGACATCGCGACGCAAGCCGCGTTGCGCCGCATGGTGTTGCCCGGTGTGCTCGCGGTCGTCGCTCCGGTCGCGGTCGGATTCGGCGTCGGACCGGAAGCACTGGGCGGCATGCTCGGCGGCGCGCTGTTGGGTTGCGTCGTGCTGGCGCTGACGATGTCCAACGCCGGCGGCGCTTGGGACAACGCCAAGAAATTCGTCGAGAAAGGCAACCTCGGCGGCAAGGGCTCCGACGTTCACAAAGCGTGCGTCGTCGGCGACACCGTGGGCGATCCGTTCAAAGACACTTCGGGACCGTCGATGAACATACTCATTAATGTGATGGCGATCGTGAGCCTGGTGATTGCGCCGTTGCTGGGATAGCGAGAGCCACCACTTCGGAACAAAAAGGCCGTCGAATGACGGCCTTTTTGTTTACTGCCCGTAATGTTCCGAGTTACTTATTCATCTCAAACGCCGGCAACTTTTTCGCTATTGCGACGTTCTTCAACCGCACGTACACCGGCAGACCATCCTTATATGCCGGATAGTCTTCACCCTTAATCAGCGGCGCGAGGTAGTCGCGGCATTTTTGGGTAATGCCGAAGCCGTCTTCGGTGATGAAGTCGCGCGGCATCATCTTTTCAACGTTGGCGACTTTTGAAAGCGGGGCCATTTCGACTTTCCATTTGTAGGGCTTATTGGACACGCGCTTGATCGCGGGCATCACCGAGTTGTGCCCCTTGAGTGCGTACTCGACGGCGGCCTTGCCGGTCGCGTAGGCCTGCTCGACATCGGACTTCGATGCGATGTGGCGCGCAGCACGCTGCAGGTAGTCAGCAACGGCCCAGTGGTATTTCAGTTTCAGTTCTTCCTTGATCATCGAGGCGATCACCGGCGCAGCACCGCCAAGCTGGGCGTGACCGAAGGCGTCGCGCAGCCCCTGATCGGAGAGGAATTTTCCTTCGGCATCGTGCACGCCTTCAGAAACGACGACCGTGCAATAGCCGAACTTCTTCACCGCCTCGTCGACCTTGGCGATGAACTTCGCGCGGTCGAACGCGATTTCCGGGAACAGGATGACGATGGGAATCGGCGTGTCCTTGCTCGAAGCCATGCCGCCAGCGGCTGCGATCCATCCCGCGTGGCGTCCCATCACTTCAAGCACGAACACCTTGGTGGACGTCTTGGCCATTGACGCGACATCAAAGCTGGCCTCGCGCGTGGAAACCGCGATGTACTTGGCCACCGAGCC
>DKAR01000063.1 GCA_002450895.1 Proteobacteria bacterium UBA6921
AACAATTCGCGCTGCCGGAGGCGGTGTCCGTATTGCGCGACGTGCGCCGCGCGGCGAAGAACGGTGATTCGATTTCGATCTCAGCGGCCGATCCGCTCAATATGGTCGGAATACTCACACCTGGATCACGCGTGCCCGCACTGGCGGGCAATCGCGTGTTGTTCCGCGATGGTGTGCCGATCGCAGCGCAAATTGGAGGTGAGGTGGTGTTTCTGGAGCGCGTTGAACCGCAGGCGGAGTGGGATGCGCGCACCGCATTACTGCGGCGCCAGATGCCGCCGGCTACTTCGTCTCCGCCATCCGCTTGAGGATCAGTGGTTCCCACTTCGTTTTGGCATACAGGTCATAGACATTTTCCCACGCCACAAACTCATGTTTGTTTCGTACGAGCGCGATGCGTGTTGTCTGCGGAAGTGCGGGATTGGTCATCGGCGTAAGAAAGATTTCGATGTATCCAAGGTAGACCAGCCCCCCGGCATCCACGCTGAACGTTAGCGCCGAAGGGTCGACATCCGCTGGAAGGTGGTAGCTAAATTCATTTGGATCGCCTTTCACGTGGATGTCGCGGACGCGATAAGTGCCCGGCTCGAGGTTCGAAAACCACGTCTGCCCGGCGCGATATTCGCCGTACAGGGCGTTCATCGGTCGAGCAACGTTTTCTACAGTAACGGCGTCGATATCGGACGTGCGCGTCACGTAGTCCTGAGTCGGATCACCGGTATTGTGGACTTTGGTGTGAATCATGGCCTCGCCCTCGATCAGCACGAAGCCGTGCCGTTTCGGGTCGCCGATCGCGGAGGGTGACAACGTCTTGCAGCCAAGAAGCACTGTAGCGATGGCAAAAGAGGTAAGAGCAGCAATGAACAACTTCATGCGACAACCTTGGAATAAATACGAACCGGCCTGAAGATAAGGCAATCGTCACTTTTTCTCTGCGCGCGGGTTCACAACTTGTGGGATCGTGTCGTTCCAGAGCCAGGCTGCGCCTCGCACCCCGCTGGAATCTCCATGCTTTGGTGGGACCAGGCGCGTATCGATCCTGTCGGAAAACACGTACTGATGCCAAAGTTTGGGCACATTACCATAAAGCCGCGCGATATTGCCCATGCCGCCACCCAGCACGATGGCGTCCGGGTCAAGAATATTGATGACGTGGGCCAGTCCCCGGGCCAGACGGTCTTCATAGCGGCGCATGGTGGCCTCGCAACTGGCATCGCCCGCCCCCGCGCGCTGAACGATCTCGTGAGAGTTCAACGCAATCCCCGTAGCCTGTGTGTGATCACGGGTCAGGCCCGGACCGGAAAGGTAAGTTTCGATGCAGCCATGCTTGCCGCAGTAACAGGCGGGCCCCGGAGTTTCCGTCGCATTGGGCCATGGCAAAGGATTGTGTCCCCATTCACCGGCGATTCCATTGGGGCCATCGAGGACGTGGCCATTCACCACGATACCCGCACCGGTTCCGGTGCCGATGATGACGCCAAACACGACGTCCATTCCTTGTGCCGCACCGTCGGTGGCTTCAGAAAGGGCAAAGCAGTTGGCGTCGTTACTGATGCGTATGGGCCGACCCAAATGCCTTTCGAGATCAGCGACGATTGGTCGGCCATTGAGACAAATGGAATTGGAATTTTTCAGCAGGCCGGTCGCTCGTGATAACGCTCCCGGAGTTCCGATGCCAATGGAAGCGGGGCTGCCAATTCGGGCCTCTGCATCAGAGATCAGTCGTGCGATGACTTCGAGTGTCGCGGCGTAATCGCCTTGCGGAGTATCTGCGCGGGTTCGAAGCAGCTCGTTTCCACTGCGATCGAGCGCAACAATCTCTATTTTGGTTCCGCCAAGATCAATGCCGATTCGATGCATTCATCAATTATGAACGCAGAAAGGGACGTCGGCGAGATGTACTAGGCGAATCGGCGGCTGTTTCGACGTTGGAACGCTCGGGCCGTCCAGAGTACTAACCAAAGCAGCAGCAAGGGGTCTGTTGAACCGCCGCCACCCTTCTTTGAGCTGGTCGTTCCGGGGTCGGGGTTGCCTGCGGATCCTATTGTCGTCAAAACCGAGGCCGTATTATTGGACGGGTTTGGATCGTACTCTTCGCCGCCAACCTTGGCTTTCAACTCAAAGCTTCCATCAATCGAATAGACAGTCGTGAAGGATACGGAGGCGACTGCCCCCGCCGTCAGCGTGCCCAGATTGCAAATCAGATCGTTGTTTGACTGTGTGCACTGACTGCCGTTGGTTACAGCTAACAGTCCGGCTGGAAGTGTAATCGTCGCGAGAATCGAATTTGCTGTCGCCGGTCCGGCGTTGTTTACGCTGACCGAGTAACTCTGTTTCTGGGCGGCTGCGGTCCCGTTGTCCGAAATCGATACGGAAAGATCGGCCGATTCCGTGAACTTGGTGCTGACGGTCGCAGAGTTGTTGCTGTAGTTTGAATCCACATTGCTCAATGTCGCCGTGGCGATCAGCGACACATTGCCCAGGCTCGGCGCGGACAACGACAGACTGAAGTTGTTTTGCGCGCCCGGAGCAAGGTCCCCGAGGGTGCATTGTTGGCCCGTTGCAGTTGGGGTGCACGCCGGAACGATATTCACAGACACGCCGGGAGGAATGTCCAGATCAAGCACGACATTCGTCGCTGCGACTCTATTCTTGTTTTTGACGGAAACAGAAAAATCTGCCGCGAGATTCGGCGAGCCGAGCGTTGGAGCGGTGGGCCAGGTGACTACAACGTCCGGGCAATTGGTGCATACGCTCGCGGTCGCTTCGTTATTTACACCCAAGGCATCCGGATCATCTGGAGACGAGACGGTTGCGGTGGCCTTCACCGCTTTGTTGTCGCTTCCGACATGCGCATCCAGGGTGATGCTCGCGACATCATTGAGCGCGACCGCGGGTAACACGCAGGTGGCGGATTGAGTCGTGACGGTACAACCCGCTTTGGCGTCAAGCGTAATTCCTGCTTCAACCGCTAGCGTAACTGTCATACTGCTGGCCGCACTGCTCGGACCCAGGTTTTTGACTTCAATCTTGTAGTGCATGAGATCAAACGAAACGAGGTTGCTGATTCCCGCCGCGTTGTTTGTGAAGGGGGTCAGCGCGACCGCGAGATCGGATTCGACGACCGAGACCGGTTTCGTTTCGCTGAACCAGCTTTCGTGACCACTGGTTTGCTTTTCGTTTACAGGAGTTGCTGGATCATCCGATGTAGCACCGGCTTGACCGTCATACGCTGTTACTGCGACGACATAGTCTCCGCCCGCCAGGACGGGGAGTTCATACGATGTCCCGTTGGGAACGTCGGCCGAACCCTCATAGGTATTAGCGGTGTTCTTTTTCCAATGGACGCGATAGCCGACAACGTCGGTTTCCGGATTGGCGGACCAACTTACAACGAACGTTACGCCATTCGGTGTCACCATGACATTGGACGGTGGGCTTACCGGCGAATCCGTGTAGATCTGAGTGGCAATAGGCGAGACATCGATCAGCATCGTCGGATCGGTGGACGAAATACGCGATGCAATCTCCGTATCCACTGTAGTTCCCCACCACATCGACGGAAGATTGACCGTTCCAGCCACGTTGCTATACACATCCCACGTGGTGGCATTCGAAAACAAGTTGTTAAAGCTGATTTCGTGGTTTGCAATTTCGCCGTCTGTAGGGCTGTAACCGACGCGTACGGTGGCGCTCTTGGATGAGTTTTGGGTAATCGTGTTGTGCTGGATTGTCGCCGGGCGTGACATGCCGATCGTCGCAGCTCCCGAATTCTGGACAATGGAGCTATAGGTCAGCGTGCCCGGGAAGTATGAAAATCCGATCGCGGAGCCATAGGTAATGCCGCCGTACGGAACCTTGTTTCCTGCGATGATGCTGTGGTCGACACTCAAAGGCCCGTGCAGATCAATTCCGCCACTGTGCGAATTTGCTACGTTGTTGATTATGAAACTATGGGAAATTGTGCTTCCGGAGTTTTCTGCAAATACACCGCCACCCATTGCGTTTGAAACGTTTCCATCCACAACGCTGTGGCTTAAATTGAGCGGCGATGCACTGGACGCAATGAAAACTCCAGCGCCCCAATCATCTGAAGTATTCCCGCGAATGATGTCCGCAAAAAATGTCGCCGGTCCGCCAGCGAAATAAACGCCACCACCTTTATAGCGGGTCGATGCGTTGTTGGTGATGGAATTATGAGCACTGTTTGTCGTGCCGGTTCCAGAGATAAATAGCCCTCCGCCGCTGGAAGTCTCCGCCTTGTTGGCGTCGATCTCATTTGATTCGAGAAGCAGGCTCCCGCCATTGCTTACGTAAATTCCACCGCCTTGCGATTGTGCGGCGTTGAGCGCGACTCTGTTTCTGCGGAGTTGTGCGTCGCCGCCCGCCAAGAGAAATATCTGCATTCCGCCGCCGTTTTGCGACGCGGCGGTAGCTGCAGAATTTGATTCCACATTGCAGTCTTCAATGCGAAGCAATCCATCGATGTTGTACGCACGGATGCCGCTGGCCTGATTGCCTCGCACAGCGACGTGAGAAATATATGGGTGAGCCCCATTGAGGACCAGAGCGCCGTCGCTTCCGATCTTTTCTATCGTGACATACTGGAGAATGGACCCGCTTTGGTATGCTCCACCAATATCGTACGTCGCGTCTGTACTCTGATTTTGAAAGACAATACTCGCGGAGCGCAAAACGCCATTGTCGGTGGTGAAAAGAATTTGCTCCGATGGCGTACCCACCGCGTGGAGTGTTCCGGTATCTCCATCGGATACGACAATTTTGAAGTCGCCCGCGAACTGGACAGTGACGCCGGGTTCGATGGTCAGCGTCGCGCTGCTGAGAATCTTTACATCGCTCTGGATGACGTACGGGCTATTTGCCTTGGTCCACGACGTATCTGTCGTCACGTTGATATCTTTAATGGTCGTGGCGGCGAGGGAAGAACCCGAGCAAACGACCCAAACGAACGCGCCCATGGCGCTCAGACGGGAAAGATTGCAGTTCATGAAAGTCCTCAGCTAATTGCCCGTTCCACCGGGCGTTGACCCATCCCGCTTAGCCCGTTTTTGTATATGTAAAGAATTGATTTGGCTAAGTCCGAATCACTTTACGTGAACCCCGTTTCGCGGCGCAAAGGGGTGCGAGGAGGTAGACAGTTGAATTGTGAACCAGTTCGCTAATCCGGGTCGGCATCGGCATTTTCGTCGCGGCTTAGGGCCGCGCGAATGGCCGTGAGGCGGGCCCGGCGCAGGGCCTCGGCGATGTGCTTTCCGTCCTTGCCCGGCAGCGCAAACTGCCTGGCCTCGACGCTTGCGGCGGCGTGGTGCGCCGCCCTGAAAATCCCCGGTTGGGGGAATTCGCGATTCTCGTAGCCCGGGCGACCTCGGGCGTCCGCTTCGCACGCGAGAAGAAACATTTCAAAGCGGTCTGGGCGGCGGAATGCGTCGAGTTGCTCGAGTGTCTTCAGCAGCGTTGTGACTCGTAACTCACCGGCGCGATGAAAGTGAAGGTGATAGCGCGCGACTAGAACCGCGAGATCGCGGTATTCATTGGGCGCCGCAAGGCGTTTGCACAGTTCGCGAACGATCGGAACGCCGCGTTCTTCATGCTCGATGTGTTGCGGCCACTGTTCTTTTGGTGTCGTTCCCTTCCCGAGATCGTGCAGCAAGGCGGCAAACCGAACGCGCGGATCAGCAGAGAGTCGAGTTGCCTGGGCGAGGACCATCATCACATGGATTCCGGTATCGATTTCCGGATGATGTTTTTCCGGTTGGGGTACGCCCCACAAACGATCGAGTTCGGGAATCACTCGCGCGAGTGCGCCACAGTCGCGCAGTGTTTCAAAGAATGCCACGGGCGTTGGCTCTGCCAAGGCGCGGTCCAGTTCAGCCCACACCCGTTCCGGAACCAGTGCGTCGATCTCGCCGGAGTGCACCATTGCGCGCATCAGTGCGCGAGTTTCGTCGGCGATCCGAAAGCCGCGATCGTGGAAACGGGCGGCGAAGCGCGCAATCCGCAAGATTCGCACGGGGTCTTCCACAAAAGCGGGGGAAACATGACGAAGGATTTTGTTTTTCAGGTCGGTCATTCCATTGAATGGATCGACGACTGCGCCGTCCTGCGTTTCGGCCATTGCATTGATGGTCAGGTCGCGTCGGCGAAGATCATCTTCCAGCGTGACATCGGGTGAGGCGAAAAAAGAAAAACCGGTGTAGCCCGGAGCTGTCTTACGCTCCGTGCGGGCCAGAGCATATTCTTCCTTGGTTTCCGGATGAAGAAATACGGGAAAGTCTTTTCCAACGCGAACGAAGCCCTGTGATTCCATGTGCTGCGGGGTCGCACCAACAACGACCCAATCACGGTCCTGAACCTTGAGGCCCAGATGTTTGTCGCGCACCGCGCCGCCAACAAGATAGACTTGCATGCGCGAGAGTTTAACTCATTGATTGAGACTGATGCGATTTCGACAATTTCAATTCGTGTGCGCCTTGGCTGCCGTTCTGCTGGTGACAGGGTGCGGGAACCTGGGTTACTACGTTCAATCCGCCCGTGGACAAATCGATCTTTTGAATGCCCGCGAGCCGATCAAGGACATCTTGGCGCGCGGCGACACACCGCCGGAACTCCGATCCAAGCTCGAATACGTTCTAAGAGTTCGTGATTTCGCCAGCCGCGAATTGCGCTTGCCGGACAATGCGAGCTATCGGGGATATGCGGATGTAAAACGTGAGTTTGTCGTCTGGAACGTTTTTGCCGCTCCAGAATTCTCGCTGGAACTGCGCGAGTGGTGTTTTCTGGTGGCCGGGTGTGTCCGTTACCGCGGCTACTTTTCCGAAGTTGACGCCGAGCAGTTGGGCACATCCCTGCGTACCGAAGGCGCGGATGTATTTGTGGCGGGAATTGATGCCTATTCGACCCTGGGCTGGTTCGATGATCCGGTATTGAATACGTTTATTCGTCGTTCCGACAACTCACTCGCCGGGTTGATATTCCATGAGCTGGCCCACCAGCGGCTCTATATCAGCAATGACACGACGTTCAACGAAAGTTTTGCCCGAACGGTTGAAGTCGAGGGTGTTCGGCGTTGGTTGATGCAAGTCGGCACGCCGGAACAACTGCAGCGGTACGAACAGGATGTCGGGCGACACGATGAATTTCTCGAAATGGTTTCGGCAACGCGCGAAAGACTGGACGCCATCTATTCATCTTCAATGAAGGATGACGAGAAGCGGCGCGCGAAGCGGTCTGCCTTTGATGCACTCGTCACCGAGTATCAACACCGGAAAAAAGACTGGAACGGTTTCAATGGTTATGACCGATGGTTTTCCGAGCCGATGAACAACGCAAAGCTCGGATCAGTTGCCGCGTATTCAGAGAAGGTTCCAGCGTTTCAGGCGCTTCTGAAAATGAACGGTGGGGATTTTGAAAAATTCTTTTCCGCTGCGAAAGAAATCGGGGCGCTATCGAAATCCGAACGCGAAGCAAAACTCGAGCAACTCATCGAGACATCAACGCACTAGTTTCCTAACGGCGAGCATTCTGTCGATAGCGATAATATTTAACGCGGGATTTTCTGGGTTGAAGATACGTGGGCACAACCTCTTCGACGGAAATCGGTTTGACGCCGAGCACTTCCGCGATGGGGCCTTTGCATACGCTGTCTTGCTGAAGGGAAGCCAGGTTGTCACGAGAGAGTGGCTTGCCGGGAACAAATTCCATCAGGCGTGCGAACAACGCCGACAAAGTGGGCCCCAGTCCAACAATCCAGCGGTTTGCGCCAATGAGATCGGCCGTATATTCGACGAGCTGGAGTAGCGTGTAACTCTTTGGTCCACACAGTTCGTAGCGCTGCCCGAACGTCGCCCGGTTATCCAGCGCGTGGACGAACGCGTCGACCACATCGTCAACATGGATTGGACTCAATTTGCTATTTGGCGACGCGATCGGAAACGGACCTGCCGTGAGACGCAACAGCCGCGCAAATCGATTGAAAAACCGATCATCGTTGCCAAAAATAATGGACGGGCGAAAACTGGTAACTGCGATGCCCGATTCTGCATGCATCGCATTTTCGCCTTCACCTTTGGTGCGCAGATAGACGCTGGTTCCGCGCCCTGAATCCGCATTCAATGCAGACATATGAAGGATGCGGTGAATTCCGACCTTGCGGCATGCCGATAGGATTCGTCGCGGCAATTCGACATGAATGTCGCGGAACCGTGCCCGGCGGGACTCATTGAGAATCGCGACAAGGTTGATCACCGTGTCCAGCCCCGTCAGTTCCCGAATCAGCGTGGACTCGTCACGAATATCTGCCTCGACGACGTGCACGGTCGGCAGAACAAGCAATTCGCGGTGACGCTCGCGACGTCGCGAAAGTACCTTGACGTAGTGGCCTTCGGCCGCCAGTCGTGCGACGAGGTGGCGACCGACGAAGCCGGTGCCGCCCAACACGCAGATACGATGCTTATCAGTCATTTCGGGTCCATTGGAGTCGGAGAGGCGGAAACGCGCGCAAGTTTAGCGAAAAAAAACCAAGTCGCACAGTTCGTGGTGATTGAAGCGTAGTTTTATGGCACCCGGCTGGTGATTGTCGGCATGCGGGACGTGACACGCCGCGGCGACCCTTGCAGGCGATCGTCAAAGATGGTGGCGTAGGTCAGCACGCGTTTGACGTATTCGCGAGTTTCGCGATAGGGAATCAGTTCAATCCAGATGTCGGCGGGTTGGTCCGTCGTTGGAAGCCATTGCTTTACGCGATGAGGGCCGGCGTTGTAGGCGGCCGTCGCCAAGACCTGGTTTCCGTTGTATTGATCGGACATTTGTTTCAGGTAGGCCGACCCAAGTTCAATATTGCGGTCGACGTCGTAAAGCTCCAGGTTGTTGCGCAGCGGCGATTTGATCAGGCGGGCCGTGATGCTCGCCGTGGACGGCATGAGTTGCATCAGTCCCATTGCGCCTGCGCCTGAGCGTGCATCGCGCATGAAGGCGCTTTCCTGTCGCATGATTCCGTAGACCCAGGAGGGATCAATGTCGTAGCGGCGCGACACGGAGTCCACCTGATCCGTGTACACCATCGGAAACCGGAGATCCAGATCGTCAAACTCCGCGCCGCGCGCGGCGGTGAGGATGGCGCGATCGTGCCAGCCCCAGTGATGTGCCAGCACTGCGGCAAGCTGGAGATCCCTCGAATTCATTCTGGCTGTGGCCACGAGCCACTCTTTGCGTGCGTCGTTTACGAAATCGAGAAAGAGCAACTCGTAGGCGCGGCGAATTCCGGGCAGGTCACGTATCGCGGCCAGATTTTTTTCATCGTATTCGATGTTCGCGTGATTGAAGCCGTATTCACGAGACAACTGGTCGGCCGCGAGAAAGCCATAGAAACTCCGGCGTGCGGATAATTCGTCGAGCGCGCTGAAGGCAACGCCGGTATATGAGGGATCATCGAGGGACTTTCCAAGTTCTGACAGCGCGCGCCCGCGCCAGTACAGCCATTGGTCTTTTTCCTGAGCATCCTTCGGCAGATTGTTAATGATTCTGCGCAACAGCGGCCAATCGTTTTTCATGAGGATCAGGCGCGTGCTGAGCTGCGCAACGGTCTCGTCGTTGTCATTAAGGGCGACCAACCAGTCCAAGGCTCTTGGATGCTGGCGGTATGCTGCCTGCAGCGCAATTTCACGCTGAATTTGCGCGGCGGCTTTTGGATCAAACTTATATTTTGTTTGCAGGGACTCCCATCGTGCGACGGCCGTATCCACGTCCAGTCGCGCGGTACGAGCAATTGCGAGCCGTAAAATTTCGCGAACTACCGAAGTATCAGGCTTCAACAATGGATCATTGATCGTTGCGCCCGGGTTTTCGTACGTTTTGATCCACACGTCGACCAATTCGCGATCAGACTTTCGCAGAAAGCGCTTCAGCCCCTGCGCGATGCTGGAGCGGCCCGCGCTGATCGACATGCGTATGCGTTCCCAGACATCTTCCGCAGTGACGCGATTGGCTTTAATCCATGCTTCAAAAACCGGATCACATGCCGCGTGCTGCTCATACGGCACGAGCCACGTCTTTCGAATTTCGTCTGCAACCTGATTCAGTTTTCCCGAGCTGATATTGGCCTGAAGATAGTGGCACTTCAGTTCGTCGTCATCGGTGGGGACATACAATGAAAGGAATGACTTCCAGTATTTTTTTTCGGCAAGATTGAAGAGATACAGTGTGCGCAATCGTGCCGCGATCGGGCTTCCTTCATTCCGTTTCAGGAAGTCCTGTACTTCCTTAAGCTTTATCGTCGTGAGTCGTTTTGAAACTTCTTCAAATTCCAGATAGCCGAGAAGCGGATAGTCGCTCAACCGCTTGATGAGCGCGTTATAGGTTTTGGTCTTCCCCGCGGCCAGCGCAGCGCGAGCCTCCAGGTAGGCCCGGCGCTGTTCGATGAGATCGCTTTCGCTTTTGTCGGCAGCCGATAGGATGGGGGGCGCGCCAAACAAAAGAACCAGCAGCATGGTTCGGAGGATCCGCATGCGGATAACTTTTCGCCGTGTTGAGTCAGTTTTGATGACAGCTATATCGGTCGGTTCCCTGGCTCACGCCACCGCCAAATGGGGCAATTGGTCATGAAAATGTGTTTCCCGACGGGTTCTTAAAGACTAGGCCAAATCTTCCAAGCGATCTTCCACCGTGTCCCAATTTCGCCAATCTCCACGGCGGATTGAGCATTAATTGGCCAGTGTTTCGCGGCATTGCCGCGGCGCTGTGCCGACCGTCACGCAAGTTGCGTTTACAGTCGCCGGAGGGGTGCTATGATTACTGCCATCACAAGGAAAGTCGCGGTGGCACGGGGAGTTGCGTAGTTTTCTGTGCGTAAGCGTCGAAGTATCGCCGCGCGGGGGAATCGGGTAATCAAGGAGCGTGAATAGTCCGGGCACGAACGACGGATCCAAAAACATACAATTTAAGGACAAAGGCGCGCGCGTGAAGCAAAACGATACTGTCGCGGCACTCGATCCTCAGAATCAAGGCAAGCTGTTCATCCGCCATTTCCGCTTCCTGTTGTTTCTCGCGTGGGCGCTCCCGCCGGTCGTTGGTCTGTCGTTTCTGGTGTTCAGCGAAATTTTTTCCGTTTCTGAAGTCACACGCATTATGTTCAGTTTGCCGATCGTCATATTTCTGGTCGGCAGCCTGGTTTTCACGGACTGGTATTTCAGTCGCTACGCCCATCCAATATTCGCGTATGTTGTTACCAAGGCTCCGGCGATTGCTGGCGTCGCGGAACAAAGAATTCGTCGCTTTCCATTGGCTTTTTGGGCCGTATTCCTGTGTTACATCCTGCTCGCGCCTCCGTTGGTCATCATCAGCGCGAAATTGCATACCGGATTTGAGCCGGTGGCCGCGGATTGGTTCCGCGTTCACCTTGTGGCGTTGAGCGTCACCATCATCGTCGGGCTTCCCATCTTCTTTCGTTTTCTCGATTTGTTCGGACGCGCGTTGAGCTCCGCGCGCCTTGCAACGCCGCACGTCACTATCAAGACCAAAGTCTTCCTCATTGGTGCGCTGACGCCGCTGTTGGTGGACACCATGCTGATGCAGTACTTCTGGACGCGGACCGGATTCTTCACGCTCGAGACGCTCGCGATGTGGGTCGTGCTCGAAATGATCGCGATCGCCGGCAGTCTGATGTTTGTGCGCAGTTTCAGCCAGGCTTTGCAGCCACTGCGCGGAATAGTCACCGGAAAGAAGCTTGGAGAAATCGACAGCACCTTGCTTCACCCGATGTCGACCGACGAGCTTGGTGTAATCACGGGGCGAATCCGCGCGATTACCGACGAACTGCGTCTCCACCATCGCATACTCGAATTGAGCAACCGGATCTTGCACGGTGCGAATTCCTCGAATCCGTACGATTGTTTTAACACCCTCGGCGATGTCATCGCGGGGGCGGTCGGGGACGACAAGTCATTCGTATTCCTGCGTGACGACGCCAGCAATGAACTGTCCTGCGTTGCCCATACGGGCGTTGCGTTCAATCCGCGGGGATATTTCCGCTCTTCACTTGCGTCCCCGACACTGATCGCGCAGGCGTTTCATTCGCGCCGGAGCCTGCTGTTTACGCCGTCGGCGCAACACGCGTCCGTCGCCGGTCTCCTTCCGGATGTGGCTCCAAAGTCCGCGCTGCTGACTCCATTGATCGCAGAGGGACAAATCCTCGGCGTCTTGATGACGGTGAATACGCAGAAACAGCGCGAGTACAGCGAGTACCAGGTATTCATGGTGGAAGGCGTAGTGCGCGAAGCCTCGATGATTGTCAAATCGCGAATGTTGATGTTGCAGCGCTTGCATACGGAAGAGCGATTCAAACAGTTGAACGAGCTGGCGCAGGTCACTCTCGAGTCCATTGGTGATGGCGTCATTACGACCGACACGTTCGGCTCGATTATCTATATGAACCAGGTCGCCGAGCGTCTCAGCGGGTGGGGCCTCGGCGATGCCCGTGCAAAATCGCTGCGCGAGATTCTGCGCCTGCGCGACGAGCACACGAACGAATTGATGGGAGAAGAACAATACGAACGTCTGACCCGGGCGAGCCAGACTCAATACAGCGTTCTTGTGAATCGTGATGGAGCCCGTGAGTCCTACGTCGAGGTCAGTTCCACGCCGCTGAAGAATGCAAAACGTCAGATCATCGGGGCAGTGTTGGTACTGCGAGATGTTTCGGAGATTCGACGGCTCGTCCACAAGATGTCGTACCAAACCTCGCACGACGCCCTGACAGGGTTGATCAATCGACGCGAATTCGAACACGTACTTGAAACGGCACTGAGCGGCGTGCGCCAAAATGGCACGGGCTATGTCGTGTGTTACATCGACCTCGATGAATTCAAGGTGGTGAACGATACGTGCGGCCATACCGCAGGGGATGAACTGGTTCGCCAGCTTGGGGCGCGGCTGGATGCGGCATTGGGTGAAAACGACATTCTTGCCCGGCTGGGGGGTGACGAATTCGGCGTGTTGGTCACGGATTGCACGCTGGAGCGTGGGGTCGAAATTGCGGCTCATTTGCTCGAGGTGATCAAAGCGCTTCGTTTCACCTGGGAGCACAAGACGTTCACGCTCGCCGCGAGTATCGGCGTTGTGCCGTTGACCCAGCAATTTGGGCAGATTACCGACGTCCTTCGCGCCGCGGATTCTGCGTGTTATGTCGCAAAAGAGCGCGGCCGAAATCGCATTCATATCTTCCACGAAAACGACCTGGCCGTGGCGACGCGCCATGGCCAGATGCAATGGATGCAGAGGATCCATCATGCGCTCGAGGACAACCGGTTCCGTTTGTACTATCAGCCGATCGTTGATCTCCACAACAATGATGAAGTGCGGCACGGTGAAGTGCTGGTACGAATGATCGATTCGTCAGGTGATGTTGTCGCGCCCTCAACATTTCTCCCCTCGGCGGAGCGCTATCACTTGATGCCCAGCATCGATCGGTGGGTCGTGAAGAATTTTCTCGAGTGGATGCGCTCGCAGGATGCGCTTTCAGTCAAGGCGCCTTATTTCATCAATCTTTCTGGCCAGAGTCTCAGCGATGCCAAGTTTCTGGATTTCGTGACCGATGAGCTGAAGACCAGCGGGGTGGAGCCGCACCTTGTGGGTTTTGAAATTACTGAAACAGCCGCGATCCAGAATGTTTCCAGTGCGACTCATTTTATTACGTCGCTCAAGGCGCTCGGTTGCCGGTTCTCGCTCGATGACTTCGGTAGCGGAGTGAGTTCATTTACCTACCTCAAGAATCTTCCAGTCGACTACCTGAAGATTGATGGAAGCTTCATCTGGGATATGGCCACTTGCAGCATCAATACGGCGATGGTGGAATCGATCAACCAGATCGGGCATTTAATGGGAATCAAGACGATCGCCGAATGTGTGGAAAATGATCACACGCTGACGGCACTACGCAAGCTCGGTGTCGATTACGTTCAGGGTTACCATCTGGGAATTCCCCGCCCGCTCCATTAATCTCTTTCTCAGGGTTTTTATGGAGAGAGAGCCATGCACGTCACGCTGGTCCACGTTTACGTCTTTCCGCAGCACCTCCAGGAATTCATTGAAGCAACCGGCAAGAATCACAGCGCCTCAATTCGCGAGCCCGGCAACCGGCGATTCGATGTGTTGCAGGATCCGAAGGACAAGACTCACTTCATTCTTTATGAGGTGTATGTCGATCCGGCGTCTGCCGCCGCGCACAAGGAAACGGGGCACTATAAGGAATGGCGAGAAGTCGTCGCGCCGTGGATGGCAAAGCCGCGCGAGGGTGTGGGTTATATCGGATTGTTTCCCTCGTCGAGTCCTCTATCGTGATGCAAGCTCTGTCCGGATTTTCGATTGCACGGTTGCCGCGAATTGAGTTTGGCGGCGGGACGTTCAAGAAGCTGGTCCCGATTTCCGCCGCGTTTGGTCGTCACGCGCTTTTGGTCACGGGTGGCCAATCGCTTCGAGTCGCACCGCAATGGCAGAAACTGCTCGCCGATTTGAATGAGCATCAGATGTCTTGGGTCGATGTTCAGGTCCGCGCCGAGCCTTCTCCGACGCTTATTGATACGCTTGTCTCCGGGTTGCGTGCCGAACGCATTGACGTCGTAATCGGAATCGGAGGTGGAAGCGTTCTGGACGCGGCAAAAGCCATCGCGGGACTGCTTCGTGTCGAGCATTCGGTCATGGACTATCTCGAAGGGGTTGGTCCCGAACTTCCCTATGACGGTCCCAGCGTGCCGTTCATTGCTGTCCCGACGACGGCGGGCACCGGCTCCGAGGCCACAAAGAATGCAGTTCTCAGTGAATCCGGAGAGTCCGGGTTCAAAAAATCCTTTCGTCACGAATCTCTCGTGCCGCAGTACGCCATCGTCGATCCGGATTTGCTTGCCACGTGCCCGCCTGCATTAATTGCAGCCAATGGGATGGATGCGTTAACGCAGCTCATGGAGGCGTACGTGTCCACGAAAAGCAACGCACTGACTGACGGCATGGTCATCGAGGCGATTGCTGCGGCGAGGGACGGACTGATTCCCTGGTATGAGCAATCCAGCGACAGCGCAGCCGCGCGTTCGAAGATGGCATTCGCAGCGATGGTGTCGGGCATTGCGTTAGCACAAACCGGATTGGGTTCCGTGCACGGACTCGCGTCGCCGCTCGGCGCGTTTTTCCCGATCCCGCACGGCGTCGTGTGTGGGACGCTTGTGGCGAAAGCGACAGAAATAAATATACGTGCGTTGCGACAGCGCGACCCCGCGGGTGCAGGGATCGCGAAGTACGCGACTCTGGGTCGCTTGCTCACTAATCGCACCGGGTTGGATGATGCATCCGCCTGCGACGGGCTTATTCGGCAACTTGAGGCTTGGACGGTCGCGCTCAACTTGCCTCGCTTGTCGCACTATGGCGTTGGTGAGGCAGATTTTGCGCGAGTGATCGCCCACTGCCGTGGATCAAGTATGAAAACGAATCCGATCGTGGTGTCCGACCAGGAGGTTAAAGAAATCCTGCAGGATCGATTGTAAAACGTGGGATTCGGGCGATATTCGAAATGCGCCCCGGAGGGATCACCGGGGCGCGAATAAACAAAACCTAGAACGTAGCGATCAACTCGAGGGAGATGATGTCCCCGTCGACGGTTTCATCTTCATCGTCAATCATGCGAATTTCCGCATTGGCGAAGAGATTCTTTTCAATCATATAACTCATGCCGAACGTGATGGACCGTGTATCGCCAACGCCCGGCAGGTCATAGCTGACATTTTCAAATCGCAGCGCACCGCTCAGCTGGTCATTCAGTTTGATGACGCCAGTTGCGGCCAGTGCCATGTCCACGATTTCGCTGGGTAGCATGACCTCACCACCAATAACGTAGATGCCTTGGGTCCACGTTGCGTTGACGTCGACGATGGTTTCGAACTGTGCGTCCTGGGTTACGAATCCGGCCTCGATATCGACGCCTTGGCCTGGCGCAAAGTTGACGACACCCATGAAGGAGTTCTTTTCATTGACGTTGCCAAGATCATTTAACAACGCACCGGTCAGGGTGACTTGACCCACCGAACCGGATAGCAAGGCACCCGCAACGTTGTTCCCGTACAGGCTCGTGTTGGCGTCCCAGATGTTGTAAAGCAGCCCCGAGGTGACGTGGTACTTGTCCGGAGCATCCTCCGCTTCCCAGCCGAGGGGGTTGTTGAATACGCCGCCCTTGACGATCAGTTGCTGCGGTGTGTTCCACTGCAAAAAAACCTGCTCAACAGCGGTGCCGGCGCCCGCGCCATTCGAACCTGATCCGATATAGTCCAGATCCAGCCGCGCGCCCACCTTGTTGCCCAAGTCGGCGTTGATGTCAAGTTCACCCATCGAGCTGAACTTGCTTTGGGTCTGGCTCTCGTCGCCCGTGGCTCCGTAGCTTTCATCGGTGCTGTCGTGCAGGGTATAGACGAGATCGAGGTATCCGTTCCATTTCAGATCGGCGGCATTGGCCGAGAAGGTGGCGGTGCTCAACAACGCTAAACCGACAGCAGCGTGCGAGAGATTGGTCTTCATTGCGTCTCCTTCAGGTTTCTTAAAACGGGTTAAGTTTCGCGCGAGGCCGCGCGAGCAACGCAATTAATTCAAAATTGCCTCAGGAATGCAAGCTGATATGGCGCTGAATGGCGCGGGCCATGCATCGATTGCATGGCCCGCAGGATGGACAAAAAATGATCGAGTGTTGATGATCAATTCAAGGTGATTGTTACCCGGATGTGGTCGCCGGGATGACGATCCGTGTGCGTCGAGTAGATCCTTCCTGCGTATCGATATTGCACTTGGTAACCCGTGATTCGTTCCTCACGATGTTGGTGCTGATGCGAATTGCACTCATATTGCGGCTGCGTTACGACAGTGGTTCGTGTGTGACTGATGTCGTGACCGATCGCTGCTCCAATGAGCGTGCCGGCAACGATCGCGACATCATTGCCGGTGCTCCGAGCGATGTCCTGTCCAATTGCACCACCGATGACGCCACCCAACAGCAGGCCAGGCCCGGCAGATTGACGTTCGTATGAAACGGTACCGACGGTTCGGCATTCGCGCACGGGTTGGCTGCTATACACGTACTCAATAATCGGAACCACGCTGATGACGTCGGCATATACGACCGCGGATGATTCATGACGGTGATCGTGGCGACCGTGATTACGCCAGTCGTTATCCCGGTCTTCTCGATCTCGTTCATGGTCCCGCCGGTGCCGGTGGTCGTTTCGAAAGTCGAATGATTGAGAATAATCGCGAGGTAAACGTTGCGCATCCGAGCGATCGTTTTCATGAGCCTCGGCATTGATCGCAGTGGCGGCAAGTACTGCACCGAAAATTGCCATTCCGATTCGCGTCTTCATGGTGGACCTCCTCAGTTTTTCTTTTAGTGCAGGTTCAAGTTACGGGCCGGGGCCTGAATGGCTCCTGAACCATTTGGCCCAGGCTTTCCGCCATTGCCAGACCATGCGCGGACCAAGGTCCCGCACCGCGCCCCCGTGACACGGTTCGCGAATTCGTGACGATTTTTCAAGGTTTCATGGGGCCGGTCCGAACACTCTTTAACCGGTATATTCAGGAGGTTTCGCCATGATTTCTGTTCTGCGCGCGTTGACACTGACAAGCATCATCGTCGGAACTGGGATGAGCACATCTGCGATTGCCGGAGACTATGAAACTGCGTTTATTGCTGCAGAGTCCGGTGACTTCGCGACTGCCGCCGCAAACTGGGATCATCTTGCGCAATCCGGCAACGCCGAGGCGCAGTTCAACCTCGGTCTGATTTATCACAGCGGTGCCGCAGGCCCGATTGACGAAGCCGAGGCGGTCCGCTGGTACCAGCTTTCTGCCGAAAACGGTTATCCAAAAGCGCAAGAATTTCTTGCCGTCGGTTATCGCGAGGGATGGTTCGGCCTGCCACGCGATCCGGCGCGCTCCGACTATTGGATGAAGAAGCTCGAGCGCGGCATGTAGCGTTCGGGTTTCTCCTGCACCGTGTGTTTCAAGGTGTGAATTTCCTCAATTGACCCTCCTTTTTTTGTGCGTCATCATCCTTCGCGCAGATGTCCTGATGCGCGAAGGAGAACGGAAATGAATTTCCCACTGTTTCGGAATTTACTGCTGGTCGTCGCTGTGACATCGCTGGTCGCCTGCGGCGGTGGAAAAACCGTCGTCGAGAGCGATCTGAAGATCAAGAGCGCTCCGGATTGGGTCAACGAAGGAACCAATATCCTCAGTACGAAGGATGGGCGTCTGTTCCACGGCATCGGCTCAGCGACGCCGATGGGTGACACCGAACTCCAGCGGTCAACCGCAGAGAATCGTGCACGCGCCGAAGTGGCGCGAATTCTCTCGTCGTATATGGACGTCGTTGCCAAGGACTACTCCGCGGCGGCTAAAGTGGGCGACAACGCCGAGGTTCAGCAGAGCGTGTCGCGTTCGATTGAATCGCTCACGCAGGTTAATCTGACTGGTGTTCGAATCATCGCCAATTGGCGCAGCGACAAGGACGGCACGATTTATTCGCTTGCCGAGCTCGATATGCGCCATATGAAAGATATTCTGAAGAACGTACAGGACATGAATGAGGGTCTTAAAGCCCACTTTGTCGAAAATGCAGACAACCTGTTTGATTCCATCGCGGTGAAAAAATGAACCTCAAGGCGAAGAACTTCGGAGTGGCCGTTGCGATCAGTGTGCTGTTGATTGCGGGGTGCGCGAGCGGCACGAAAGTGCAGAGAATTGAAGCGACGGAAGTGCGCGATTTGAGCGGGCAGTGGAATGACACGGACTCGCGTCTTGTCTCCGAAGAAATGATCAAGGACGTCGTAGCAGCACCCTGGCTGGCGCAGTTCAAACAGGAAAAGAAGGCGGCGCCCACGGTCATCGTCGGCGAGGTTCGCAACCTCAGTCACGAACACATTGCCGTAAATACATTTGTGGCGGATATCGAGCGGAATCTGATCAATTCCGGCGCGGTCAGTTTCGTGGCATCCAAAGGCGAGCGGCAGGAAATTCGGGAAGAGCGCAAGGACCAGGACCTGAACGTTACGGAAGCAACTCGCAAACCCATGGGACAGGAAATCGGCGCGGACTTTATGCTCAAGGGTGAGATCAACACGATCATCGACGTGGAAGGCAAGACGCAAGTGAAGTTCTACCAGGTTGATCTGAACCTGATCAGCGTCGGTGACAACCGAAAAGTCTGGGTGGGCCAAAAGAAGATCAAGAAGCTCGTCGAGAAAGCTTCAGTACGTCCGTAGCGCGCGCCATGCGCGCATTGCTGCTACTCATCGCCGCAGCCCTGACCGGGTGCGCCACCTACAGTTATTCATTCCAGCCCATCGACCGTGCGCTTGAGGCTCGCCAGTTTGAGGAAGCGTTAAAGCAGTTCGAGCAGCGTTTTTATCCCGGGGGAACTGATACCGTTCTGTACCATTTGAATCACGGAATGTTGCTGCGACTCGCCGGGCGCTATCTGGAAAGCAATGAGGCACTTGAACGTGCAAAGATGAGCATTGAGCGCGTTGAAGCGGTAAGTATTTCCGAACAGGTAACGTCGGTGATGATCGGCGATGCCACGCGAAGTTACGAGGGCGAAATATTCGAGCAGGTGCTGCTTCATGTTTACAAGGCGCTCAATTATCTCGCGCTCGACCAGCCCTTCGATGCCCGCGTCGAGGCGCTGCAGGTGGATATCCGGCTTCGCGAGTTGGTCAGCCGGCGCAAAGAGACGGTATTCACTGAAGAAGCTTTTGCTCGCTATCTGAGCGGAATTATTTTTGAAAGTCTGGGCGAGTGGAGCGACGCGATGATTTCATACCGTAAGGCGCTCGACAGTTTCCGGATCTATCAGTCCAAGTACGGAACGCCGATTCCGCGCTCGTTGCAATTGGCGCTGGTACGATTGAGTGATCATTTGGGCATCGAGGATGAGCGGCGCGCGTACTCCGACGAATTTTCCATCAGCCACTGGACCACGGTCGTGGAACGTATGGAGCAGGGTGAGTTGGTCGCAATGCTCGACTCCGGAATGGTGGCAATCAAGCGGGAACAGGGATCGCAGGCGTTTGATCCGCAGTCCGGTCGGATGATCCGCATATCTCTCCCATACTATCGGACCCGGCCCAATCGGGTGACGGCAGCCCGGCTGGTCATCGACGCGCAACAAACACCGCTCGATCTTGTTGAGGATATCGATACGATGGCCATCAAGTCGCTGCAGTCCCATCTCGCGTCGATCACGGCGCGGCAAGTTGCGCGCGCGGTCGTAAAATATCGTGCCGCGAAGGAAGCGGAGCGCCGGGACCCGGCGCTGGGCCTGGTAATGAACGTTGCCGGCGTCGTGACGGAACAGGCCGATACCCGGAGCTGGTCGACTCTGCCATCGAGAATATTTCTTGGACGTATTTCGCTTTCTCCAGGCCCGCATCACGTGGTTCTCGAAATGCTGGACGCCTTTGGAAGTGTGGTCCACGTGCAGGACTACGGAACAGTGACTATTCTTCAACGTCAAACGGAATATCTTTCCGGACGATGGACGGCGGACTAACGGAAATGAACATGGCCCTATCGAAATCGCTCGTAATATTTGGGATTGGTGCGCTGTTGTCAGCGTGTGCATCCTCGCCGCAGCAAGGCGCGGAGCGGCCGGCATGGATCGACGGCAGTCATCCTCGCTATACACCCGATCTCTATATTACCGGGCGCGGCGAGGGTCGATCCGCTGACGAGGCCGGAAACCACGCCCGCGCGGATCTGGCCAAGACGTTCGAGGTCTACATCAGGGAGGATCAAAAAGATGTCCAGGCCTTCAGCGCGACAACAGAGGGCGGCAAATCCGTTCAATCAAAAAACTCGCAAAGCGTAACCCGAACGATCGTAACGACAACTGCACAGTTGCTTAAGGGGGTGCAAGTTGTCGATGTGTGGCGTGATACGGTGCTGCAGCGTAACTATGCGCTTGCGGCTCTTTCGCGCCAACAGGCATCCGCGGCGTTGCGACAGGAAATTTCGCGCCTGGACGACGCGAGCAAATTGAACATTGAATCGGCTGCCAACAGCATCGATCCACTTGAGAAGATCGCGCGAGCCTATAACGCCCTTGATGCGCAGATTCAGCGCCTGGCGTTTCAGCGGAGCTTGCAGGTTGTCGATCGCAGTGGCGAAGGGGTGCGTGCAGTATGGAGTCTGCCGCAATTGCGCAGCGACTTTGAAAAATTGCTGAAACGGACACGGCTCCGGGTGGCCGTGACCAATGATGACAGCGGATTGATCAAGGAAGCGCTCGATGCGGCAATTGCCAATGCGGGTTTTTCAACGGACGATACCAGCAGCGCAGACTACGTTCTGGAAACTTCGTTCACTCTGGATGACCTGGGTCAAAAGTCCGATGGGTGGTATTGGGTCAGCGGGGCGCTCGAAATCAAGCTTGTTGATCGCGCCAACAAGACACGCGGTGGCAAGCGATGGCCCATCAAGGCGTCTGCGCAACAACGGCAGATGACGTCGCAGCGGGCCCGCGACGAGGTTGCGCGTTTGCTGGACAAGGAGCTGCGCAGCACGTTAATTGGATTCTCCGGAGCAGAGGGCGTCTGATTTTTTTGAGCCGAATACCCTATTTTATGGATGCTCGCTGCGGTGGCAGCCGCACGGTCAAGTTCAGAGGGTTCATGCCCTGTGCCGATAAATAAGCCATGAACATTCCACAATTGGTGGCGCATCGCGGCTACGCATTGCACTACCCGGAAAACACGCTGCTTGCGCTGCGAAAGGCAGTAAAGGCTGGTGCGTGTTATCTGGAATTTGATATCCAGCTGACCGCCGATGGTGTTCCCATCCTTCTGCATGACGCAACATTGCAACGCATGGCCGGCGTCGACGCTGCAATCCACGAAATCAGTTTGGCAGAAGCGCGTACGTACAGTTTTGATGAGCGGAAGCGTTTCGGCATGGCATTTGAAAATAATCGGATTGCGACGCTTTCCGAAGTTGTGCAGTTCCTGAAAAGTACTCCAAATACGCGCGCCTTTATCGAGATCAAGCGTGCGAGTTTGCGCGAGTTCGGCGTCGACAAAGTCGTTTCCGCGATATTGAATGAAATACCCTCCATCTCAAATCAGTGTGCGTTGATTTCATTTGACGAATCCGCGCTGCGATTCGCGCGGAAACACAGTTCGCTCCCCATCGGGTGGGTATTCGAGCCCTGGAGTGATGCCGCGTTGTCAGTTGCCCGGGATTTGCGCCCTGAATATGTATTTACCGATGCAGATGCACTGCCTGCCGAGCTGACCATGTTGCCGGAGGGTCCATGGCAATGGGCGATTTATGAAGTAGCCGATGCAGAAAGTGCCATGCGGCTCGCGCAAATCGGTGCATCACTCGTCGAGACTTTTGCGATTGGGGAGATGCTCCGGCACGCGAAGTTGCGCACTCGGGGTTGCATGAGTGAATGATCGGTTCGACGTGGTTGTCATTGGTGCAGGGATCCACGGCGCCGGCGTTGCTCAGGCAGCTGCAGCGCGTGGGTTGTCCGTATTGGTATTGGAAAAAACGGCACCAGCTGCCGGAACATCGAGTCGATCGAGCAAACTGATCCACGGCGGTTTGCGGTACCTTGAGTCCGGTCAGTTTTCCCTTGTTCGGGAGTGTTTGCGCGAACGAGAACTGTTGCTGCGACTGGCGCCCCAACTCGTCCGACGCGTCAAATTTTACATTCCTATCTATGAAGAAACTTCGCGACGTCCGTGGGAGATTTTTGCGGGCCTCTCGATCTACGCTGCGCTGTGCGGATTCAGGAAGGAATGCCTCTTTCGACGGGTGCCGCGGAGTGAGTGGAATAATCTGGACGGTTTGCAAACGGACAGGCTGCGAGCGGTATTCGAGTATTCAGATGCTCAAACCGATGACAAGGCGCTCACAAATGCCGTACTTCGATCGGCACAATCGCTGGGAGCGGAAATTCGCGTTCCGGCTGAGTTTCTTGGGGCAACGCTGCTTGAGCGCGGAGTTGATATCCGGTACCTGGACGGGGGGGTAGAGAAAGCCTGCGAATGTCGCGCCGTGGTAAATGCCGCGGGGCCATGGATCATTCAAACCGCGGCGCTTTTTAATCCCCAGCTAACGCTTCCCGCGATTGAATTGGTCCAAGGCACACACATCGTGATTGATACGGCCGTTCAGCGCGGAGTTTATTACCTGGAAGCCGGCGGCGATCGACGGGCAGTTTTTGTCATGCCGTGGCAAGGTCACGTCATGGTTGGAACTACCGAGACGAAATTTTCCGGGAGTCCGGACCGGGTTCAACCGCTGCAATCCGAAATAGACTACTTGATGGAATGTTACTGTAAGAGTTTTCGAACTTCGGCGGATCCCGTTGTGATCGAATCATTCGCCGGGCTTCGCGTTCTGCCAGGAAGCGAAGGGGCTGTATTCACGCGGCCTCGGGATACAACGCTCGCGGTCGACCGGCAAGAAAGCCCGAGAGTGGTAACGATAATTGGCGGAAAACTAACGGCTTATCGGGCGACGGCGCAAACGGTTATTGAGTCTGTGCGAGAAGCATTCGATTCAAAAGCATCCCGTTTAGCCACTGACGAGATCCGCCTAGACTAGAAATCTGTCATATCTGAACTGAGAAATTATCTTTGTCTTCTAAAATCCGAAACGTCTTTATCGGGTCGCACTGCTGAACCACATGATTCAAGACCGCGCCCGTCTGTAAATCAAACTCGGCCCCATGTTGCGGGCAACGGATTCTTCCATTCGCGACGGTTCCTTTGGAGAGTGGAATTCCAAAATGGCCGCACTTGTTTTCCACGACAAAAAGTTTTCCTTCGCTGCAAATGGCGAGAAGTTCCAATCCGTTCACTGAGATGGGCCGAATCATTCCTTCGTATAGCTCGGAGCGGGAAATAAGTTTGACGGAATTCATGTGGAGTATATTTCCCGGAATGTGAGGTTGATTCTTGCCGCCGCCGCGATTCGCGTCTTTGGCACGCTGTGTTTCCAGTGGCGTTGAAACGGTCCGCTCATGACCAACAGGCTGCCGCTGCCCAAAGGAACATCTATTTTTGTTCCGGATTTTTTATGTTGGGCTCGGAAAAGCCGCGTTGCACCCAAACTGAGTGAAGCGATGAACGGTTCGGGGCCGAGTTCCCTTTCCTTGTCCGCATGCCAGCCCATGGAGTCGCGATGGTCGCGATACAAATTCGCCAGAACGCTGTTGTATGTTCGCTGTGTTGCCTGTTCGACGCGATGTTTGATTTCCAATAATTCGGGCGTCCATGGTCTTGGTGCGTGAGTGACTCCCGAGTAAGTGTAAATGGCGTCTGGGTTGCCGTGCCAGCTTACCCGTCGCGGCGCGCACACCGGTTTTCCAAAAAGTTCGTATATCTCCTCGCTCCACGGCAACGAGGAAAGAAGTGCATCGAACATATCCTTTGCCTCTGGCGCCGCAAGGAATTTTTCGCATAAAGACAATTCACCGTCTTCATGTGACAACACTCTGCGTCGTAAACCGGAAACCATGGCAATCTGTGGAAGAGATTTTGTCTGCGGGAAGGGTGGTAGTGCGGGCGAGCTATGATCGGTACGAAATTATCCTCCAGTCTTCGCCATGAAGCGCAAAACATGCTGCGGTCGTTCTCGAAATTCGTGGCGTTCCGGTTTGCGCGCAATTGCAGACACGATGAGTTGCTGAAGTTCAGCATCGGTTGCGCCTGAACGGAGCGGTGTCCGCAAATCAACCGAATCTTCTTGCCCGAGGCAAAGGAACAAGGTCCCGTCCGCCGCCAGGCGAACCCGGTTGCAGGTGGCGCAGAAATGTTGGGAAATCGGAGTGATGAAACCGATGCGCAAATCTGTTCCGTTGACGTGAAAGTATCGAGCCGGACCACCGCCGGGCATGACGCCAGGGATGAGGTCAAATCGCTGCTCAAGTCGTTTTTTGATTTCTTGCAGATCAACGTAGTGCTCGGACGCATGGCGCCCCGTTTCTCCTACAGGCATGGTCTCGATCAGGCGCAACGTAAAATCATTTTCGATGCAATAGTCGACAATCTGCTCGATTTCGTCGTCATTGATCCCGCGCATGACAACGGTATTGATCTTGATGGGGTGAAAACCCGCGGCGCGTGCGGCGGCCAAGCCGTTTAGTACCTTGCTCAGCTTTCCTCCCGTAATCGCTGCGAATCGCTCGTCATTGAGACTGTCGAGACTGACATTGAGTCGGGTAATGCCTCCGCGGCGCAATGCCTCGGCGTGCCGGGCAAGCTGAACCGCATTTGTGCTCAGCGAGAGATCCTCAATGCCCTGGATCGCGGCCAGACGACCTGCAAGTTCCGGCATATTCTTTCGAACCAGAGGTTCACCCCCCGTCAGGCGAACCCGCCGTACGCCAAGCTGTGCGAATGCACGAACGATTCGCTCGATCTCCTCGAACGAAAGCCAGTGGTCAGGAGTATCAAAATCGGTGAAGCCTTGTGGCAGGCAATAGGTGCATCGCAGGTCACACTTGTCCGTCACCGAGACGCGAAGATACTCAATGCGGCGTTGAAATGGATCAACAAGAATTGGAGGCGCAGTATTGGGCATCATCTTGTTCATTCGCAGAAGTTCAAAGGATAACTCGCAAGTGCCGGCCAGCGCACGCCAACTTTGGGTAGTTTACCGCTTGAACCTGGGGCGATTCGGCCCTATGTTCCCATCGTCCACGTTTATTACGAGGAGTGGCGATGACCGGCCTTAAGCGTTTCAAGTTCACTTTGTTAGTCGTCCTGACGGCACTGTTTGTTACAGGGTGTGGGATCAACAATATCCCTACGTATGACGAGGCTGCTACGGCGGCATGGAGCCAGGTGATCAATCAATACCAGCGGCGTGCGGATCTGGTTCCCAATCTTGTTGAAACGGTAAAGGGTTTTGCCCGGCAGGAAGAGAAAGTCCTCACCGAAGTGGTTGAGGCACGGTCCAAGGTTGCGCAAATGCAGCTGCCTCCCGATGTCTTGACGAATGAACAGGCGTTTAAGAATTTTCAGCAGTCGCAGGAACAACTGGGCTCTGCGCTGTCTCGGTTGATGGTCGTCGTAGAGCGCTATCCCGATTTGCGTTCCAACCAGAATTTTTTGACGCTGCAGTCGCAACTCGAAGGGACCGAAAACCGCATTGCCGTAGCGCGGCGGGATTACATCGAGGCCGTACAACGCTACAACACCGAGATCCGAACTTTTCCCGGCCGAATCTGGAAGTCGATTCTCTACTCTGATTCGCAGATCAAGCAGAACTTCAGCGCACCGGAGTCGGTGCAGCAAGCCCCGGCGGTAAAATTCTGAAGTGAATATCGCTGATTTCCGCGATCACTTGTATGAGCGCAGATTGCGAAATCCTGCGCCGTTTCATTGGATGTTCTCGAGATTCGCTGCCATCGCGCGAAACTGGCGCAAGTCAGGATTGTTGGCGCTCCTGATTGCGTTTACCGCGAGCAGCGCGATTGCAGCGCCGAAGTTTCCACCGCTCACCGGGCGCGTCGTCGATGAAGTTGGCATCCTGTCGCAATCGGCGCGGCAACAGCTTGCACAGTTGTCGGAAAAGCAGGAGCGCGCTTCTTCCAACCAGATTGTTGTTGCCGTAGTGAAGTCGCTGCAGGGGTATCCGATTGAGGACTACGGATATCAGTTGGGTCGAGCCTGGGGGATTGGGCAAAAGGGAGCCAACAATGGCGTAATCCTTATTGTCGCGCCCAATGACCGCGAAGTTCGAATTGAAGTTGGATACGGCCTGGAGGGCGCACTCACAGATGCGCTCGCCAGCAACATCATTCAAACGCGTATCCTTCCGAGCTTTAAGCGCGGCGACCTGGAAGGTGGCATTGTCGCCGGCGCACAATCCATCTCGGCCGCAATCGCCGGGGAATACACGTCAAATGCACCCACAGCGAATCAACGTGGCAACAACGACTCGCTGCCCTTGCCCATTTTAATTGTGCTTGGAGTGGTCGTGGGACAAATGCTCGCCCTTATGATGTCGCGCGCGTTTGCGGGCGCGCTGACTGGCGCGATTGCCGGAGGCCTGATGTGGTGGATCACCGGTACACTCTTGTCCAGTGTGTTCGCTGGGTTTCTGATTTTTCTGTTTATCGCGATGTCACATCGTGGCGGTGGCTTCGGTGGAGGTGGGCTCGGGCGACGCGGTGGATTTGGCGGAGGCGGATGGGGCGGCGGTGGATTCTCCGGTGGAGGAGGTTCATTCGGAGGCGGCGGAGCTTCCGGGAGATGGTGACATGGCGCTGATCAACGATTCTGATCGCCAACGCATCGCGGCGGCCATTCGCGCTGCCGAATCAGCGACGCAGGGTGAAATTGTCTGCGTCATCGCACGCAATAGCGGCAACTACCGCTTTCTTCCCTTGCTGTGGTCGACACTGATCGCGCTAAGCGTTCCGGCGATTGTCTGGTTGTCCGGACTCTGGTGGACTGTAAATGAGATCTACTTTGCGCAGGTTATCGTGTTTCTATTCAGCGCGATCGTATTGAACTGGACGCCACTGAAGATGCGGCTGACACCGCGTCGTACGCAACAGTTGCAAGCTGCACGATTGGCGCGCGAGCAGTTTTATGCGAATCGATTGCACATGACCCGGGATCGAACCGGCGTTTTGCTGTTTGTTTCCGCCGCAGAGCACTATGTTGAGATTCTCGCCGACGAGGGGATCAATGCCAAAGTGCCGTCTGGTACCTGGGACGACATCGTCGGTCAGTTTGTGAAACAGGTTAAGGCCGGTCGCGCGACGGAAGGTTTTCTTGGCGCAGTCGAATCTTGCGCCCAAAAGCTTCAACAGCATTTTCCCGCACAGCGGGAAAATCCGGATGAATTGCCCAATCGGCTGGTCGAAATCTGAAAGCCTGGTGACGCAAAAGGTGTCACCAGGCGTTCGGAGTCGGGTGGTTATGCGGCGGCTCTATCGTCCATTTGCGAATTGCTCGCCGATCCTGTCGAAATTTGCGCGTCAGATTGCGTATATGTGCTGATGCCGTGATAACGTCGCGCCAGTGCATCCAGCGTCTCCGCGGGGTCATAGTGTCGCGGTGACACTTCGACGGAAGAAAGTCCGATCCAGTAATAGATGGGATCCCAGCCGATCAAGGCGGTTGTCATTGGATAGATTGACGCCAAAACGGGAATGGCAAGCCATCCGAGCGGACCCGTATCCACTCCGACGAAGGCAGGTGCGAGCAGCGTCGCAGCAAACAAAAATCTTACGACGCGGTCGAATATCCCAATATTGTTAACGGTCATCGTTTGCGTGGTTGCATTTCGTGACATGAGTTTCCTCCTAAATTGAAGTTGCTACGAAACACGATTCACAGTCGTTGCACGTTAATGCCCAAGAGTTTTTCAGTTCGCTGACGGTTTTACGTCATGGGCCTCCGGGCACGGAAATAAGAGTGAGGGTTGAGTAAAAAGTTTCAAGTCCGGCTTCGGCGAGCGAGCTACATGCGCGTAGACTACGTTCAATACTTGCGGACACCCGGCAATCAATCGAGGAACGAGTCCCAATGATCAAACTGACAGTGAATAATCAGCAACGTGACCTGGATGTTGAGCCACAAATGCCCCTGTTGTGGGTCTTGCGCGATATTCTGGGGCTGACGGGGACGAAATACGGTTGCGGCATTGCGCTGTGCGGCGCGTGCACCGTTCTGGTGGATGGTGTACCGATACGATCCTGCACGACGCTGGTGAGCGCCGTAGAAGGAAAAAACGTCACAACAATTGAAGGTTTGAGTCCGGATAACTCCCACGTCGTTCAGCAGGCGTGGATCGCAGAGGATGTACCGCAGTGTGGCTTTTGCCAGTCCGGTCAGATCCTGGCCGCGACCGCGCTGTTGGCGAGCACCCCTAACCCCACGGACGAAGACATCGACAAAGCGATGGCCCCGATACTCTGCCGCTGCGGGACCTACCAGCGAATCCGGCGCGCCATTCATCGCGCTGCGGGAGCGAAGACATGAGTCCAACGCCGTCGCTCACTCGCCGACAATTTCTGAGCGTGGGCCTGACGACGGCGGGTGCGTTGCTAGTTGGTGTGGATTTCGCCGGTTGCGCACGCAACGACGCACCGCCGATTGCGAGCAAGGGTGATGAAACGCCATTTGGGCCCAATGCGTGGATTCGCATCGCGCGAGACAATTCGATCACGCTACTCGTGCCGAGTTCGGAAATGGGGCAGGGCGTCATGACGGCGCTACCCATGCTGCTCGCGGAGGAGCTTGATGCAGACTGGTCCAAAGTTCAGGCGGAGTTCGCGCCGGCGCATGCGGCGTATTTCAATCCACTCATGCGACGCCAGCAGACCGGTAGTAGCACCGCGGTGCGGGGATTCTGGGGACCGCTTCGAGAGGCGGGAGCCGCTGTAAGAGAAATGTTGGTGACGGCCGCGGCAAAAACGTGGTCCGTGCCTTTGAGCGAGTGCACGACCGCGCTTGGCGAAGTGATTCATACGCCCAGCAATCGACGCACGCGCTACGGCGAACTGATCGAAGCCGCTGCCAAGCAGAAAATCCCGGAAAATGCATTTACCAAGGATTCGTCAAAGTATCGTTATCTTGGAAAGGCAATTCCACGCCTCGACACGCCAAGCAAGGTCAACGGCGGAGCTGTTTTCGGTCAGGACGTCCGTCTCGATCGTATGTTGATTGCCGCTGTTGCACGATGTCCGGAAATGGGCGGCAAGGCAAAGAAATTCAATAAAGAAGCGGCCGCCAAAGTGAAAGGCGTTCGAAACGTCGTCGAGATCAGTTCCGGCATTGCAGTTATTGCCGATCATTTTTGGGCAGCGCTAAAAGGCAGGGAGGCGCTGGCGATCGAATGGATCGAGGGTTCCACTGCCGAGCTCAATAGCGCAGCAATTCGTTCGCAATTCAAGTCGTCGGCGAAATCCGGAAAGGTTGCAAATAAGGCCGGAAACGTAGAAGACGGATTGCGCGCGGCGAGCAAGACGGTCGAGGCGGTCTATGAAGTGCCGTATCTTGCCCATGCGTGCATGGAGCCGATGAATTGCGTCGCCCATGTTCGAGACAGCGACTGCGATATCTGGGTGCCGACACAGGGACAGACAGCAACCCAGCGCGCTGCGGCAAAAGTGCTGGGGTTCAAGCCCGAACAGGTTAACGTTCACACCACATTTCTTGGCGGCGGCTTTGGTCGCCGATCGGAAACGGATTTCGTCGTTGAAGCAGTTGAACTCTCAAAGGCTGTTGGCGTGCCAGTTAAAGTGATGTGGACGCGCGAAGACGACATTCAGCACGATTTCTATCGGCCCGCGACATACAACGAGTTGACCGCCGGTATATCGAAAGACGGATCGGTTGTCGCGTGGATTCATCGAATCGCCGGGCCGTCGATTATTTCAAGACTCTATCCGGACGGCGTGAAAGACGGAATTGACGGCACATCCGTTGAAATCGCCGCTCAGCTTCCCTATTCGATTCCCAATATGCATGTAACCTACGCGATGGTGAATACCGCCATTCCCGTCGGATTCTGGAGATCGGTTGGCGCTTCCCAAAACGCGTTTATTACAGAGTGCTTCCTGGATGAAGTGGCGCATGCGGCACAGCGTGATCCATTCGACTTGCGCCGGTCATTGCTGAAGGATCAGCCCAGAGCGCGCGCGGTACTGGAATTGGCCGCCGAAAAATCCCAATGGGGATCGCCGGTTCCAACGGGAATCGCGCGCGGCATTGCTGTTGCGCATTCGTTTGCATCGTTTGTGGCTCACGTGGCAGAAGTTTCGATTACGGAAGGCAAAGTCCGTGTTCATCGCGTGGTGTGCGCCGTGGATTGTGGTTTTATCGTCAATCCCGGAATCGTGGCCGCGCAGATGGAAAGTGCGGTCGCTTATGCACTGACGGCCGCGCTGTACGGTGAAATCACAATCGAAAATGGTCGAGTTCAGCAGTCGAATTTCAACAATTATCCACTTCTGCGAATTGACGAGATGCCCAACGTTGAAGTCCATTTTGTTCACAGCGACGAGCCGCCAGGAGGCGTGGGCGAGCCGGGTGTGCCGCCGCTGGCCCCCGCCGTATGCAATGCAATCTTCGCACTGACCGGCAAGCCAATTCGGAGCTTGCCGATTCGCCTATGACACTTGCTGCTGCTGATGAGGATGTTCTTTCCGCCGCAATCACCTGGCTCAACCAAGGCGAGCGCGTGGTGTTGATCACCGTTGCAGCGACGTTTGGATCGTCGCCTCGTCCGCCAGGGAGTCTGATGGCGGCGACTCTTGCGGGTACCTGGACAGGTTCCATCAGCGGCGGGTGCATCGAGTCCCACCTGGTAAAAGATTTGCGCGAAAATTGGCCGGATATACCGAAAGTCGTTGACTATGGCGTCTCCAGAGAATCGGCGCTGCGTGCGGGATTGCCGTGCGGTGGGAAAATTTCGTTGCTCGTAGAACCCCTGAGTTCAGCCGCGCCGCTGGATCACATCGTGGCCGTGATGCGTTCACGCCGTGTCGCAACTCGACACGTGTGTCTCTCAACCGGCGAAGCCAGCATCCGCCCCGCCGACTTCGGCGCTGAATTCAGTTTTGATGGTGAGAACCTGGCGAAGGTGTTCGGGCCCACCTGGAGGCTGGTATTGATCGGCGCCGGGCAGGTTTCGCGCTACGTATTGGAGTTTGCACGAATGCTGGACTACCAGGTCATCATTTGTGATCCGCGCGAAGACTATGTAAGAAACTGGGGTGATGCTTCGCTGAATGTTGACTCCGGTATGCCCGACGATGTGGTTCGACGGTTTGCAGATGATGCACGGTGTGCCGTCGTGGCACTCACGCACGATCCGTCGCTGGATGACCTTGCATTGTTCGAGGCGTTGCAAAGCGAGGCATTTTATGTCGGCGCACTGGGTTCACGTTCCAATTCGGCAAAGCGCATTGAACGGTTGAAACGGCAGGGTGCGACTGAAGCACAGTTGGCGCGACTTCACAGCCCGGTCGGCGCACCAATCGGCGGAAAGACACCGCAGGAAATCGCGTTGTCCGTCGTTGCCGGATTAAATGCGGCGCGACACGGGCTGCGCCTGGAAGCGCGCCGCGAGTCTGAGGTTGAACACTCATGATGCAAGGAATCCTGCTTGCCGCCGGATTTTCCAGGCGCTTTGGAGCGGACAAACTCATGCAGCAACTCCCTTCCGGATTATCGGTCATTGAATCCGCGGCGAAAAATCTGTGTTCGATACTGCCGCAAAGCGTCGCCGTCGTGAGGCCGGGAAACACGAAGCTGGAAGAACGACTGCAAAGCTGCGGGATGAGTGTGCTCGTAAATGAAAACGCCCGTCTGGGTATGGGGCATTCCATTGCAGCGGGTGTTCAGGCCACCGAAGGCGCGGCGGCCTGGCTAATAGCACTCGGAGATATGCCATATATCCATCCGGAAACGATTGCCACGATCGTCAGCGCGTCGAAATCCGCGGAGTCCATCGTTGTGCCGGTTTTCGAGAACCGGCGTGGTCACCCGGTACTTTTTGGGAGCGCGTGGCGCCACGTCCTTTCCAATCTCTCGGGTGATTTTGGTGCGAGCCCGTTGTTGGAAGCGCAGCGTGCGCGGGTTACGCGCATTCGGGTGGATGATCCCGGTATAGTTCAAGATGTTGATTATCAGGAAGACCTGCGTCGCGCAGCGTCGCTTAGCGAATCATGAAACGCTGATGTACCGCCGACCCTATGAAGATCAACGGAATATGGTCGATAGGAATTGTAGGTAATTCTCCGCAGTGGACAAATGCCAGTCGGCGCGGATAATGAGGACCTTCAATTGCCGTGGGGAAGCGGCAACGGATACATAATGGAGTTGAGCAAGCGAGGTAGGCCATGGCTGAAGTGCATTACGAAAATGGAACATTTTTGGCGCCAACGGAAGATAAGCTGGAACATTTGACCCCCGGTTGTTTTGTCCGCGTCGAAGCGGGAGCGACCTGTTTCTGGGCTGAAATAGTGGAGCGCAAAGCCGACGGAAAATTCTGCGGCATGATTCGTCATGAGCTGAACACCAGCGAGTGCGGAACCCAGGCTCTGGGTTTCAAGAAAGCGGACTTCCACAAGAAGCACATCGTCGCGTTAGGTTGCGACGTTTTTTGTTCCTGCTGATTCAGTTTTGCCTGATCGTTCATGGATGAGCGCGCCAAGCGTAACTTGACCCAGCCTGATGTTTGGTTGCGTTTGGTGTTTGTCCTTCTCTTCGCGGCTCTCTACAGCCTTGCCGAACTCGTCCTTGCGGCCGTCGTGATCGTCCAATTTGTAGTCGTTCTTGCGACCGGTCGGCGTAACCAGCGCCTCCTTCGCCTGGGCCATGGCCTTAGTACCTACGCGTACCAAGTATGGATGTTCATGTCGTTCAATTCAGAAATCAAACCGTATCCATTTGCCGAGTGGCCGGCACCTCCTGCCGAAAAAGACTCTGCTCATGAAGCCATCGGACCCACGCCGGATTCGGGTTCGCGCAATACTTAATTAGCGCTGAAATATTTTCGAAATATATTTTTTTTAGCGAATTGACGCGCGCCTGCCGTCGGGAAATAGTTCTCCGCGTCATCCTCCCAGGTGTTCAACACATCTATGCCAACTTCGTGGGCGGTGTTCGCAGTCACCCGTTTGGTGACTCGATACCCAGCATGCGTCGCGGCCAGTCGATCCGGATCTCTTGCGTTCAGTCCGCCATCTTTCCAGCGATTGGGGAGAATCTGGCGGAATACCAGCGTGCGCGAGTGTCAGGGTCAGTTGGATATCCGGGTGTGAAGGCAGACTTTTCTATTACTCAACTACAGCAATCAGGAGAAAGTTCTATGAAGAAGCACATTTTGGCCTCCGCTCTGACCATTGGCATGCTGTCTTTTGTCGGTGTCGCCGCCGCGGGCGGAGGTGGCGTGGAAGGTACGGTGGAAAAAATTGAAGGTAACACCTACATCGTCAAGACGTCCGATGGCAAAGAGGTCAAGGCCATGGTCGACAAGAAGACCGCCAAGAAGGGCGACATCAAGGAAGGCACGATGGTTGTTGTAACCGTTGATGCCAAAGGCCACGCATCGAAAATTGAGGAGCACGCCGCGCACTAAGCTCCAGGGACGCTAACAAGGCCGCGCGGGATGTTTTCCCGCGCGGCCATACCAAGTCAGGACGTAGTGCCACACCAGGCACGCCTCAAATCGTCGCTTTCCAAGCGCATTTCATCCTTGCGCTGAAATCTTTCGTCCGTATCCTACGTAGCGGCTCATTGCGTCTACGTGAATGGAACTGGCAACTCTCGAACTTGTTGTGCTCATGCTCGCGCTGTGTGTGTTGGCCGTGGCCCTCATGCGGCGTGTCCACATGCCTGCGATCCTGGGTTACCTTGCGGTGGGCGTGATCGCGGGACCCGCGTCACTCGGCTGGTTGCCCGATACCGATACCATCCGTTTGCTGGGCGAAATTGGTATTGCCTTTCTTCTTTTCAGCATTGGCCTTGAGTTTTCCTGGGCACAACTTGTGGCGTTGCGACGGGCTGTATTTGGCCTCGGCACGGCCCAGGTTGTCCTGACGTCGGTCGTTTTTGGGGCGCTCTTCGCTCTGATGGGGCTGACGTGGCAGGGTGCCGTGGTTGCGGGCGGTGCGCTGGCCTTGTCTTCAACGGCAATTGCAACCAAGCAGTTGGCCGAGCAACTCGAGATGCAGTCGCGCCACGGGCGGCTGGGGCTCGCGGTCTTGCTGTTCCAGGATCTCGCTGTTGTTCCGTTTCTTGTCGCCATACCAATTCTGGCGGGTGACGGCACAGCTTCGATCGGGACTTCATTGCTCATCGCGCTCGCCAAAGGTGCCTTGGCGTTTGCATTGATGATTGTCATCGGCCGGTTCGCACTGCGTCCCGTTTTCCATGTAATCGCACGAGTCAACTCGCCGGAACTCTTCACGATGACGGTGTTGCTGATCAGTCTTTCCGCCGCAACCCTGACGTACCTCTCCGGGCTGTCATTTGCGTTGGGCGCATTCCTGGCAGGCATGATGCTGGGAGAAACAGAGTATCGACACCAGATCGAAGTGGATATCCGCCCGTTTCGCGACGTACTGATGGCGTTGTTTTTCGTGACCATCGGCTTTGAACTCGATATTCACCAGTTGCCCGCATACTGGACCGAAATTCTTGTCTTGCTGTTCTTCCTCACCGTGGTCAAAACGGTGATTATCCTTGCGCTCGTTCGTTTGGGGGGCTACGAAACTGCCGTCGCATTGCGAACCGGATTGGTCTTGGGTCAAGCAGGAGAATTCAGTTTTGCGTTGATCGCGCTGGCGGCGCACCGAAATATTTTCAGCGAAAGCCACAGCCAGGCCATGCTCGCCGCCGCCGTAATCAGCATGGCGCTTGCGCCGTTGTTAATTCGCTGGAATGGCCCGATCGCGAAAACACTGTTTGGCCGCACGTATCTCACAAATCGGCGATTGCGGGCGAGACAGATCGGGCAGGCTTCTAGCGAGCTTTCCGAGCATGTCATTGTGTGCGGGTTCGGTCGTATCGGGCAAAACATCGCGCAATTCCTTCGGCAGGAGAGTATTCCCTACGTTGCTCTCGATCTTGACCCGCTGCTGATCAAGGAAGCCTGGGATGCGGGGGAGCAAGTGTTCTACGGCGATGTAACACATATTGAAATCCTTGAGGCGGCCGGGCTGGCGCGCGCACGTATTCTTGTCATCACATTTGAAGATCCGCGCCGCGCGTTGCGCGTCGTTCGCGTGGTTCACAACCATCGGCCGGACGTGCCTATTGTCGTTCGAACGCGCGACGACGCTTTTCTCGAACAACTTGAAGATGCAGGCGCGACCAGCGTGGTACCGGAGACCGTCGAAGCCAGCATGCTATTGGCGACCACGCTGCTCGAGAAACTGGGGGTGCCACCGGATGAAGTTTCGCGTGTCGTCGAAAAAGCGCGTTCGGACCACTACCATGACCTGCGCGGCTACTTCGGAAGTCATGCGGGTTCCGTAGGCGTCGGTGTGGGCGAAATGCATACGGTGGTGTTGCCGCCGGGGAGCCATGCCGTTGGAAAAGCACTCGGCGCCATGCAGCTTCCAACTTTCGGGGTCCGCGTCATTTCACTGCGACGTGGCGATATTCGCGGTGAACAGCCTGATGACACGATGGTGTTACGTGAAGGCGATGCCCTTGTTCTGGAAGGCGCAGCCCGCGGGCTGGTTCGATCTGAGCGGCGACTGCTGCGCGGAACCTGAGCGGCGCCGCCTAGGCGGGAAGGGAATTTGAGCCCGGTATGTTCGCGACATCGAGTGCGCGCGGGCGCGCAATTGCAAAACCCTGCGCGTAATCAAGGCCAATCGTGCGCACCTGATCGAGCGTTGATTCCGTTTCCACCCATTCGGCGACTGTCGCAATGCCGACGACGCGACCGATTTTCGCGACGGCTTCCACCATTGCGCGGTTGATCGGATCCGCGCCAATGTCGCGCACGAACGAACCGTCAATCTTCAGGAAGTCCACAGACAGATTTTTCAAGTAGCCAAACGAACTCGATCCGACACCAAAATCATCGAGTGCAAACTGGAACCCGATCGATTTGAGCGCGCGAATAAAAGCTGAAGCGCGCTCCAGATGGCGAATCGCCGCGGTTTCCGTAATCTCAAAGCAAACGTGGTGCGTCGGAACCGGGAATTCGTCAAGACATCGTTTGACGAATGGCAGAAAGTCTTCGTCGTTGATCAATGTGCCCGAAACGTTGATTGCCACCACATTGTTGGGATCAGCAATCAGCTTTCGTCCTGCAATCAGGGCAAACGTGTTTCGAATCACCCATCGATCGATCGTCGGCATCAAGTTGAAACGTTCTGCTGCGGCGATGAATGTTCCCGTGGGAACTGCATCGCCTTTTTCATCGATCAGTCGAAGCAGGATTTCCTGATAACGTTTTCCATCGACGCGTTCCGGCAATTCAACGGCGTCCTGAACCACGAGGCGAAGCCGGCCTTCCTCGATAGCGCGATTGAGCCCGGCGGCCCATTCAATTTCGGCGCGATGCCGGTTCATTTCCGCGTCGCTGGGTTGCAGGATGTGGATTCGGTTTCGACCGGCATTCTTGGCCATATGGCAGGCGACATCCGCGGCGCTCAATACGCTGCTGACGCTTTCAGCGTCTTGCGTAATGCTGACCATTCCCATGCTGACGCCGATTTCAAAGTTGCGTTTACCCCACTTGAAACGAAATTCGCGCGCGGCCTGTCGCAAGGAGTCGGCGATCCGGCGTGCAAATTCGGATGAGCAGTTTTCCAGGAGGATTCCGAATTCATCGCCGCCGATGCGGGCCAGTGTATCGGCGCCACGGATCTGGCTTTTCAGAACTGCGCCAAGCTGACGCAGTAGCGTGTCTCCGGCGCCGTGGCCACAGGCGTCGTTGATAATCTTGAACTGATCAAGATCCATGACAATCAACGCATGCGTCGAGTGATCCAGCTTCGCGCGCTGAACAACAATAGACAGACGCTGTTCAAATTTGTGGCGATTGTGCAGCTCGGTCAGGGAATCATGGCCCGCTTGCCAGGTCAGCTGACGCGCCATCGTGCGCGCCTGAGTCACATCAACGAATACGAAGAAACCAATAATGACGAGGCCCGCGACGACGACGCCGCTGATGATGACCAGGGTGTAATTCATCTGGTCCTGCGCCAGGGCTTCCACCTTGTCGAGCGGGACGTCGACTTCGAGTGCGCCGAGCAGCTGATGCAGTTTCCACCGCTTGGTCCCATCCTCGCCGGTGCGGATGCGACGGTTGATGATTTCCGGTAATTGTTCCTGTGTGTTGTGACAGTCAACGCAGCTTTGCGCCGATGCGGGATCGGCGCGCATGTAGCGGAACGTGCGCGTTCCGTTCATATATTCAATTCGCCATACGGGTTTCCAGTCGATCGGCCCCGTTGGTTCTTCCATGTCTTGATCCGATAGCTGTTTCCACGCCCAGCGCTGGAAATCGTCCTTGATGCCCTGGGTTGGCTCAATGTTCCACTTGCTCAGCGGGTGATATTCGAACAGTCCTTCACTTTCGGCGCTGGCCTGTTTGCCGACAAGTTTCAGGAACTGCGCGGGCAGCGGGACGTATCCTTTCAGCTCCTGGGAATTCGCGCTGGCGCCTGTGCCATCAGATCGAAGTTTCTCGGCAATGTGTTGGGCGTAGGCGGAGCGGCCGCTGGCCGCAAGTCGCGCCACAACTTCAGCGACCTCACGCGCCTGGAATTCAATAACTCGCGTCTGACCCTGTCGCACGACCTGCCAGGTCACGACGGCGACAAGTGAGAGCAGAAGAATGGAAATTAGCGTGATGCGCTTGCCGAATCCCGAAAACATGGAATCCGCACTTCCGGAGGCTGCCGGAATGTCGAGTTCAGTTCCGGCGACGGGAGTGGGTCCCTCTCCGGAGGTCGTTTTGGGGGACGCTGTTAACAAAGAACCCTCTCGCGGTGACTCGACATCTATTGGTCATGTGCGTATGGCGCAGTTTTGTTCAAGCCGCGGGCACGATGAACTGTTGTCAGGAATACATCGGCAGAGCATTGATTTTCTTAATTGAAACCATGCATTTTTGGGCGCCAAGCTGCCAGGCTCGCTGTGCCGCGACAGCACGGTGTGAGACCGGCTAAGATGGTGCCCTTTTTTCTCAGGAGTCAGACGCTTGAGCGGGATTGTGTTGTATTGCAGGCCGGGTTTCGAAGGCGAGTGTGCTTCGGAAGCGGCCAGCCAGCTGAGCCCCGAGAGCGCGGGTGGGCATATCCGCGCGATTCCCGGCGCGGCCCAAGTGCAGCTCTTCTATCCCGAAATGCCCCAGGCGCGGCACGCGCATGAACAGTCGTGGTGGGGCGGATGGATCTTTGCGCGTCAGTGGTTTGTACAAACCGATACAGTGAGCGGGCTGGCGGTCGACGACCGGGCGATGCCATTGGCACGCGCGCTTGCGACGGCGCAGCAGCGAGTTTCGTCGCTGTTTTTCGAGACGCCGGATCGCGAAGATACCAAGGTCCTTGCTCCGCTGTGCCGTGCCCTGGAGAAGCCCGTTGTATCCGAACTGAAGAAAATTGGTGGGTGGGACGAACAGTCGCTCTGGAGAGGCCACGTTTGCATGACAGGCAGTACAGACGCTCTGGTCGGAATCAGCCGTGTCGACAACAGCGCATCGTGGCCCGGCGGAATTCCACGTCTGAAGTTCCCACGCGAGGCGCCCAGCCGTTCCACGCTGAAACTTGAAGAGGCGCTGATGACATTCCTGACGGAACGCGAGCGCAAGAATCTATTGCAGCCGGGAATGCGCGCGGTGGATTTGGGAGCCGCGCCGGGCGGATGGACATGGCAGCTCGTGCGTCGTCACATTCATGTCATTGCCGTAGACAATGGTGCGATGGATGCCAAGCTTCTCGACTCCGGTTTGGTCGAACATGTGCGCGCCGACGGGTTTCGTTTTCAACCCGACGCGCCGGTCGACTGGCTGGTGTGCGATATGGTCGAACAACCGATCCGGATCGCTCGTCTCGTCGCGCAGTGGTTCGCGCAAGGCTGGTGTCGGCGTGCGATTTTCAATCTCAAACTCCCCATGAAGAAACGCTATGCAGAAGTGCAGCGCTGCCTTGGCGAAGTGGAAAACGCGGTGAGCGCCGCCGGAAAGCGTGCGCGTGTGCGTTGCAAGCAGCTTTACCATGACCGCGAAGAAGTGACCGCGTACCTGGAGCCGCAATGACGAGGATGCGACGCTGGTATGCCACGGCGCCAAAAAATATCAGCCCATTGCTTTCGCGCGAACTGCGCGACCTGGGCGCGCGTGACTTGCGCGAATCCAGCGCCGGCGTTTCGTTTGATGCGGATTTGGCGTGCGCGTATCGCATCTGCCTGTGGTCGCGTACTGCGAACCGCGTCCTGCTGAGCCTCGCACGTTTTCCGGCGGCGACGCCTGAACAACTCTACGACGCCGTTCGTGCCATTGCGTGGGAAGATCACCTCGATCCGGAAGGTACGCTCGCCGTGGATTGCACCGTCGCGAATGCCGCGATATCGCATTCCCACTATGCTGCATTGAAAACCAAGGACGCGATCGTCGACCGGTTCCGCGAACTCACCGGCAATCGCCCGTCGGTCAATACCGAACAACCGGATCTGCGTGTCAATCTGCATCTGCGCGAATCGCAGGCGCGACTCAGCCTGGATCTGTCGGGCGGGAGTTTGCATCGCCGCGGATATCGCGCTGAAGGTGTGGCCGCGCCGCTGAAGGAAAATCTTGCCGCCGCTCTTTTGATGCTGTGTGACTGGCCCGCACTGGCGAGTGCCGGCGCAGTGCTGGTCGATCCGATGTGCGGTTCCGGAACGATGTTGGTCGAGGCGGCCTTGATGGCCGGGGATGTGGCGCCGGGTCTGTTGCGTGGTCACTTTGGTTTTCAACGCTGGAAGCAACACGATGCGCAGTTGTGGGACGAACTGCTATCGGAGGCTCGCGTACGCCGCGAGCGTGGGCGCGAAAAAATTCCGTCCCTGATCGGTTTTGATGCGGAAGCCAAGGCCGTGCGCGTTGCCAGCGGCAACGTGTCCGCAGCCGGTTTGGCGGGCAAGGTTCAGGTCACTTGCCGAACGCTTGAAGATTTCGACGCTCAAGGACTACCTTCGAGCGGATTGCTTTTGACCAATCCACCCTATGGCGAACGCATTGGCTCGGCGCGTGAATTGCCGGCACTTTACGCCCAGCTCGGATCGATCCTGCGCCAGCTTCCGGGGTGGCACGCCGGTGTGTTCACGGGAAACCCGGAATTTGCTGCTTATCTCGGAATGACGTCGACGCGCTCCGATGTGTTGTTCAATGGCCCAATCGAGTGTCGGTTGTTCCACTACGTTGTTCCGAATGAAACCATTGCCGCCTCCATCGAGCCCATTGAAATCACGCCGGGAGCACAAATGTTTGCGAATCGGCTGGCGAAAAATCTGAAGCACTGGGAAAAGTGGGCGAAACGGGAAAATGTGCAGTGCTACCGAATCTATGATGGCGATATTCCGGAGTATGCGCTGGCTATCGATGTATACGAGGGGCAGAACCGTCACGTGAATGTGCAGGAGTATCAGGCGCCGTCTTCCATTGACGCCGCGAAGGCGCAACAACGCTTGCAGGAAGCATTGTCGGTGTTGCCTGGGGTTCTTGAGGTGCCCATGAACTGCGTCCACTTCAAGGTACGAATGAAGCAGAAAGGCGCTTCGCAATACGAGAAGTCCGGCCATGCCGGAGCCTTCGTCGAAGTGCAGGAGGGCGGGCTGCGTTTTCTCGTGAACTTTACGGACTATCTTGATACCGGACTCTTTCTGGATCACCGTCGCACGCGCTCACGACTGCGGGACTTGGCCAAGGGCAAGCGATTCCTGAATCTGTTCGCCTATACCGGAACGGCATCGGTTTATGCCGCCGCCGGTGGCGCCACGTCGACCACAACGGTCGATATGTCGAATACCTATCTGGATTGGGCGCGACGCAATATGGCCCTAAATGGTTTTACAGGTTCGCAGCATCGTTTTGAACAGGACGACTGTTTTGCATGGCTGCGTGATCATGGGCGCGAACGCTATGACCTGATCTTTCTTGATCCCCCGACATTTTCGAACTCAAAGCGCATGGACGGTACGTTCGACGTGCAGCGGGATCACGTCGATTTGCTTAATGCGGCGCTTGCCCTTCTGGAGCCCGAAGGAACGCTGGTCTTTTCCAACAATTTTCGCCGATTCAAACTTGATGCCGACGCGTTGCCGCGCGTCGAGATCAAAGACATCACGCGTGATTCGCTACCGCGGGATTTTGAACGCAATCCGCGCATCCATCAGTGCTGGCTACTGCGGAAAAAATGACGATCGGCATATTCTTACTCGCTGCTTTACTGTCGATTGTGTGGTTTTGGATCGACAGCCTCGGCGCACGCGAGGTCGCGATTGGTGCCGGGCAGCGCGCGTGCGAGCAAATCAATGTCCAGTTTCTGGATCAGTCCGTGGCCGCGGGGCGCGTTGGGCTGGGTCGTGACCCGCGAGGCCGCGTTCAGTTTCGCCGTGTTTTTCTGTTTGAATTCAGTCGCGACGGTGGTGATCGGCGTCGCGGTCGCGTTGTTACACTCGGACGCCGTGTGGAAACGATCAATCTGGATCACGACGAGCACACCGTTTGGCTTGCAAATTCCGGGGAATAAAATTCGGGATACTACGTATTTCCCTCAGTGTCATCGTTTCATGTCTGTGGTTAGCATGTTTTCCAATGACGGTGGTTGAGCAGAGGGAAACATCATGCACATTCAACAAGAGCCGGTAATTGACGCTTGGTATCGTGATGCGGGTGGTGATTTGTTTCAGGTGGTCGCAGTGAATCCAAGTGATATGACAGTTGACCTGCAGCACTTCGGTGGGGAAGTTGAAGAGGTGAATCTGGGCGCATGGTACGGAATGGATGTGGAATCCGTTTCGGCACCGGAAGACTGGACGGGTCCATTTGATGACCTGATGCGCGACGATCTCGGTGACAACGGCGGAACCGCCATGCCGGAAGACTGGAGCGGGCCGTGGGAAAAACTGGATCGTGAGGAATTCGGTTAACGGGGCGAGGCCGCGATAATCCGACGGGCAGACCGACGTTACGCTGGCTGATCGGGAATCAGCTGCGAGCGCAGCCGCGTGATGGTGTCCTTGATGGCGAGCTTGCGTTTCTTCATGCGCCGCAGTTCCACTTGATCAAAATCCGGATCGACCACGAGCGCAGCAATCCGCTCATCCAGCGCGCGGTGTTCGAACTCGAGCTCCGCGATGTGGATCTTCACCAGGTCCGGACTTCTTTCAAACTCTTCAACCAACGGGTTTTGCCCTCAAGTTCCGAGCGGATTAGGTGAAGGTGGCGTCGGGCGCGTCCCGGAATCCGGCCGCCGGCCCCTCGGATACCGCACGATTTCCGCTCTGGCGCGCACTTTACCCCCATCCGGGCCGGGCTGGAAGCTTCGTGCAGATTGGGCTTGGCCCGCGCGCCGCGTATAATGCCGACTCTTTTTTCCGGGTCAGGCTGGTTGGATCAATGACGCACCGCACCGACGACTTACGCATTCTCGAAATCAAGGAAGTGACCTCTCCCGCGCAGTTGCATGAGGAGATGCCCATCTCGGAGACCGCGGCACAGACCGTTTTTGAGACGCGCGACGCCATCCACGCGATCCTCCACGGTCAGGACGACCGGCTGCTGGCCATTGTCGGGCCGTGTTCGATTCATGACCCGAAGGCCGCGCGCGAATATGCCGCGCGCCTGCTCGACGTCAAGCGGTCCCTGGCGGACAACCTGTTGGTCGTCATGCGCGTGTATTTTGAAAAGCCGCGCACGACGGTCGGCTGGAAGGGGTTGATCAACGATCCCGACCTGGACGGCAGTTTTCAGATCAACCGCGGATTGCGCGTCGCGCGCCAGCTGTTGCTCGACATCAACCAGATGGGCGTTCCGGCAGCAACGGAGTTTCTCGACCTGGTGACGCCGCAGTATGTCGCCGACCTGGTCAGCTGGGGTGCGATCGGTGCACGAACGACGGAAAGTCAGGTACACCGCGAGCTGGCGTCAGGCCTTTCTTGCCCGGTGGGTTTCAAGAATGGCACCGATGGAACGTTGCGCGTGGCTGTCGATGCAATTCGTGCGGCGAGTCAACCGCATCACTTCCTGTCACTGACCAAGGCCGGGCATTCCGCAATTTTTTCCACGCGCGGCAATGACGACTGTCACATCATCCTGCGCGGCGGAAAGTTACCGAATTTCGATGCCGTCGGTGTGCAGCATGCCTCCGACGAGTTGAAGCAGGCGGGCCTGGCTCAGCGATTGATGATCGATTTCAGCCACGCCAACAGCCAAAAAGAATTCGGGCGCCAGATCGACGTGGCGGCCGATGTGTCCCGGCAAATTGCCGGCGGCGATGCCCGGATCATCGGCATCATGATGGAAAGTCACCTGAAGGCGGGACGCCAGGACGTTGTGCTTGGACGGGAACTGGTTTTTGGACAGAGCATTACCGACGCGTGCATCGGCTGGGACGATACTGTTGCGGTATTGCAGAAGCTGTCCGATGCTGTCGCGACACGCCGCCGCGCGAGTTGAGTTCGCGGCGTAACCTATTCGCCCACCAGCCGCTCGACGCGCCAGCCTGCGGGTTCACCCTGGACCAGAGCATCGCGAAGCCAAGGCAGTAACTTACTGAGATCTTCATCCAATTTGTACGGCGGGCGCGCGATCAGCATGCCACAGCCATGCATTCCCTGCGGGCTGTCGTCGGGCAGAACTTCAATTTCGGCGAGCAAAACGTCGCGCATGCCAGACGCTTTCACCGCCGACTCCAATTGCCGCACCTTCGATCTTTGCAACACGGGATACCACACACACAGAACGCCGGTGTTCCAACGTTCATAGGCCAGTTGAAGTGCGCCGACCACGCGCGTGAATTCATCCCGTGCTTCGTAGCTGGGGTCGATCAAGACTACGCCACGCTTCTCCTTGGGCGGGAGCCACGCCGACAGACCTTCATAGCCATCCATATGGTGGACCGCGACTTGGCGATCCCGCGCGAACGCCTCCTTCAGCAATGGGTACTCGGTGGTATGCAGCTCCATCAGGACCATCCGGTCGTTTTCGCGCAACAATTCGCGCACGATGCGGGGCGAGCCGGGATAATAGTTCAATGCGCCGTCGGGATTGGCCGCGCGAACGCATGCGAGATATTCGTTCAACAGTTCCGGCGCGTCCGCGCGCGACCAAAGGCGCGCAATGCCGGTTTTGAACTCATTGGTCTTGCGGGCTTGCGCCGCGTTGAGATCGTAGCGCGCACTGCCGGCATGCGTGTCGAGGTAACAAAACGGCGTCGCTTTCTTTTTCAGTGCAACGACGATGCGGGTAAGTACGGCATGTTTCAGGACATCGGCAAAATTGCCGGCGTGAAAGGCGTGGCGGTAACTGAGCATGCGCGAGGGTAGCGCCCAGCGCCGCGTGAGGTCAAACCGATACGGTCGGCACGCTCAGGAAGCGGAGCAGCTCGTCACGGCGGGCCATCGTGTCCTTGTAGCCCAAATCTATCAATGCGCGAGTGAAGCCTTGTTCAAACAGGACGTAGCTGGTGAGGCTTGAGCCGCGCCTTTTCAATGCGCCGAGGCCACGCAGCAGCAGGCGCACCGGCCCCGGCAGCTCCTTTGCGAATCGACCCGCAATGCCATTGATGTCCTCGCTCGGGGCAATCATGAAAATCTCGATGGGACGCAGGCTCATCCGGTTTTCGACGAGGTGATGCGACGGGATCAGGCTAATGGTCTTGTTGATGCGGCGCAGACGCTCCAGATCGGCTTCCAGCGCGTCGAGAAAAATACTGTCGAGGACATAGCCGGCCACGTCGGCCAGCGAGGGATACCCGAGAGAGCTTCGTTGTTGCGGGTCCGCGTCCAGATCACGGCGAACGCCGATGACCAGGACCCGGTCCGCTCCCAGATGAAGCGCCGGACTGATGGGGGCGATCTGCCGCATGGATCCGTCGCCGAAGTACTCGCGGTCCAATTTGATGCCGGGAAACACAAACGGAATCGCCGACGATGCCAGCAGATGTTCTGTGGTAATACGTCCCGGAATGCCGATCCGCCGCGCGCGGGTCCAAGGTTCGATATCCGGAGCCCCTTCATAGAAGGTCACGGACTGTCCGGATGTGAAACCCGCCGCGGTCACGCTGAACGCCCGGAGTGCGCCACTACGAATGGAGGCATCAATCTTTTCGCACGGCATGTGCCGTTGTAGCAACTGGAGCAACGGCGCTCGATCCAGCAGCGCGTGCGGGTTATAGCGACCGAGGCCCCCTGCCAGAAAAGCCGCAAGCCAGTGCGCACCGCTCTTGGCAATTCCCACGGCGTCGGCTCGAAATACATGATGGACGTGGAAGTTTTCCCACACGCGCACGAGCCGGCGTACAGCGAATCGAAAGCGTGCCGCGTCAATGGCCAGTGCCGCACCATTGATAGCACCGGCGGAAGTACCGCAAATGATTGGAAAAGGGCAGCTGGCGCCGGGCGGCAGCAGATCGGCGACCGCCTTAAGCACACCGATTTGATACGCCGCACGTGCCCCTCCACCGGAGAGGATCAGTCCAACGCGGGGCGCGGCCGGTTGCGATTGGGTCATAGTGAGCGGGCCAGGAGGCGTAACACGCTACATTAGCTATCGGCGTTTTTGCTGCTTCGCTAAAGCATAGTTCGGAGCGAAGAATTTTGGTCATCTGAAAATGGACCAGCGCGTAATTAGTTCTTACAATGCCCTGATTTTTTTCGAACCTGGCGGCGCGCGTATCCATGTCTGACACGCAAGACAACGAAATCGTAGAGCCCGCGCAAGAAAATCTGCAGCAGGTGCTCGACCTCCTCAACAAGTACAAGCTTGTTGAGGATCTCGTGCATCGCCAGGATATGCCGCGCCACGACCTCGTCGAGAACCTGGTGCACAAGCAGCACCTTTCGATGCTGCGCGGCAAGCTGGACCAGATGCACCCGGCGGACGTTGCGTACATTCTTGAGGCGCTGCCGCTGGATCAGCGTCTGATTGTCTGGGATCTCGTCAAGGCGGAGCGTGACGGCGAGATCCTCCTCGAAGTTTCGGACGCCGTGCGCGAAACACTGATCGCGCACATGGACCGTGCGGAACTCGTCGCCGCGGCCGAAAGCCTCGATACCGAAGAAATCGCCGATCTTGCGCCGGACCTGCCACAGGACGTTATTCAAGACGTTCTGCAATCGCTCGACGCGCAGAATCGCGCGCGCCTGCAGTCCGTGCTGTCGTACGAAGAGGGCACCGTTGGTGCGTTGATGGCGTTCGACATGATCATGATCCGCGCGGATATCACGCTTGAGGTTGTGCTGCGCTATTTGCGCCGGATCGGCGAGCTGCCAACTCAGATCGACAAGCTGCTGGTTGTGGACAAAGACAGCAAGCTGCACGGAGCTCTGACGCTGAATCGGTTGCTCGTGGGCGACCCCGACAGCCTGGTTGGCGACGTCATGGAACATGACGTTATGGTGTTCCATCCGGAAGCTGATGCAGCGGATGCCGCGCAGGCATTCGAACGTTATGACCTCGTTTCCGCTCCGGTCGTGGATGCCGAGAACCGTGTCGTCGGTCGCCTGACCATTGATGCGGTGCTTGATTACATCCGAGAGGAATCAGACAGCGACATGCTGAGCCTCGCCGGTTTGCGTGAGGAAGAAGACCTTTTCGCGTCCGTGTGGAAGGCCGCCCGCAACCGCTGGACCTGGTTGGGGATCAATCTGATCACCGCTTTCATCGCCTCTCGCGTCATTGGTGTGTTCGAAGGCAGTATCGAAAAGCTGGTGGCACTGGCGGCGCTCATGCCAATCGTCGCGGGAATCGGCGGTAATTCCGGTAATCAGACGACAACCCTGATTGTTCGCGCGTTGGCGCTGCGGCAAATCAATGTCAACAACCTGCGCCGGTTGGTGACGAAGGAAGTCGGTGTCAGTCTGTTGAACGGCATGGTGTGGGGTACCGTGATTGGTGTCATAGCGTGGTGGCTCTACGGAAGTGCCTCGCTGGGCGCCGTCATGTGGGCAGCCATGTTGCTTACACTACTCCTTGCCGCTCTGGTCGGAATCTTCATCCCGATTACGATGCACAAGTTCGGTCGGGATCCCGCTGTGGGTTCCAGCGTCCTGTTGACCGCAATGACCGACAGTGGCGGTTTCTTCATCTTCCTCGGAATGGCANNGAATGGCAACGCTGTTCCTCCTCTGAAACGAGTCGCGCGCCAACGCGTTTTCCCGGGCGCAATCCCCAAAGATAGAGTCAAGTTGGACTGATCCGGTCCGATAGTACGTCGGTAATGCCAACGGAGCGCCCTGTTTTGGCGCGTCCCAACCGTACTCTCTGGCGGAGATCTGACTGATGCGTCGGTTTCTATTCGCGCTCGGAATGAGCGTTTGGCTTGGATTCGGAATGCTCGGACATGCGGCGCATGCCGAAGTTGTTGTCGTCGGCAATTCCAATCTACCTGTTGATTCTCTTGATCCTGATCTCTGCAAACGAATCTGGCTTGGCCAGATGAAGCATCTGAGCACCGGTGCTCCGGTTCGGCCCGTAGATCAAGCGGTTTCGAGCTCCGTACGTGACGAGTTCTATCTGAAATTGCTGGATAAGGCGCCTCAGCAGGTCAAGGCCTATTGGGCGCGCATTACGTTTACGGGGAAAGGCGAAGCCCCGCAGATGCTCAACGACGACGCCGCCGTGAAGGCCTGGGTGAGCAGCCACCCGGATGCCATCGGGTATATCGATGCCGCGAAAGTCGACAACACCGTCAAGGTGTTGTTGCGACTGAAGTGAGCCGGCCCATGAAAATCGCGTCGCGTAACGAATTGTTGGAGATGAGTGTGATGACCAAACTCAAAACTGCGAAGATCCTGATGATGCCGCTGGTGCCGCTTGCTATGGCATTGGCATCGACTCCCGCGCTGGCGGTCGACTTCGGAATTTTCTCGGATGTGTCCTATTCGTCGAGCACAGACGATGAGATGCCAGACGGCTTCGCGTTGGGACAATTCGACCTCTTCGCGTCACACCAGATTGGCGAGAATACTCGCGGATTCGTCGAGTTTGTCTTTGAAGGCGAGGGCGGTGGATTTGTTGTCGATCTGGAACGGCTGTCAGTCCAGTATTCTTTTGACGAGCGATTCAGTCTTGCGGCGGGACGCTTCCATACGCCGATCGGTTACTGGAACAACGTTTATCACCACGGTGCACTGCTGCAGGATACGGTCACACGGCCAAGTTTTATCGATTTCGAGGACGGCGCGGATGCCATTCTTCCGATGCACACCGTCGGATTGTTTGCGACGGGTAGTTTCGAAACGGGGACGGGACAGATCGGTTACGAATTCATGATCGGAAACGGCGCGTCTATTGATACCTCGGCCACGGAGCGCCAATTGGACATGAACAATGTCGGCGACCCGGACAATTCAAAGGCGTTTGTGTTGCGTGTCAACTACGCACCGGAAAACGGAACCTGGGGACTGGGCGTGTTCGGCATGCGCAACAGTATTTCCGAATCCGCGGAAGTCGGCGGCGTATTGCCGCGAGGGGAAACGCTGGTTGACCAGACAATCTTCGGCTTCGACGTCAGAGGCGAGTACCAGAATTTCGACGCCCTCGCGGAAGTCTATGTCATCAACAATGACAACAAGGTTGGACTTGCCGAGAAACACCAGGCGCGTGCCGCGTTCCTGCAAGCAGGTTATCGAATTGATCCGAAGTGGAAGGCGGTAGTGCGAACCGAGACTGTCCAGTCCGACGACGATGATGACTATTTCCTGCTGCTGGGAAGGCAGGACCATGACCATCGTGTCGTTGCCGTGCGATACGATATCGACGACAGCAGCGCCCTGAAGCTGCAGCTTGATCGCGCCATTCCCGAAACGGGTTCGGCCGAAAATACCTACACGTTGCAGTGGTCGTTCCTGATCCCGTAGTTCAATTCTTGTGCTCACGCCGGCCCATGCGGCCCGCGTGAGCACTTGATCCCCGTCAGTGTATTGATGTTATTGTGGATGCATGGCGAAAACACTGCATCCGCGCCTTGTTGATATTCCGGTATTTGCATCGGGACCTGCGAGCGTTTCAGCCCAGCAATACAATCGGGCCCGACTCGCGGCGCTGCGGCTGGGTACCCCAATTTATTTGCATCTCCCTCCGCTCAAGCACATGGCCATAATTATTGACGACGACGCATGGATCGTCGTCGATGAGATCCTGAGTGAGTATCCGATCGTTGCCTGGGTTGAATTTGACTCTGGTCATCGCGATTCCCTGCATGAGCCCTTGGCGTGTCGGCGCCTCTACTATCACGAACACGCTGAACGCATCATTGATACGGCGCTGACGACGATGGACGCGTTGCTGGCGGAACGTCTGGCGCCTGGCACAGCGGAGGGGTGAGGCGGGGTCCCGCGATCTCGGGGTAGTTTTGGCTTGACCCGGCTCGGAGGCCGATGTTTTACTGCAAGTCCGCATCCAGACGGGCTGTAGTAAATACTAATTCGGGAGGGTCTATTCATGTCCAAATTGAGCAAGTTGTTTGCAGTTTCGGCTGTCTTGCTGTCTTTCTCCGCCTATGCAGAGGATTATCCCGGCGAAGGCACCGTGAATGCGGTCAAATCGAGCGAAAAGAAGCTGACGATTTCCCATGGCCCCATTAAAGGTCTGATGGACGCCATGACGATGGATTTCGCGGTCGCGGATCCGGCGATGCTTGATGAAGTCAAGAAAGGCTCCAAAATCAAATTTGTCTTGACCAAGGAAAAGGATGGAAAGCTGGTTATTTCCGACCTCGAGCCGATCGGGAAATAATTTTTCGAGGAAGAATCTGCCGCGCGCTGGTCGTCCGATCGGTGCGCGGTTTGTTTTTAGGGAAACGGAATCCCCCTTCCGCAGTCTGCCGAATCCATGCGCAACGCGGGCATGGTACTTTCGGAGTGCGACCCGGACGATGAAGCCTTCGTGGCCCGGGGAGGGAATTCAGCGAAATCTGAAATTCGCCGATGAATGGGTTTGATCAGGGTGAATTGAGTTCAGACGTGCTGGCAGGTAGCTTTCAAGAAAACAGGGTAAGCGTAGCGCGAGACGTTTGTTTTGCGTTGCTCCTGCTGTTTTCATTTTCCGGTGCCGTCGCTGCGGACCTTGATGCGGATATCCTGCGCCTAATTGAAGGTGAGGACGCCGGTCGCCGGACGGAGTCCCCACCCATTCAGGAGCCGCCGCGTACCACGGCGCCCGGTATTTCGCGGCGCGAGGTGACCACGTCAGTTTTGACGTTGCAGGAAATCGAACGCGCTGCCGTCGAGATCGATCCGACCGCGCGGGCGGCTACAGATCGCGCCGACGCTTTTGAGCAACAGTCCAGCGCGGCAAAGCGCCTAGCTGATCCCAAGTTAAAGATGGCCGTCAATGGTTATCCGACCAGTTCGCGACCCGAAGGGGAGGACAGCTATTTTCTCGTGCTTGGAATTCAGCAAGAGGTAATGCCTCAATCCCGGCGCGACGCGGAGTCCGACAAGATGGCGGCCATGGCCGACGCTCAAAACGCAAAGGCCATGAAGCAAAAATTGTGGGCGCTGCGATCGGCACGGCTGGCCTGGCTCGAAGTCTACCTGCGCCATCACTCAATTATCATCATTCGGCAGACACAGCGCCTGATGGCACAGGTCGTCCAGATCATCCAAAACCGCTACCGCGTTGGTTCGAGCATGCAGGCCGATCTGCTCACGGCGCAGCTTGAGCTGAGCAAAATGAGGGATGAAGAAACGGCCATGGAGGCGATGCGGGAAGAGGCAGTGGGCGAACTGGGAAAGTGGGCGGGCCCCACCGCGCTGACGCGCAGTCTGGCCCTGGATGACTTTGAATTCCCTGTCTTCGATCAGGCCAAGCTGGAAGCGGCTCTGGACCGGCATCCGGCACTTCAGGTGATGGAGCACGAAGCAACGGCAGCGCAACACGGCGTCGAATTTGCCCGCGCCCAGGCGGATGCGGGGTACATGCTTGAGTTTGAGTCCATGTGGATGAAGTCCGCGACGGAAGGGACGAAGAGCGATTCAGTGTCGGCTGGCATTACAATTCAGCTGCCTTTCTTCAGGAAAAACCTTCAGGATCGCTGGCTTGCCGCGGCTGAAAAAGAATATAATGCGGCTCAGCTTTCGGTCGACGATGAGAAACGCGACCTTAAGCGCATGCTGGATCAGGAACTTGCCAGCTGGAAACGGTCAGACGAGCGCATGTCGTTCTATCGCGATACGGTCCTGCCCCAATCCAGCCAGAATGCGCAAACGAGCCTGCGCTCCTATCAGTCGCAAGCGGCTGACTTCACTCAAATGATGCGTGCGCGCCAGATGGAACTGGAAAGCAAGCTCGAGGCCCTGCGTTTGCTCGTCAGTCGCGCAAAGGCCCACGTGAATCTGTTGTATCTGGCGGGGGACGGTGTTTCGGGTCCATAACAGTCCGAAGCAATTCGCCAGTCCGCAGTGCTGGCGATCGAATTTGAAGGCAGTTTATTCGAGCGATCGTAAGCAACTGAAATGACACTTCTCCAAAAACAAGTCCTCATTGCTGTTCTGCTGATCGCTTCGGCGTTTGCATTTCGTCACTACATGACGAAACCATCTCCCACGTCCGCGCGCGTTGCATCCAAAGAACAGGCCCCGGTCACCGCCATGCCATCCGCTTCAATGGATACTGCTCCAGTGTCCACGACGACCAGTGACAATGGGACGGAAACAGCCGTTGAGCACGCAAAGAAACACATGGACTCATCTTACGTGTGTCCCATGCATCCAAGCATTGTTTCGAAAGAACCCGGTACGTGTCCGATTTGCGGCATGGATCTGGTTTCTGTGGAGAGCGGCGGCGAGGCTGAAACGGTAACCGTGGCCCCCGGCATCATTAACATGCTCGGAGTGAGAACAGAGCAGGTGAAACGGCGAACCTTGTATCGACGCATCGACAGCGTCGGCTATGTCGGTTTCGACGAAAATCACATTCGCTCGATCAGCCTGCGTGTCGAGGGGTGGGTCGAGCGTTTGAATGTGAAGAACGTCGGAACGCGAGTCCATCGCGGCGAACCGCTGTTCGAAATCTATTCGCCGATGCTCGTCAATGCACAGGAAGAATTCGTCACCGCGTTAAATTCAGGCAGCGAAGACCTCATCGCCGCGTCAATGGGGCGCCTGATTGCGTTGGGGCTCACTCAGGATCAGGTTCACGAACTGGAGCGAACGCAAAAAGTAAATCAGACCGTTCGTTTCGATGCGCCGCAGGACGGAATCGTGTCCGAGCTCAAGGTGCGCGAAGGGGCGTTCATCATGCCCGCGGCCCCCATCGTGAATCTGGTCGATTTGTCCACGGTCTGGCTGATCGTTGATGTTTTCGAACGTCAGGCGGAGTGGGTGAAAGTCGGGAACAAGGCGGAAGCTGTACTGGCGTTTATTCCGGATAAAACGTGGGAAGGAACGGTGGACTACATCTACCCAAGCCTCGATCCCAAAACGCGCAGCCTGCAGGTGCGAATTCGCTTCGACAATCCGGACGAAGCGTTGAAACCGAACATGTACGCCGATGTGAAGATATTTGCGGCCCCGAAGCGTGACGCGCTGAGCGTGCCGCGCGAAGCGGTGATTCGCACAGGTGACGGAGACCGTGTCATCGTCGCACTTGGCGGTGGACGGTTCAAACCCGCCGCGGTTCGTTCCGGCATGGAAACGAATGATCGAATCGAAATCCTCGATGGAATCGAAGAAGGTTCCGACGTCGTCGTATCCAGTCAGTTTCTCATCGACTCTGAAAGCAGTCTGCGCGCCGCGCTCATGCGCATGAGCGGCATCTAGTCCGGCCGCTGCTTCATCATGATCGCGAACCTTATTGGCTGGTCCATAAACAACCGGCCACTGGTGCTTATCCTTACGGCGATCTTCTGCGCGTGGGGCCTTTACTCCGTCAACAATACTCCGCTTGACGCCATTCCGGATCTTTCCGACGTTCAGGTCATCATCAAGACCCCATACCCGGGCCAGGCGCCGGAAGTCATCGAAGATCAGGTGACCTATCCCATTACGACGAGCATGCTTTCCGTGCCCGGAACGATCGCGGTGCGCGGCTATTCCATGTTCGGTGACTCGTACGTGTACGTCATCTTCAAGGACGGCACCGACATCTACTGGGCACGTTCCCGAGTCCTGGAATATCTCAGCCAGGTCGAAGGGCAACTTCCCGACGGCGCGCGACCCATGTTGGGTCCCGATGCAACGGGCGTGGGCTGGGTTTACGAATACGCGCTGGTCGATCGCACGGGTAACAATGACCTCGGTCAGCTGCGCAGCTTTCAGGACTGGTTTCTCAAATTCGAATTACAGACCGTTCCCGGCGTCTCTGAAGTCGCCACCGTCGGCGGAATGGTCAAGCAATACCAGGTCGTGGTCGATCCCGAAAAATTGCGCGGCTACTCGATTCCGGTAACCGAGATCGCCGCCGCAATCAAACGCGCAAACCGTGAAGTTGGCGGATCAGTCATCGAATTGGCCGAAGCGGAATACATGGTTCGCGCCAAGGGCTACATTCAAAACCTCGACGATTTGCGTCAGATCCCGGTCGGATTGAGTGCGAACGGAACGCCGATATTGCTTGGCGAAGTCGCAACGATCCGGGTTGGGCCGCAACTTCGCCGCGGCATGACGGATCTCGATGGCGAAGGTGAGGTTGTCGGCGGAATCATTGTCATGCGTTGGGGTGAAAACGCACGCGACACTATCAACTTGGTGAAACAAAAACTCGACCAGCTGCGCAAGAGTCTTCCCGCGGGTGTCGAAATCGTTGAAACGTACAACCGGTCAAGCCTGATTACGCGCGCCGTCGATAACCTGTACGACAAGCTGCTGGAAGAATTCTTCGTCGTGGCTGTTGTGTGTGGTGTTTTCCTGTTTCACCTGCGCTCTGCGCTGGTGGCTATCGTTATCCTGCCATTGGGCATTTTGGTTTCTTTTATCGTGATGCACGCGCAGGGCATCAACGCGAACATCATGTCGTTAGGCGGTATTGCCATTGCCATTGGAGCGATGGTGGACGCGGCGATCGTGATGATCGAGNNCTGATGGGTTATTTCATTCGCGGCCACATCATGTCGGAGCACAAGAATCCGCTGAACCGTTTTCTGATCGCGCTGTACTTGCCTGTGATTCATTCCGTGCTGCGCTACCCCTACGTGGTCATCGTCTGCTCGGTGATTCTGGTGCTCAGCATCTACATCCCGTTGTCCAAATTGGGTGCGGAATTCATGCCGGAACTCGACGAAGGCGACATTCTGTACATGCCGACGACGTTCGAAGGCGTGTCGATCGGCAAGGTATCTGAAGTCGTTCAATTGACCGATCGGCTGATTAAAACCGTACCCGAAGTTCGCACCGCATTCGGAAAGGCGGGTCGAG
>DKAR01000131.1 GCA_002450895.1 Proteobacteria bacterium UBA6921
GCTGCCGTCCCATTTCTCGTGGTGTGCAATTGCAATGTCGCCTGCCATGGTCAGCAGGTCTGAATCGTCGCCTTCCAGAATCCGCGCGCCGATCGTGGTATGGGTTTTCATGATTTCCCATTCCGCCGCGTCGAGCCTTCCTGGTTTGAGCAGGATATGGTCCGGGATCCCGATTTTCCCGATGTCGTGCATCGGGCTCGCGTGCAGCATCAGCTCACATTTCTTTTCGTTCCATCCAATGGCGCGCGCCAGCAGTGCGGAGGTATGGCTCATGCGCAGGATGTGGTAACCGGTTTCGTTGTCGCGAAACTCTGCGGCGCGTCCCAATCGATGCACGATTTGCAGCCGCGTCTCGCGCAGTTCCTGCGTGCGTTCGCGGACCTTGCGTTCCAGCATCGCGTTTTGGCCGTGCATGTAGCGCTGTGCAACCTGGATTTCCAGAAGATTGCGCACTCGTGCCAGAAGCTCAACCCGATCAAACGGCTTGGTTACATAGTCACGCGCTCCATAGTCGAGCGCGCGAATTCTGTGCTCGCGCGCGCTTTGCGCGGTCAGAACCAGAATCGATGGCGGGATGTTAAGCCCGCGCGCGTTGATACGCTGCATTGTCTCGAAGCCGTCGATCTCCGGCATGTTGAGATCAAGCAGAAGCAGGTCGGCGCCGCTGCGATCGAAATCCTCCAACGCCTCGGCCGGACTTTCGAATCCGTGGACGTTGGTATATCCGGCGTTCTGCAATAACTTGACGAGCAGTTTTACGTTTGAAGGTTCGTCGTCGACGACCATGAGCCGCGCGTCATGGAAACCGTTTGTCACTGCCAATTCAGGACTCATAGGAACCTCCTATTCATCGTGAAGAAGCCGATCGACCGTCGAAATCAGACGCTGCAGATTAATCGGTTTAGTCAGGTAGTCGGTAAAGCCGGCGGCCTTGCCCCGTTCCAGATCGCTCGCCGTTGCGCTAGCGCTGATCGCGACAGCCGGTGTGCCGCGTGCCCAGGATTGCGTGCGCAATTCGGCAAGTATGTCATATCCGCTCTTGCCGGGCAGATTGATGTCGAGCAGATAAAGATCGGGGCGTTCCTTGTCTGCTATTTCCAGCGCATTCCATCCCGATTGGGTTGTTATCAGTCGGATGTTCGGGTACCGCCCAAGGACCACGGTCATCAGTTTCAGATTTGCGGGATTATCTTCAACATAGAGAACGGTATGGCGGATTGCTGAATTGCCCAGGCAATTGACGGAAGCGGACGACGGGTGGGGCGCATCGCTGATTCTGTTCAGATCGGGGCTGTCGGCATCGGGGAGTTCAACCCAGAACGTGCTGCCGATTCCTGGGGTGCTATCGAGACCGATTCTCCCGCCCATCATTTCGACCAGGCGACGGCTGATGACCAGGCCGATGCCGGTCCCCTCGATATCAGAACCTTCCGGCACAAGCCGACTGAACGGCTGGAACAACTCCGGCTGTCGATCTGCCGGTATTCCGTATCCGGTATCTGTAATCGATATTCGTTTGCACTTGCCGCTGTCAGCACGGACGGCGATCTTCACCGAGCCGTTGGGGCGGTTGTATTTGATCGCGTTGGTAACCAGGTTCGTTATGACCTGTTTCAGGCGTGTCCGGTCGCCGAATGCAACGCCCGTCGCGTTTTCCCACTGAAGTGAAATGCCGGCCCGGTCGGCAACATGCTGAACCAGGCTGACGACGTCACCAATAACTTCACTGCATTCCACCGGTTCCAGCATAATCTCGATGCGTCCTGCTTCGATGCGGGAGAGGTCGAGAATTTCGTTAATGAGTTGCAGCAAATGGCGCCCGGCCTTCAGGACTTCGTTGACGCTGTCCTGCTGATCCTCCGAAATGTGTGGATCGAATTCCAGCAATTGTGCAAATCCGAGGATTGCATTCATTGGCGTGCGCAGCTCGTGGCTCATGCTGGAAAGAAAATCCGATTTGGCGCCATTGGCTCGATCGGCTTCGTTTTTTGCTTCAAGCAGTGCGGCTTCTGCAAGTTTTCGCCGCGTAATGTCTTGCACGACGCCCAACATGTGTTGCGGAACGCCATTGCGGTCCCGCACGACGTCACCGCGTTCGAGCATCCAGTGCACGCTACCGTCCGGCCACACGCAGCGGTGTTCGATTTCGTATTTCTCGCCGCGTTCGACGCAGGCCGTCACTGCATCGATGACGTTCTGGCGATCGTCCGGGTGAACCGCCTTGAGAAAATTGTCGTAGGTCGTTTCGACCACACTTTCGTAGCCGAAGAGCGGGCCGATCCGCTCCGACCAGTACAAGTCCCCGGTCTGTATATTCCAGTCCCAGGTGCCGATGTTCGCGTAGACCTGACTGCGCCGCAGCCGTTCGTCGCGGTGCGCAAGCGCGTTCTTTGTGTTCTGCAGGTCAGTCACATCAGTTCGAACCGAAATGTACTGGTAGGGAACGCCGCGCTCGTTCAGAAACGGGACGATTGTCGAGCTGACCCAATACAGGGTTCCGTCCTTGCGGCGGTTGCATATGGTTCCGTGCCAGACATTTCCCGATGAGATGGTGTTCCACATGTCGACGTAGAACGACTCCGGGTGCTCGCCCGATTTCAGGATGCGATGATTTTGTCCTTCAAGTTCGTCGTAAGAGTACCCGCTGACCTCGCAAAACTTCGAGTTGGCGTAGGTAATTCTTCCGCCGGGGTCAGTCATGCTGACGATCGCGTGCTGATCGATGGCGAATTGGCGATAGTCCGTCTCGCGTAACGCGTCACGCAGGCGTCGATTGACGCGGCGCAGATGGCGGAAACGGCGCGCGCGCGCATCGACGGAAGCAACAAGGTGCTCGCGTTCGATGGACTTGCTCAGAAATTCGTCGGCCCCAAGTTCAAGCGCGCGCAGTTTTATAGCCGGGTCGTTCTCGGTAGAAAAGAACAGAATCGGGACATTGGCGAAGTCGTCGCAGGAGCGCAAAAGCCGGGCGGTATCGAGTCCATCAAGGTCCGGCATATACAGGTCAAGAATGATGACGTCGGGTTGAAAGTCACGCGCGATATCGAACGCGCGCCGCGCGATTTGTTCCGTGCGGACATCCATGCCGGCATTGCTCAGGATCTCGCCGCAGATCTTGAGTGTGGTGGGATCGTCGTCGATGACGAGCACACGATGGTTTGCGGATCTGTCGGGATCGATCACGTCGTTCAACGTGTTCGCAAGTGCGTCTGCATCGATAGGAAAGGGAAAACAGCGATTCGCACCGATGCTCAGCGCCTGTATCCGGTAATTGATGTCACAGGCCCGTCCCATTACGACCGCAGGCAGCGTCGTTCCCCACTGCGCGCGACATTGCCGAATGACGCGGGAGACGAAGTCCTCGTCGTCTGGAAAATCGGCGTAGATCACGATGGCGGCGGGAGTGCGACGCGCATCGCGCGAAGCGTCTCCGGGTTCCGGGGTTTCCCCGAACTCGATTCTGAATCCGGCCGCGGGCAAAGTGCGCGCGATCAATGTCCGGAATTCAGCGTCCCGTCCATACACCAGAACGTGAGGCTGTCGGGCGAGGCGTGCCGTCGGAGTCGCGGTGGGGTTCATTCGTTCGGCGTAAGCAGGTAAGTATCGATAACCTGGGTCAGATTGAGATATGACACGCCGCAAGGGCAGGTGGGACACCACCAGAAACTATATCGAGCCGCCCGGCCATATCTTGATTGGGGTTGGCCCGAAAAAGTATGTCACTGTCTCGACATAAGCTCCACATAAGCGGAGCCATGCGGAGGCGCGGCCAAACTAGGGTTCGATAGCAATTGTTTCTAATTGTTTCGACAATGGCTCGCCGGCCAATAATTTTACGGAGTCGCTCTCAACTCGTATCGCTTTTGAATAGCCACTATCGACGTCATTAGTTAACGTAGAGAATCTGCATGTTGTAAATGTTGACTCCAAAGTCGTAGCCGTCAGCCTGGCCAGTGGCAGTGTCGTAAACTACGACGGTCCCGGCGGAGCTTGCCAGCGCAATCTTTCCATCGTCGGCGTCGAGGAAAGACAGCGAATACCCGGCGGGCGCTGAGAATGTGTCAATCAATGTAAGCTGCGTTGAGGCGAGGGCGGGTGCCATCGCGTAGCGATACAGCTCGATCAATTGGTCCGATGTGCGCTGGCGCGCAAGGTAGGCAATTGTTCCGTCGAATGTCACCAGTGGAGTGCCGTACTGCGCATAGTTTGTCGGATATACGGTGCGCGTATCGATGATCGCGGCTGTTGTGGGGTCGCGCTGATAAAAATTGAGCGTGCCAGACGAGTAGCTGCTATCGAAGAGTGCGGTGGATGTTGCAACAAGGTTGCCCTTGCAATTGTTTGCACTGTTGTAGGCATACAGGCTCGTCGTCGCTCCTGCGACGATTCCAGAAATATCGACGGATTTAAATTCTCCGCCGCTCACGTTTCCAAAGAGATCGGTTCTGGTCTTTGCCTGATAAAACGCCCGATCGCCGGAGACTGCCTCGCATCCGCGTCGATAAGCTTCAAAGATCGTTATGTTGCGCGGAACCGATCCGGTAACGGGATCCAGCTCTTCCAGCGTGTGTTGTGTGGAGTACTCGTCGTTGATGAAAAGCCGGTCCGCGCTGGTGTAGACAGAAATGCTGTCGGACGCATAGCTGTAACTGGTGTTGGTCCTAATGACGTCTAGCTGATCCGCGGAGGGTATATATCGAAGCAGCGCTTGCGAATCCGTCGTTACTGATATGTTCCCCGGGTACTGCGGGAATGACGTGGTTTGACTGCCGCTGTAAAACGCGACGTAAAGCATCACGGTATTCTTCATTCCCTGATTCGCCTTTGGCGGCGTGTCCGTTGGTCCGGGATCGTTGGCGATCGGGTCCGGAGTAACGGAAGTATTCCCACCGCTACCGCCATCAACGCAGGCCAACAGAAAGATAGTGCTGGCCAGCAGGGGCCAAACTAACCGTAGTGCAAAACGGGATTCGCGTGAATATGTCATGGGGATGACTCCGTGTTTTGCGCCGAACAATTGAGCGGCTCGCCGGTTTGGAATTCTGGTTTGGCCGGGTGCCGCAAATCGGCGATGGAGTCATTGTCCCCACTCCGCGGCGGTTCGAAAATCAGACTCAGGTCGTAGTACGAAAGTATTAGGGTGGGGGACGCTAGGATTGTTAGTTAGGAACAAGGAACGGCAGTCAAATTATCTATCTGCCGTCGAACGCGAAATCCGGAATCAGGATGAACCCAATTAAAATGCTGAAAAAACATTTTCTCAGACCTGGTGTTTCAATCACTGTATGTCACGCAGTGCCGAATGATAGCCGCAGACACAAAATCAAGGGATTAATTGTCGGTCCGGATGCGGCGAATAGTGCTTTGCACCGCGCGTAGGTTAGGCGCAATGTGTTGTGCGACAAGCCCAAGGAGAAACGTTATGGAATTTATCGGTGACGTTGAGGCGCGATGGTTGGTGGAAGATGGCGCAGATCGAAAGATGATATTGCTCGCTCCGTTTGCTTTCAAAGACGGCGGAGGCTTTACGTGGCAGGCGGAGCCAGGTGATGAGATTGATGGCGCCAGCATTCCAGAAGTCATATGGTCCAAGCTGGTGGGAACACCGTTCATTGGAGACTACAGACGCGCAAGCGTCGTACATGACGTGGCGTGCGAAAAGCACATAAAATCGTCAAAAGAGGCGCATCGAATGTTCTATGACGCCATGTTGAAAGACGGAACGAATCCGACGCGGGCGCTGCTTTTCTATATGGCAGTGCGGGTTTTTGGCCCGAAATGGAAAACCGGAGACCAGGCGAAGAAATTTGAGTTTTCTGAATCAAGCGCGGAGGAATTACAACCTATATTCGAGGCGATTGAAGCGGCGTTGGATCAAGTCCTAGGAGATTAGGTATTCGTCCGGCTGGTGTGATCCGCGCCGAGCGTCCGGGCATGTGAACTCGTACTCAGCCCAATAGGTGCTTACCGCGCCATGGCGTTCGGTAAATGGTTTCTGAAATAATCCCGTCTGATGTCCGATGCATTCGAATTCATCTTTCGAAGAGGCCACCGCGTCATGTTCAACATCGACAGGCTGAGTCCAAGGGGCCGCGCAGTGGCCGGGGCGGTGCTGGGGATTCTTTTCTATCTGCTGGTCGTCGTCACCTCGGTGCTCGGGTTTGTGTTCAATCCCGTCACGGATCACCCGACCACGGATTCTTTCTTCGCGATGCTGATTTATCTGTTTCTGTTTGCGGCAACGGGCGCATTGGTTGGCATCGTTCAATCGCTGCACGCGCGCGTGCTTCGCTATGCGGTGGTCGGTGCATTGCTCGGCGCGCTCGTATTGAGTTTTCAAAATGCCATCTGGCCGTTGGCGCTGCGCTTTTCCTCCGCACCGCCGCACCGAACGATACTCGCCGACGGTGCGTTCGGTGCCGGATGGGGTGCGCTGGGTGGCCTGCTGCTGGTCGCAGTGGTTTCAGTCGGGCGCCATCTTACGCATCGCGATTCCTGATTCCCTCTAGTCAGATTCATCCGTCGCGCGTTTCCGGGTGTTCGCCGGTTGGCGCTTGGCCGTTCCAGGTTTCGGAGTAGCTCACGCTGACGCTGGTGATTCGGAAAAGGGTGCTTCGATGTGCTGCTCGCTCGCGGGACGTGTCCCTGCGCACGGGTTCTGGATATGTGGCGCGGGTTGAGAGAACGTCTGTGTCGGGTGCTACGTTGAAATGGTTTTCGCCGGATCCATAACGTTGTGGATCGCCTCCAGCAGGTCCCGCACATTCACGGGCTTGGTCAAGTAGCATGCGAATCCGGCCGCAAGACCCTTCTCGATGTCGTTCGGCATGGCGTCGGCGGATAAGGCAATCGCCGGAATGGCGCAGGTGATCTCGTTTGCTCTCAGCGCGTCCAGCACTGCATAGCCGTCCATGCCGGGAAGATGAATGTCGAGGAGGATCGCGTCGGGTTTATAGCGTCGCGCCAGCTCCAGTCCGAACTCGCCATTGGCTGCGGAAATTAGATTGAGATCGCCGTGGCGGCGGAAGATGGCTTCAATCACGCGCAGATTCGCGGCGTTGTCTTCCACGTACAGTATGGTGCGGCGCGCCACGCCAACTAAAGGAACCGGCCGGTCTGGAATATCCGGTTTGCGTTCGGATTGGGTGGCCGGCAAGTCGATCCAGAACGTTGATCCCTGGCCCGGACGGGACTCGACGCCGATCGTACCGTTCATCATTTCGGTGAGTCGTTTGGACAACGCCAGCCCGATGCCGGCGCCTTCGACGGCGCGGAATTCCGCGCCCAGGCGTTCAAACGGCCGGAATAGGGATCCGATCTTCTCCGGCTCGATGCCTGGACCGGTATCGCGAATGGATATTCGAATGCGGCCGTGATCATGCTGCCGGCATTCGATGTCGATGCGTCCGCCAGTGCGATTGTATTTCGCAGCGTTCGTTATCAGGTTCAGCAATATCTGCCGCAGGCGGGTTGGGTCCGCGAGTGCCGTTGCGTCGACTGAACAGTGATTTGCAACCTGAATGCCGCTGCGTGCGACGACGGGTTGGGCAAGCTTGATCGCGTCAACGACCGCCTCGCGTACCGGTACCTGCTGTAGCACGATGAGCATCTTTCCTGCTTCGATGCGCGACAGGTCGAGCAGTTCATCGATCAGTTCCAGCAAGTGACTGCCGGCGCGGACAATTTCCTGCGCAAAATCCCTTTGCTCAGCGCTGATCGGTTCGCTTTCCAGAATCTGGGCAAAACCGAGGATTGCGTTCATCGGTGTGCGCAACTCATGACTCATGCGCGAGAGAAACTCACTCTTGGCGTTGTTGGCGCGTTCGGCGGACTCTTTGGCAGCAACCAGTTCCTGCTGTGCCAATCTGCGAGCAGTAATGTTTTCATACGTACCGAGTACGCCAATAATTTCGCCTTCTGCATTGCGCAGCGGTACCTTGCTGGTGGAAAGCCAGACGCGGCTGCCATCCGGCAAGTCCATGGGTTCTTCAAAGGAAAGTTTTGCTACACCGCTGTGGATCACCCTGGCGTCGTCCTCGCGATACAGGTCAGCCGTTGCTTTCCACGCCATGTCGTAGTCCGACTTGCCGATGAGATCTTCCGGCTTTTGTTTCCCCGCATCCTGCGCAAAGACCTGGTTGCAACCCAGATAGTTCAGCTTGGTGTCTTTCCAGAAAATCCGCAGCGGCGCCGTATCCAGCACCGTGTGTAGCATCTGGTTGGTTTCCTTGATTTCACGGGCGCGGGTGGTCACCAGTTCTTCCAGGTGCTCGCGATGGTTGCGCAACTCCGCTTCGTTGCGTTTGAGCTCGGTGATATCCAGGAAGATCGTGGTGGTCGAAATCGACTTACCCTTGTCGTCCTTTACTGGCGTCGAATTAATCAGGATCCAGCGGTAATCTTCCTTTTCAGGAATGAAAATTCCAGTCAGAAAATTCGAAACGCTCTGGCCTGTACGCAAAGCCACCTCCGACGGCATCTCGCCTGGCTGTTGCGGTGTTCCGTCCTCCTTGATGAGCCGCCATCTTTCGTCATAGGCCGTCCGCCCCATCATTTGGTCCATCGACAATCCAAGGATGTCGCACGCCGCCGGATTTGCTTCAATGACTTTGCCGCTTGCATCCTGGACAACGACCCCGGCCATCATGTTCTCGAAGAGTAACCGGTAGCTTTTCTCGCTAAGCCTGAGCGCCTCCTCCGCCAGTTTGCGGTCGGTGATGTCGGTATGGGTACCGAGCATGCGGAGCGGTCGGCCCTCCGAGTCGCGCGCCATGATCTGGCCCAGCGACAGAATCCATTTCCAGTCGCCGCCCCTGGTGCGCTGGCGGAATTCCACCCGGTAATCGGAACGCTTGCCCGAGACATAGTCGGAGTAGACCTGATACACCGTTTGCTGGTCGTCCGGGTGCAGGCGCTGGCGCCAAAACTCGTTGGTTTCCTTGAAGTCGGCCGGATCGTAGCCCAGCATGGTGGCGTATTCGGGGCTGACAACGGCATCACCGGTGCGAAGATCGAGGTCATAGAATCCCTGGCTTGCCGCACTCATCGCCAACCGCAGGCGCTCCTCGCTCTCGTGCAGCGTTCGCTCGATCACCTTGCGCTCATCGACATTGATCATGGCGCCGACGATATCGATTGGATTGCCCGCATCATCCCGTCGCAGCGTCAACTGGTCATGCACCCAGCGATAGGTTCCATCGCCAAACATGAAACGGTATTCGTGCTGATGCCTCCCTTGCTCAAACAGCCTTCCCAGTTCCTGAAATACCCGGGGGCGATCGTCCGGGTGGATGCGCTCGGCCCAAAACGAGGAATTCTCGGTGAATTGCTCCGGTCGCAGTTCCATCTGCTCGATCACGTTGGGGCTAATATAGGTGGCGCCGTAATCGCCGTGTGCGCGACACCTGTACACGACCACAGGAGAGGCCGTTACCAGCGTGTTCGCCAGATGCTCGGCGCGCTGCTGGTTGGTCAGCATTTCCGCAAAGCGTGTGGTGAGAACCCCAAGTTCGTCGAGAGACAAAGGTGTGAGCGTTGTGCGCGCTCGTTCCGGTAGCGGCCCGACAGAGGTGGCTACAAATGCCTGTAGCGGTTCCAGGCCTTGGCGCATGCTGCGCCACGCGAGCCAGGTGCCACCTGTCGCGAGTAAAAGCAACGAGCCCCACAGCACCAGCGTTTGCCACTCGAAGTAACCGGTGCGATTGAGGTAGTAACCGATTAGCAGGCTGTCGATTAAAAGCGGTGTGACAATGCCCAGCATCAGGAGCTTTACCCACAGCGGAATGGCCGTGGTGCTGATACCGCGCGGCCCGAGGTAGCGGCCGAGGTGGTCGACGTAGAAAAAGAAAATCGGGAAGGCAGTGATTAGAATGACGGGAATGAGACCAAACTGATTATAGAGATGATCGCGCAGGCTGTAGTCGCGGTAACCCATCTGTTCAATTGAAAGGTCCGCGGTCAAGGCCCCAAAGATGGAGTAGATCGTGACGCAACCGAGCATGAACCACGGCAGACGTGTCAAGGCGCGCTGTGCCCTCGTAGAGGCAGTCTCCAATTCCAGCGATGTGAGAGCGATGACAAATCGAACGGCACGAGGTGTGAGGGCCAGCGTCACGGCCACAACGGCTGCAACATAAAGACCGGTGTACGAGGTGAAGATCAGGTAAATCTCGGGGAACGGATAGAAACCCACGATTCCCATGATAGTTGCGCCCACTGCGGGCGGCAGAAACAGTCCGAGCAGAATCGCAATATAGGTGCTGCGCTGGATCTCAGCATCCGTCAGTGGGCGTATCTTGTTACGGTGATTTTTTGTCTGAGGTTTTAACACGTTATTTTTCATTTTCAGTTTCGGTCCTGCGGATTCGTCGCACTCTCGGTTGGAAAATACTGATAAATAACTTCCAGCAACTGGTCGACCATGATGGGCTTGGTGATGTAGTGCTGAAATCCTGCCCTCAGGGCGCGCTCAATATCGAGCGGCATGGCATCGGCGGAAACCGCAATGACAGGTATGTTGTGCGTCGCGAGATCCTTTTGCAGCGCTTCCAGTACGGCGTATCCATCCATGTCGGGCAGATGGATATCCAGCAGGATCACGTCGGGGCAGTATCGCCGCGCCAGCTCCAGTCCAAACGCTCCATTGGTCGCCGACAATAGACTGGCTTTACGAGTGCGACGGAAGATTGCCTCGACCACGCGCAGATTCGCGGCATTGTCTTCGACATACAAAACTGTGTGGTGAAGTTCGGCCTGCACTGAGGGTGTGTCGCCCTTTTGCTGTTTTTCCATCGAGCCGGGTTGCGCTGCAGGCAGTTCAATCCAGAAGGTGCTACCTTCATCGGGAATGCTCTGCACACCAAGACTACCCTGCATGGCTTCAACGAGGCGTTTACACAAGGAAAGGCCTATGCCGGTACCTTCAACGGTGTCTCGTGTGGCCTGTAGCCGTTGAAGGTA
>DKAR01000193.1 GCA_002450895.1 Proteobacteria bacterium UBA6921
GTACGAAGGTTTGATGAAAAAGGCGAAATTAAAGTAAACGCACCCTAGTGCGTCCGGAGGCGGGCCATGAAAGTAAGAGCATCTGTAAAGAAAATGTGTCGTAAGTGCAAGATTGTACGACGTAATCGCGTCGTTCGAGTGATTTGCGTTGAAGCTCGGCACAACCAGCGTCAAGGCTAATTCACTGGTTGCTTTTACGCCGCTGAATAATTAATATTCCGCGTTTTCTTCGGCCCAGACCGTTATTTCTGTTTGATTCGTTAGGAGAAGTGCTCAATGGCACGTATTGCTGGCGTCAACATNNGAATATCAAGCGGCTGATGGATATGGGTTGTTACCGCGGGATGCGCCATCGTCGAGGTTTGCCGGTTCGCGGTCAACGCACTCGCACTAACGCGCGCACCCGGAAAGGTCCGCGCAAGCAAATTCGCAAAATGTAAGGGTTTGATAAAGCATGGCAACGCCAAAATCTGCAGCTTCCGCCACCAGCGCCGCGCGAGTTAGAAAGAAAGTTAAGAAGAACGTGAGCGATGGCATCGTTCATATTCATGCGTCGTTTAATAACACGATCGTGACGATCACCGACCGTCAAGGCAACACCCTTGCGTGGGCAACGTCCGGCGGCTGCGGTTTTCGCGGATCGCGAAAGAGCACCCCGTTCGCCGCTCAGGTTGCGGCTGAAAAAGCGGGCAATGCGGTAAAGGAAATGGGCATGAAGACCATGGAGGTTTGGGTCAAAGGCCCAGGCCCAGGTCGCGAGTCAGCAGTTCGATCGTTGAACGCGCTCGGATTCAAGATTTCAAGCATTTCGGATGTGACACCGATTCCGCACAACGGTTGCCGTCCACCGAAACGCCGCAGAGTGTAATTTGGAGGCTTCCCTTGGCTAGAGATACCGGTCCTAAATGCCGTCAGTGCCGCCGTGAAGGTGGCAAGCTTTTTCTGAAAGGCGAAAAGTGTTTTACGAGTAAGTGTCCTGTTGAGATCCGCGCGTATCCGCCCGGTCAGCACGGTCAGAAGAAGAACCGTCTGTCCGATTACGGATTGCAGCTGCGTGAAAAACAAAAGTTGCGTCGTATCTACGGCGTTCTTGAAGCGCAGTTCCGCCGTTATTACCAGGAGGCATCGCGCCTGAAGGGTTCAACGGGCGAGCGGCTGCTGCAGTTGCTTGAGTCACGTCTCGACAATGTCGTATATCGTATGGGTTTTGCGGCGTCACGTAGCGAAGCACGTCAGTTGATTCGCCATAAAGGGATCAAGGTAAACGACCAGATCGTTACGATTCCTTCCTACCAGGTCGATCCGGAAGATGCGGTTTCGGTCAATGACAAGGCGAAAGCACAGTTGCGTATCAAAGCGGCGCTGGATATGGCGCAGCAGCGCGGAATTGCCGAGTGGCTCGATGTTGATGCGGAAGGCATGCGCGGCGTATTCAAGACGCGACCGGAACGCTCGGATCTACCGCCGGAATACAACGAACATCTGGTCGTCGAATTGTATTCGAAGTAATCGTGGTCCGCGGAATTCTGTCCGCGGTCTTTAATAGAGATTTTGAAATAATCGCCCCTACTGGAGAAAAAAGCTCATGCAGGGTTCCGTGTTAGAGTTTCTGAAACCGCGTTTGGTCAATGTGCACGCTATCAACGCACGTCATGCAAAAGTGACGTTGGAGCCGCTCGAGCGCGGGTTTGGTCACACTCTTGGCAACGCACTGCGCCGCGTCCTGCTGTCGTCAATGCCCGGTTGCGCCGTGACAGAAGTTGAAATCGATAACGTATTGCATGAGTACAGCACGATCGAAGGCGTTCAAGAGGATGTTATCGACATCCTGCTCAATCTGAAGGGATTGGCCATCCTCATGCATGGTCGCGACGAAGTTACGCTGACCGTAGATAAGAAAGGTCCCGGCGTAGTGACAGCCGGCGACATTCAGCTTGATCACAATGTTGAAATCATCAACCCGGATCACGTGCTTGCTCACCTGACAAAAACAGGCAAGCTCAGCATGCGACTGAAGATCAATCGCGGTCGCGGCTATCAGCCGTCGACGATGCGCCAGAACCCGGAAGGTTCTGATCGCCCGATCGGTCGGTTGCAGGTTGACGCTTCTTTCAGCCCGGTGCGCCGGATTGCGTATGTTGTCGAAAGCGCCCGCGTCGAGCAGCGCACGGACCTGGACAAGCTGGTGATCGAGCTTGAAACCAACGGTACGATCAATCCGGAAGAAGCGATTCGCAAGGCAGCCACCATCCTGCAAGATCAGTTGTCGACGTTTGTCGACCTGGAAAGCAAGGAAGAGGCGAAGCCTAAAGTTCAGGAAGTGGAAATTGATCCGATCCTGCTGCGTCCGGTCGATGACCTGGAATTGACTGTCCGTTCGGCAAATTGCCTGAAGGCGGAGCAGATTTACTACATCGGCGACTTGGTGCAGAAGACGGAAGTCGAATTGCTGAAGACGCCGAACCTGGGCAAGAAGTCGCTGACCGAAATCAAGGACGTTCTCGCAACGCGGGGATTGTCACTCGGACTGCGATTGGAAAACTGGCCTCCGCCGGGACTTAAGGACAAGGACAAGGCGCTGCTCTAAATCGACACGCCAGAGCGGATTTTATATCGACATTCGTTGTTTATCAGACAGGTGCAGTTATGCGTCATCGAAATATTGGCCGGCAACTCAGCCGTAACAGCAGTCACCGCAAAGCGACGTTGAAGAACCTCACGGCGGCGCTGTTTCGTCATGAAGTCATTCGAACCACGTTGCCCAAGGCCAAGGAATTGCGACGGGTTGCGGAACCCATGATTACCATGGCGAAGGCCGACAGCGTTGCGCGACGTCGTTTGATTTTCGCGCGCTTGCACGATCGCGAAATGGTTACAAAGCTGTTCAACGAGCTTGGTCCACGGTTTAAGGCTCGTCCGGGTGGTTACATCCGCATTTTGAAGAGTGGATTTCGTGCCGGCGACTGTGCGCCGATGGCTTTTGTCGAGCTGTTGGACCGTCCGGCCGAAGCCGCGCCCGCAGCCGGTTCTGAGTCGGCGTCTCCAGCGGCAACAAAGTAATATTCCCGAAAGGGTCTCAAGAAAGCCGGCGAAAGCCGGCTTTTTTGTTTTCGGGTCGATTAAATCTCAAAATAAAAAATTTTTGTCACGGCCCCACCCATAAACCAACTACATTAACGTTCCCTAATTGATGTGATGGATATTTGCGTGTTGCGATGATTCGCGACGTTTTCGAAGGGGTGTTTGGAATTGTGGGCCGATTGGCACCGGAATTTCGGCACGGTCTTTCGGAAATCTTGTCCTACACTTTTACCAACTCAGATCTATGACCGAGGTTTCGCATGACGTTCGATAATTTTATCGCCGCACATCACACCGTACTTTGGGCCACTCTGGGTGTATCTGTCGTCATGGGAGCTGTGGTCAACAAGACCAACTTTTGCACCATGGGTGCGGTGTCAGATTGGGTCAACATGGGTGATACCGGGCGCATGCGGGCATGGTTGTTTGCCATGGCCGTGGCAATGCTGGGTGTCATCGCGCTGGAGTATTTTCACGTTTTCAACGTGGACGGCAGCCGTCCACCCTATCGAGGAGCGAGCTTCGCCTGGATCGAATATCTCATTGGCGGAATTCTGTTCGGAATTGGAATGACGCTCGGCAGCGGGTGTGGCAACAAGACACTGGTCCGCATCGGTGGAGGCAATCTCAAGTCGGTGGTCGTATTTGCCATCATCTCTGTTTGTGCATATTTCATGATGAATCCGTTCCCGGGGACGGACAAAACGCTCTATTCGGAGCTGTTCTATAAGTGGACCAATTTGTTCAACACAACGCTGGGAACCAAACAGGATCTCGGTTCGGTTCTATCGGTTATGGCAGGCGGAGTCGATCCGCTGATGTTGCGCGCGATCATTGGCGGAATACTGGGCCTCGTGATCGTCGCCTTCGCTCTGAAATCGACTGACTTCCGGGGACGCTTCGACAACGTACTGGGTGGACTGGTGGTCGGAATTGCGGTCATCGCGGCTTGGTATGTGTCCGCATCGTTGGTCACAATCGACTCTGGAGGCGAACAGAATTCCTGGACGCAATACACCAGTGATGATGTGTGGGTGATGATGGAGACCGCCGAGCGGCCTGCCGATGTGGGCGTGCAATCCTTTTCGTTCATCAATCCCATGGGTCAGGTTACCCGCTACGGAGTTAATCAATTTAACGAGCGCTTCTTGACCTTTGGCGTGGTGTCCGTCTTTGGCGTCATCCTGGGGTCACTGATCTGGGCCGTGCTGTCGCGCGGTTTTCGATTTGAGTGGTTCGCGTCCGTTCGCGATTTCGTAAACCATGTTATCGGTGCCGTATTAATGGGTATCGGAGGCATTCTGGCCTTGGGATGTACCATCGGCCAAGCGATCACCGGCGCATCGACACTTGCCATTGGGTCTTTCATTGCATTTGCCGGGATCGTATTCGGCAGCGCGCTCACAATGAAAACGCAGTACTACAAGATGGTGTACGAGGACGCCAGCTTCATAAAAGTTTTCGTCACCGCTCTTGCCGAAATGCGCCTGCTGCCCCCGGGAATGCGAAAACTGGAAAAAGTCTGATCGTTTCCGCCTTGTATTCAGCAAAAAAGCCCGGCTTTTGCCGGGCTTCGCTTTTTAAATCAGGCAATCTCCGGTATCATGCGGCCTCCTTTTTTCCTGCGGGCCGTTAGCTCAGTCGGTAGAGCATCGGACTTTTAATCCGGTGGTCGTAGGTTCGATTCCTACACGGCCCACCACTTTTCCCAGTCATTCTTCCCAATCGCTGCATGGGCAGACGCGCCATGCGCGATCGCCGCTATGTTGCCCCACTGACACTTCAGATCGTGATGTTTGAGGTTCGGTCCGGGCCGATGCTCCCTTCCGGATTACCTTGAGCGAGGAGTTCCGCTGCGGGGAGGGGCTGTCGGTGGACGGAGACTACGGCGGATATGAGCGGACGAAGTCGAGCAGGGGATGCCGAGAGTACGGACTCGTGAAATGAAGAAGGCCCGCTTGCGCGGGCCTTCGAAGGTTGAAGCTACTGTATTGTTGTTGTTCTNNTTCTTGGTGGCCTTCTTGGCAACCTTCTTCTTTGCGGACTTCTTCTTTGCAGCCATAGTCTCCTCCAGTTGGATTAACACATTCATGGATGAGTATAGATCAGTGATTCGTCCATTCAAGTTAATCACACATCATTGTGTAACGATCACGTTGAGTCTCTTAGCGGCCGTTGTATGCGCGACTTTAGAAAATTTGTGGTCGGACGACGCGCGAGGTCGTCGATGCGATGCATCTGACGCATCGCAATCACCCCGATTGAGATGTTTCGACGTCGACAGCAAGAATGTCTGCACTCACGATGTCGTCGTACATCGAGTGTCCATTTTCTATCTGAATGACACGCGGACCGATGCGCAAGTTGGACGTGGTGATCGGTGTGCCGAAGGTGCAACGTCGTCCCGGCATGCTGCGCTGATGCAAGTGGCCACAGGATGATTCGTTGCAAAAAAGACGCGATTTTTGGCTCAAAAACGAGGAATTTTTGTAAAATGGCGCTCCTTTTGGTTGTGGTGCATCCATGTCTGAACTTTTGACTCAAATCGCGCGGCGGCGAACCTTCGCGATCATTTCACACCCCGACGCGGGCAAGACAACGCTCACCGAAAAGCTGTTGCTGTTCGGC
>DKAR01000053.1 GCA_002450895.1 Proteobacteria bacterium UBA6921
GACTCATAATCCCTTGGTCCTAGGTTCAAGTCCTAGCGGGCCCACCATTTAATCAACAGGTTACAAGTTCTCATTTCATAGACAAGCACGCCGAGGTACACTCCAGGTACACTGACGGCCCGGGAGAGTACGCTCATGGCGACTATCGTCAAGACTCCAGTTGGAACGTGGAAGGCGGTGGTGCGTCGCAAAGGTTGGCGCACTGCAAGCAAGACGTTTCGAACCAAGCGTGACGCAGAAGACTGGGCACGCAGAGCCGAAGACGAAATGGTCCGCGGCGTCTATATCAATCGTGCGCCGTCCGAGCGAATGACGGTTTGCGAGGCACTAAGTCGCTATCTCCAGGAAGTGACGCCCACGAAGCGAGGTTCCACTCAAGTTGGTGAACGCAACAAAGCGCGTTACGTCGCGGACGTTCTTGGCGACTACGCCCTCGCCGCGCTGACGCCAGAAATAGTTTCAAGATACCGCGATGATCGCCTTCGAAAAGGAAAGGCAAACAACACCGTTCGCCTGGAGCTCGCCTTGCTCGGACACTTGTTTACCGTCGCAATACGAGAGTGGGGTTTGGGGCTCGTTTACAACCCTGTTGCCAATATACGGAAGCCAAGTCCTGGGCAGGGGCGAAATCGCCGCCTATCAAAGAGTGAGGAACAACGTCTGCTGAACGCCTGTGACGCACATAGTAATCCCCTCCTTGGCTGGATTGTGCGCATTGCTATTTACACCGGGATGCGTCGGGGCGAGATCCTCTCCCTGCGTCGTCATCAGGTCGATTTGTCAAAGCGTGTCGTATGGCTTCACGACACGAAGAACGGGTCAGCGCGTGGTGTTCCACTCGGCAAGAGTGCTGTTGAGGTCTTTCGAAAGGTCATTGGCCACGCAAACAGCGATACGGGGACGGACTTGCTGTTCCCGGGTGAGCCTGGGCGTGACGGCATACGGCGTCCATATCAGTTTGACCCTATTTGGCAGCCGGTACTGCATCGCCTCGGGATCGCCAATCTTAGGTTTCATGACCTGCGACACGAAGCCGTGAGCCGTTTCGTTGAGTCCGGACTTAGCGATCAGGAGGTCGCGTCAATAAGCGGCCATAAGACGATGCAGATGCTGCGGCGGTACACGCATCTACGTGCGGAGGATTTGGTCGCCAAGCTGGACGCGCTTGACGAACAGTAGTGAGAGCATTCTTAGCTTCGAAACAGGATTTGTTGTTAGTTTGCGTTCTATTTCGCTGTGATGTCTTGACGACCGCGTTCCTACAGGCCAGAGTTACATGCGTCGCAGGAACGCGACCGTAGGCAACGCCTAATGACTGATTGGATGTCTTACTCCTTGCCACCTGCGGGCTTTGACGAGCGCCACGGGACGAATTGGCAATGGAGACAACCACACTGGCGCGAGCGTCAGTAAAGCAACACACAATAGCGGCATTTTCCGATTCATTCGGTAGATGCCATTGGCTTGCGGCGAATAGGTCAAACGCACTATTCGTTGGGTAAGCTTTGCAGTACAGATGTACCTAACGCCGGCCGCTCCGTTGTGGCCCTCTGTGTAGCGCGTCTGGGCGTACCGTAAAGATCCCTCGGTACTGTCTAACGCGAAATACTTGATAAATCACCGGCGAACTCCGCCGGAGAGCTGTTCACTCCCCGAACGCCGCACGTGAAGTGTCGGCGCTTCTTCAGTCGTTGCTCGATCCAGTTTCGGATCGACTGGCAGCGGCGCGACAATTTTTCATTCGGTTTTATCCATACGTTTTCGTTTTTGCCCGAGCGTGGCTCGGGCGTCACAGGGGTCTGTTCTTTTCTCGCTTTCTGGAGGTTGTTATGCAACGAGCAGATTTCGAAATGACAGTCCGGTTCGTGCTCGAGAAGCACGGGTTCTCATTATCTGACAAAAGCTTGGCGGCATTGCTCGGTCGAACGGATGGAGGTTTCCGACATTCAATGTGTTGTTCAGACCTGCCACTTTTTTCCAAGCTGCGAAGTGTGAGGATCAGGCATGGTCGAAAGGTTATCTACCCGACTATTCCAACCCTGCGGATAGTGTTTGGGTTTGAGGAAGGTGGCGAAACACCAATCAGTTGCGGTGACGTTATTGAAAGTCAGCAGCAACAGTCTGCCCAGCCAATACAGGCCGCGAACATTGAGAACCGAAATCCACAGTCGCGCTCCGCCACGGATCAACACTGCCGTAGGGGCGACGCGGAAGGCGGGGGGCATGCGCGATGAGCAACGTCAATGAGCGTCGAACATCGATCACATTTCCGAAAGGAATATCGATAAGCGAGCTAAGGGTTGCAAGGGAGCTGGTTGCATCCTTCGCGGACGAGCAGGCGCAGGATATCGTCGATGAGTGGCACGGAATGGTTCGCGCAGGTCGAGCTCGTCCATCGCCGATCGGCTGTCTGCGCAAATTGGTAGCCCTGGCACAAAAGGGGAAGCTGACTTACGAGTTCAAGTACGCCATCGCAGATGCGCGCGATGCGCAACAGCACATCGCCGCGCAGGCGGCACGCCCTTTCCAGATGCCGCCGCCACCACCATCTTGGGAGGACAGTGTGTTGAAGAAGAAACTCAACGAGATCATGCGAAGAGCAAAGGCACGTAACGCACGGTAGACAAGTGCGATATTCGCAAAGCCGAACCGCCTTACGATGCAGAAGCTCCGTCGCCTCGATGGCAGTTCAAGGTACGCCACGCGCGAAAGCGCGTGGCTGTCCCTCAGCAAGATCGTTGCGCAAACTAACAACAAATCAGTGGAAGCGGAGTTCCATTCTTCATAGTCTGAACACATCGATGGCGTGCTTCGCAGGCCATCCTGAAGCGAGCCGGTTTTTGTGCAGTACCCTGGCTACTTGGGAAAAGTAGCGCCCTTTGCGCATGTACGACCCACGATTTGCGCATCCAGTCTTACGGCTGCGGGTCTGAGTAGTCCAATGTGCTCGGGCAATGTTGCCGAGCTGCGCTGTCGAGCGATCCGGAACGATCGCACGACAGCCAATGATCGTCACGCTGAAATGTTCTTTCGGTGTGGCGCAGAAATCCTCTCGCAGTTGTGTTGGAGAGGTTGAACCAAGTCTGTGCCCGTCTCTGTTGGACACGCGAAGCACGTCCACAGAGACGGGCCGCGGCACCCTGGTTCAAGTCACTGCGGCAGCCGGGTTTGGAGTCCTTGTTGCCGATGAAAAAGCCCGCGAAACCACGTTCGCGGCGATCACCAGATGGAACGGTGATGCAGCCGGCACCTGACCCGCGACCATCGGTCGTTCAGAGGTGAAGTGCGAATGTGGCGAATTTTCCCGCAGTCGGAAGGAGACTGCCGCAAGGCCGAGCGACAGAAGCCAAGTGCGCGACCGGCGCGTAATCCGGTTTAACACTCACCATACTCAGGGTCGCGTTATGGGAAAAGCGGGCGGATTGCGGAATTTCGGATTTGGGAAACAAATGGCGTGGGCAGGAATGCAAGCGTTGGACGATCGGTACGGACAAGGACACTACGGCACAAAGGCTGCTCACGCTGAGCGCTGGGCACAGTTTGCACTGTATGCAAAGTCGAACGGTGTCCGTGATGCGCGCGACGTGAGTATGGAGCTGCTACGCGCATACGCGAACAACTTGCGCGAGCAAGTCGTGGAAGGCCGAACGTCAGTGAGCTATGCGCAGAATCTCCTGAGTACGGCGAATGTTGTGATCGAGACCATGCGTGGGGATAGCAAGGTTCGTGTATCGCCGTCGTCTCTTGTGGGAGAACGTTCCTCGGTTCGGAAATCCATGCCACAGGGTTTGGATCGAGCGAAGCTTCAGGTCATTTACGATGACCTGAAGCTTCGTAACGAACAGCGCATCCTCGCCGTCGCGCAACTTGCCCGCGAACTCGGGCTGCGATTTCGCGAAGCATCTTTATTGGACGCCCGAACGGCTGCCGAGCAGGCGCATCGTTTGGGGAGGGTCAACGTCACCGAAGGAACCAAGGGCGGTCGCGGCCGGGAAACCGATCGCTGGATTCCCGTGGGCGCGCATGCGCGACACGCCCTCGATCATGCCGCACAACTGCAAGGCAGTTCGCGCAACGTGATTCCGGAGCAAATGACGTTCGTGCAGTGGAGGAATCACATGTACGCGGTGTGGTCTGACGTAGCTGGGCGTCGCGATCTGCATGGATTCCACGACCTACGCGCTGCGTATGCATGCGAACGCTATCAGCAACTCACCGGCCATCCTGCGCCGGTGGTTTCCGCGGGACGGTCCGCGAACAAAACAAATGACCTCGCGGCACGAACCGTCATCGCGCGGGAGTTGGGACACGGCCGGACCGACGTTGTCGCCGCTTACGTCGGAAGTGCAAGGTAATGGGCCGTCCGCCGAATCAGTTGGCTGCGGGGCGGGAGGCGCGCGAGCTCCTCGCTCGTACCTTGCCCGGCAGCCGGCGCGGAAGCGTGAAAGCGCATCTGCATCGCGCCGAGGCAATAGCGCGGTTGGTCTGGCGGCGATGGCACCTCGGGCCGCGCCAGTGGCAGGTGAAACACCTGCGATGGTACTTGTCCGTGCATGCGACCCGACAACAACCGTCCACCGCGTACCGGCATTGGCTGACGATTCGGGCGTTGGTGCACGCGTTGGGTCGCGCCGAGCAATGGCTGCCCCACTTAAGCGGTCCATGGGTCAGACCCACTGGCGAGCCCGGCACACTCCGTAATGGGCGCCCGCCAAAGCTACCTGCTGTTGTGCAGCAGACAAGCACGAATCGCAACGAATACGTTCCGCGTGAAGTTCACTTCACTACAGGCGGAGCCAAGTCTGTTGTGACCCCAAATGAATGAATCGCATCTGCCGCTACTTCATACCCCATCGCGCGATACCCGCGCTGCCGCTTATTCCACATCCGTTCAAGCATGGGATTGCCGGTGTCGACGTAGTCGTAAATTCGCACGTCGGACTTGGTGGCGTGTTCGCGGTGCAGGCGGCCCGCGTATTGTTGCAGCGTGCCCTTCCATGAGATCGGCATGGCCAGCATCAGGGTGTCGAGCGGCGCATGATCGAATCCCTCGCCGATCAGCTTGCCTGTGGCCAACAACACGCGCGGCGTATTTCCAGGCAGGACCTCCAGCGCGGCGAGCGTTTCGGTGCGCTGTTTCTTCGTCAGGCGTCCGTGAAGCACGAACAGATTTGCGATATCGCCGGCGATTTCAGTCCGCAGCCGCTCCAGATGATCGGTGCGCTCTGTCAGCACAATGATGTTCCGGCCCGCACTATGGGCTTCGCGCACGTCATTGATGATGTGGCGATTGCGCCGGGCGTCGGCCGCCAGCTGGCGAAACAGATCCTGAATCCCGGCGGCGCGATCGTGGATCAGCGGCGAATCCGTTGGGCGCGGCAGTACCACCCGTGCATGCGGCGCCGTGTTCGACCGCTTCACCTCATGTCGCACCGGACCACACTGCAAGAAGATGATCGGTTGTTGCCCGTCGCGGCGATACGGCGTCGCCGTCAGTCCCAGCACGTAACGCGCCTTCGCGCGTTTCAACAATGCTTCGAACGACACTGCCGACAGATGATGACATTCATCCACGACGATGTGGCCGTACTGCGCGATCAAATCGTTGGTGTCGCCCTTGCGCGACAATGACTGCATGACAGCGACATCAATCTTCCCGGACGGTTTGTGTTTACCCCCGCCGATGATGCCAAGATCGTTTTTCCCAAGATCAAGAAACGCGCGTAACCGTTCCTGCCATTGTTTAAGCAGCTCGGTACGGTGTACGAGGATCAGCGTGTTGACCGCTCGCCGGGCGACAATCGCAGCAGCCGTGACAGTTTTCCCAAACGCGGTCGGTGCGCACAGTACGCCGATGTCGTGCGCACTCATCGCCATGACTGCCTCGTCCTGATCCGGACGAAGCTGGCCGGTGAACCACGTCGCCAATGGTGTGCCGCGGAACCGTTCGTCGTGTGTTACGAGCGCGATGCCGTTGTCTTCCAGCAATTTCGAAACAGCGTCGAGGCAGCCGCGCGGCAACGCAATGTGCCGGGGAAAATTCTCCGCGCAACCGATGACGCGCGGCTTGTCCCACACGGGAAACCGCATCGCCTGCGCTTTGTAGAACTCCGGATTCTGGAACGCCGCGAGGCGTATCAGTTTATTCAGCAACGGTTGGGGGATCTGGTTCTTCTCGAAGTAAAGCTGGTTGGCGAGCGTGACGTTCAGCGCTGTCGGCAACGGGCCGGGAAGTTTTCCGGAGGGCGCTGGCCGCTTCCACGGTTCCGTCTCGTCTTCGTCGGCAATAAACGCGACGTCGAGCGGGTGGCCGCCGCCGGTCGCGCGCACGATGGCCGCCTCAACTTCGGCGGAAGGCATTGGTACAACGGATGCGAGGTAGGCCCACGGGTCGGCGTAGGGTTGAAAGCGTTCGTCGACGAACACGCTGCACCCTTTCTCCCGCGCCTTTTTCTGCAACGGCAACGCGATGAGATTGCCGAAGCCGCCCTTGGGCAGCGTGTCCTGATTCGGAAACAACCGGTCGTAAGTCGTTAGTTTGAGCTGCCGTGTTAGAGCACACGCGCGGCTGATGATGGCGCAGCCCAAGCGCCGCGCATCGCGCGCCGGGACCGGCGCCGCGAAGAAGATCCACGCATGCGCCCCAACGCCCGAGCGCGAGATTTCCAGCGTCACCGGCACGGATAGTTCGCGGCAAGAATCCACGAAGGCGCGCGCGTCGTCGCGCCAGTTGCCGGCGGCGGCTTCCGGGTCGTCGTCGAAATCGACGGCGAGGAAACAGCACGTGTCGTTGGGCAGCAATGGATAAACACCGACGACCTGTTCACCGGCCAGATGAGAGTAAATCACCGCGTCGGTTACCGGTAACAACAAGCGATGTCCGCAGTCGGCGCACTTGATGCGCGGTTTCTCGCAGACTCCAGCACGCCACTCGTTACCGCACGCCGGCGTGTAGCCTGCACGCCCGGCCTTGCTCTCCCAACGCAGCGGATAAACATCTGTCCGCCCGCGAAACAGGCGACGAAACAGAGCGATCTTCTCCTCCGAAGAAAGATTGGTAGAAGCGGTCGACTCCGGTTTCGGCGCAACAAGTTTTTCCTGGGAAGAAATGCCATGCTGCTGCAACAACGCAACTAAACGTATGTTCTCGGCGCGCAACCTTCGACACTCCGCTTCAAGTGGATGGGTGAGATCAGCGGGATCGGGCTTGTGTGGCACGTGAGATGACCGAAAAAGTTTTAGGCTCGTGGCGAACGACTATAAAACGAACGGCTATAGCCGCCGTTAGCCGGGTTCGAGCTTGGAGCAATGGCCTTCAGTCGGCCACATACGTGGTAGCAACAAGCTCACGTGGATTTGTAAATTGTTGAGTCCCGTCGCCTCGACGATTTCCGAGCATGAGCGGTCACAATTCGATCCGACACTCCAAGTCGTGGTTACAGTCTCGGTATGCAGAACGACTCCAGCATGCGACGTAACAGAAGCTCCGAGGCGGATCGTCCCGTATAGTTGACCAGATGTTGCCGAACGTACATTTCCAGCTGTGTACGAGTTCTTATGTAGGAAGGATCGGACCCAGCCAGGCCACGCAGCAAGTCGCAGTCCTTCTTTGTAAGGCGTACTTGGTCGCCGTGTATGAGCATGGAAAAGTCAGTCCTCGATGTCGGCGACAACCCACGCGGCGGGAACAATCATTCTTTCGCGTCCTTCCGGTGTGTCACACCGAACCACGTAGTCGTCCGAAAAAATCCCCCGTCTTTCGGAACCTCATTTGGTGCCTATCGAAGCGACGATGGCCGTGAAACTATCCGCCACGATCGTATCGAACGCAATTTCACAGTGTTTTCGCTGTCGCCAGCCATCCCAAAAAAGAACCGGTCAACGTATCCCACCAGCCATGAAACGGCGTCGCCGCCGCGTTCTGCGTTCGACCGTTGCCCATATGAGCAATGCGATGCGGTGAGGCCTCAATGGCCTCGTCACAGCTGGCTAAGAATAGTTCTCCCTCGATCGCAGCTCTGGAGCTCAAAATATTCAATAAGTTACGACCCAGACCGCCAAACGAGACGCACATCGCTGTAGCGAACGTGTCGAAGGCAACCGGAAGCGATATTAACCTACTTGCCAAACGTAACCTTTTTGGTTAAGGTTCTTCCATGGAGAAAAGCACTCCCCACTGCAAATTGGCGGTGATCAAAGGACTGGTCGAGGCGGGCAAGGTGCGCACCACCCATGCCGCGCGTGTCGGTGCCGAATTTTTGGGCTTCGACTACTCCGGACGCCTGGCGGTGGTGATGGCGCTCACTCCCGGCGACTTCTACAAGAGCATGACCACCTATGCGGACCATACGATTTGGCAAGACGTGTACCACGCAAAGACATCGGCCGGCGACGTGTACTTGAAACTCACTGTGATCGATGACGTGGTCATCGTATCGTTCAAGGAGCTGTGAATATGAAATGTCCCGTGTGTGGAGCGGCGGAATTGATTCACGATACCCGCGACCTGTCTTATACCTACAAGGGCGAAACCACCCTCATTCCGGCGGTGACGGGCGATTTCTGCCCTGCCTGCGCGGAATCGATTCTGGACGCGGCAGAATCGGATCGCGTCATGCGTGAAATGCGCGCATTCGCGAAACAGATCAACGCCGCGATCGTGGATCCTGAATTCATCGCCCGTGTGCGCAAGAAGCTCGCGCTGGACCAACGCGAAGCGGCAGAACTCTTCGGCGGTGGCGTCAACGCATTCTCGCGCTACGAGAACGGAAAGACAAAACCCCCATTGGCACTGGTAAAACTATTCAAGGTTTTGGACCGACATCCAGACCTGCTAAATGAAATTCGCGCCGCATAATGACATCGCAATTGGACACGTGGTGCGTGGAGAGCGAACGAGTAGCCGCCGTGCGATCTTCCCTTGCGATCGGCGACCGCCAGTTGGACAACGGCGACGGTCGCGCATATACAGCGGAAACTCTGGACCGCATCACCGCCAACGCGATCAACAGTGCCAAGAAAGGCAAGAGTATCAACCCGGATATCGAGCGCTGATTGTCAGCTCGTTCCTGTTCCGCGAGCGGAACAGGATTGCTCGGCTGACTTGATGTTGCACCATGCGCGCTTTTCGCGGACCTCGATGCCGTGTACTGCGTGAACTCAACCCGTTTTTCTACTTTGGCGATGCGCTTGGAACGCGACCGTCTCTGCAAGTTCGCTTTCCGCTCGTGCCACGGCGGTACGCGCCCTCTCATTGGCATCCTTCAGTACCGTTAACAGAGAGCCCGTTGTTTCATGTTCTGATTCACGCGCCGGATTGTAGGAATCAAGCGCGCGTCGAATCACTTCGGATTCAGAGACCTGAATCTTAGAGGCAAATCTCTTCAGCATCTTCGCGTGCTTCATATCGAGCAGGATGTGTTTGCGAGCAGGCATCGCCAATCTCCCAAGAATGTCCACGGCAAGTGAAACCATAGTAGCGGTAATGTGGGCGTGAAACATACACCTTGGCGACGGACGCACGAGATCCAATAGTGAAAAAGCCCGCACCGGGCGGACTGAGAGGTGAACCGGAGGCATCGCAAACTGGGGGCATTGGAAAGATCGCCGATACGGCGCGGCATTTAATCTTTCGGCACCGGATAGTCGCTTCGGAAGCGTGTATCCCACCGCACTTCTCGCGTGCTAACGCTTTACAATACTACCGTACAACGTTAGTATCGATCCATGATCAAATCCTTCAGGGATGAGGACGCCCGCAAGCTGTTTGAGCTCGGTCGGGTGAGGCGCTTCACGAATATCGAACGGCCCGCGTTGCGTAAGCTGAAGCAGCTGGATTTGGCACGCAGCCTGGACGATTTGCGCGCACCTCCCGCCAACCGGCTGGAAAAGCTCAGCGGCAATCGCGTCGGCCAGTGGAGTATCCGGATCAACGATCAATTTCGCGTCTGCTTTCGGTGGACCGCCGGCAATGCAGAGGATGTTGAGATTGTGGACTATCACTGAGTACGAGGTTGTTTATGGCTAAGAAATCAACCAAATTGGCGCCGGTCTCCCCCGGTGAGATGTTGCTCGAAGAGTTTCTCAAACCGATGGGTATGACCCAGTACCGCTTGGCGAAGGAGATCGGTGTCCCGCAACGCCGTATTGGGGAGATTGTTGCAGGTAAGCGTTCAATCACAGCGGACACGGATCTGCGTCTGTGTCGCTTCCTGGGGCTATCGGATGGCTGGTGGCTGCGCCTGCAGGCGGACTATGACACCGCTGTAGCCAAAGATGCGCTCGAATCAACGCTCGAGAAGATTAAGCCTTGGTCCACACAGGAGCACGCGGCGTAATCGCCTCCAGCTCGTGCGCGCCACAACGCTGCATCGCGATAGAAGGCGAAGATACGACCCTAAGGCGACCTTCGAACGAAAGAAATGACCGCGAACGTTCGCTCCAAAGCGGACAGTCAAACCCGTCGGTCAAGCGAAACAGTCTTGTGAACCACAGTGCGATCTGCACGTGTCGGGACCCGGTACCAGTGGGTAAGTTAGGCCCGAAACAACACATCTTCGGGTGGTGCCGTGTTGCAGTCGGCCCTCACG
>DKAR01000008.1 GCA_002450895.1 Proteobacteria bacterium UBA6921
CATCAACACTGTCTGTACCCAGCTCGAAGCGGCGCTGCAGCCAGCCGGCGATCGCCTGGCGCAGTTCGGTGCTGCCTTTTGTCAGCGGATAGCGGTTGCACTGGTCGAGGTTGTCACGCAGTGGCGCCAGTGCGACTTCCGGTGATGGATGCCTGGGCTCGCCAATCGACAGGGCGATATGATCCAGCCCGGCTGGCGGGGTGCATCCGGCCTTGAGCGCCGCGAGCTTCTCAAACGGGTAGGGCTGGAGTTTGGCTAGATCCGGATTCATTTAAACGGCGGCTGAAAGTAGATCGAATTGTGTTATGCGAAGATGCGCGGTGGCCCGGGCGAACTCCCGGACAAATACATCGCCGCATCGATAGAATTCGGCGCCAAGTATAAAGCATCACGACATACGACAAGAAGCCATGCGCGCCTATCTTCCGGTTTTTGGCCTGCTGTATTCCGCCACGATGTGGGGAATTCTTTGGTATCCGCTGCGCCTGCTGGAGCATTCCGGACTGCAAGGCTTGTGGGCTACGCTGGTCGTTTTCAGCGCCCCGATAGCCGTGGGAATTTGGGCCGCTCTCCCGCGCGCGAGGGACTTCCTGCGCCGGCCCTGGGCGCTTACCGGCATGGCGTTCGCCAATGGATGGTGCAACGTCGCTTTCATAATTGCCATTCTCAACGGCAATGTCCTTCGAGTCACATTGCTGTTCTTTCTCTCGCCGCTGTGGGCCACACTGATTGCGCGCGTATTTCTGAAGGAATCGATTTCTGTTCGCGGTGTGCGTGTGCTGATGCTGGCCATGGTGGGCGCGGCCATCATGTTGTGGGATCCGACATTGGGATTGCCATGGCCGCAGGGCGCGGCCGATTGGCTGGCGATGTCCGCCGGGCTGAGTTTTGCGCTGTCGAACGTTTTTATCCGGGCCACCGGTGATGTATCACTTCCTTTGAAAACGCTGATTGCCTGGCTGGGCGTGAGTGTGGTGACCGCGTTATGGATCACCGCGTCGCATACGCCGCTTCCAGAGGTTGCTCTGGAAACATGGGCAGGCGCGGCCGCATTGGGCATCATCGCGATAATGACGATGACGTACGCCGTGCAATATGGAATGACGCAATTGCCGGTCCATCGCGCGGCGGTGATTCTTTTGTTTGAGCTTGTCGCCAGTGCCGTATCGTCGCAGCTGCTCACTGACGAAGTCGTGCTGCCGCGCGAGTGGATTGGCGGATTCTTGATTGCCGCCGGCGCGTACCTTGCCGCGCGTTCGCATGTGGAGTCGCACGCCAATGAAAATTAAAGCCATCCTGCACGCCAGCGTCATCGTGAGCGATGTGAGTCGATCCTTGCAGTTTTATCGTGACGTTCTTGGACTAAGGATCGATGAGGCGCGGCCGGACCTGGGTTATCCCGGTGCCTGGTTGTGGATCAATGACCGCCAGCAAGTGCACCTGCTGCAACTGCCGAATGTCGACCCTGTTTCGAATCGGCCGGCGCACGGGGGCCGCGATCGCCACACGGCGTTTGCCGTGGACGATATTGCCGGTCTTTGCCAAAAGCTGGATTCCGGCGGAATTCCCTACACTTTGAGCAAATCCGGTCGCAAGGCACTGTTTTGTCGCGATCCGGATGGCAATGCATGGGAGTTTATTGTGACGTCAGGGGATCCAACTCATTAGCCAAGCTGCGGTTTTTCGTGCGATCGCAGCCCAATCATTGCTACTTCGCTTGCCCCAGATTTTTCAACAATCCGTCAAGATCTTGGCCGGTGTGCCGACTGATTGAGTGTCGAACTTCCCCCACGGCAACGGCAGATCACGAGGGTTCAATGGAGAAGGGCAGCACTCAGGCGCGCGTCGCCGAGAACGCTTCTGATCGAACTGCGGGCGCTAATGCGCCGGGGTCCTCCGCATCGGCAGATATCGCCACGACTCCGGAAGAGTTGCAGGCACTTCTTGATCAGAGTCACCCGTGGCGTAAAGCCGCCGCCGATCGCGGCAACCCGGAAATTGAAAGCGCGATCGATCAGGTGCTCGACCTGCAAAAGAAAACGCACGGCAAGTTTGCGGACATCCTGTCGGGTCTCGGTGTCGCCAGTTCTGATGAAATTTTTCTCGCGCTGGCCCGCCGTTTTGGTGTCCCGTACGTTCGGGTCCGCGACTTTCCCGTAAACAACGATATTGTTTCGATGGTCCCCGAGAAGATCGCGCGGACTTATCGTTGCGTTCCGCTGCTGGTGAGAAAAGGGCGGCTTGTCATCGCGACCGATGATCCGACCAATGCTGAAGCGATGAACATGCTTCGTTTCGTGGGCAACGGCCTGGACATTGCCCTGACCACGCCGCAAGACATTGAGGTCGCACTCGATAAATTATATCGACCGCTTGCCGAGGCGCGGATTTTCGACGCGCTTGAGGCGTTGAGCGTCAAGGAAGATCTGGACGAACAGGATGTGCGCGAAGCGGAGCGCCTGGGTAGTGAAAAGCCGGTCGTACAGCTCGTGGACAACATGATCCAGGAAGGGATTCGCCGACGCGCTTCCGATATTCACGTCCACCCGGAAGAACGCCATGTTGAGTTGATCTACCGGGTTGATGGAACGTTGATTCACGCGCACGAGTATCCCAAGTCGCTGCACGCGGCGGTTGTCAGCCGGATCAAAATTCTCGGTCGCATGGATATTTCCGAGCGAAGGCTGCCGCAGGACGGTCGCGTGCAAGTTGTGGCATCAGGCCGGCGCATTGATTTGCGCATCTCAGTCATCCCGACCGTTCGGGGTGAGAGTGTCGTCCTGCGAATTCTAAATACCAGCTCCAGCATTAAATCGGTTGAAGAATTAGGTTTCAACGAACGCGACGGCGAATTGCTCAAGCACATGTTGCACAAGAGCTATGGCATGGTGTTAGTGACGGGTCCGACGGGTTGTGGGAAATCCACGACGCTGTATGCCGCGCTGCATGAGATCAAGAAGCGAAACGTCAATATCATCACGATTGAAGATCCGGTTGAGTATNNGACGTGATCCTGATCGGCGAGATTCGCGACAAGGAGACCGGTGTCATTGCGGTGGAGAGCGCTTTAACGGGGCATTTGGTGTTGAGCACGCTCCATACCAATGATGCTTCCGGCGCCATGACGCGACTGGTCGAAATGGGAATCGAACCCTACCTCGTCGCGTCGTCAGTGCTTGGCGTTTTGGCGCAACGGTTGGTTCGGCGAAATTGTCCGGACTGCCTTGAAGTGGAGCAGGTGGACCCGTCCGTCCGCCGCGCCCTGGATGTGCCTTTGGAGGAAACCTTTTACAAAGGGCGTGGCTGCGAGGCCTGCCATTTCACCGGCTATAAGGGTCGATTCGCCGTCTACGAATTGCTTGAGGTATCGGAGTCAATTCGCGACGAAATTCTTCGCGGTGTCTCCGCGGGTGCTATCCGAAACGTCGCGACCGCTGAAGGTATGACACTGCTGACAACGCATGCACTTGAGCAGGCGCGACAAAAGAAAACGTCGTTGATCGAGGTCTATCGCGTTCGTTTGACTTAAGTTTTAAGCGCCGCTTCAAAACAGCACAACACCGATTCCAATTCCGACGGCCATCGCCGCGAACCCGGTCAGGCATTGTCGCCACAGACCCATTCCGCCGACGACGAAAATCATTCCAAGCTTGAATGAAAGATTCGAAATTACGGCGAGACCGACGCTCGTCGAAACCTGGTCGGCGGACAGTTTCTGCTGATCGTAGAGATGTAGCGATGAAAGCGTAATCGAATCCACGTCGGTGAGACCGGATAAAATTGCGACGGAGTAAAGACCACTGCTGCCAAAGTAATCCAAAAGCAGCGCGCTTAAAAACAAAACCGCCGCATAGAGCCCACCGAAAGTCAGTGCCGCGCGAATTTCCGTGGGATTCTGAATTTCCGGCACAGGAAGGGTTCCTCCGGCGGCGGACTGGCGCCACCGATAGATCGCAATGGTGAGTCCGACAGCAAGACCTGCGCCCAGCTTTGAAACGATCTGTGTTAGCAGCTCGGGTGCAACAACTGCTGTCAGCACGGCAAGCCGAATCAGCACGACTACGTTGGCCAGCAAAATGACCAGCGTTGCCAGCGGAACCAGATCGACGCGTGACTTTCCATGGCGTGCGTAAACCAGCGTTGTCGCCGTGCTCGATACCAGTCCACCGAGCAGGCCGAGCACCGGGGCGCCCCATCGACCGCCCATGAGTCGCAACGCGACGTATCCCGCGAGGCTGACCCCGGCAATCAGTACCACCATCATCCAGATGTGGTGTGGATTAAACGCACCGTACGGGCCGTAGTCGGTATTCGGCAAGACGGGGAGTACGACAAACGTCAGCACGGCAAATTGAAGAATGGATAACAACTCGCCGCGCGTCATATTCTTGCTGATCGAGGCGAGTTCCGGTTTGAAGTAAAGCAGCAGCGTTGAGACGACGGCGAGGATGATCGCAAGTGTCGGGTAGTCGAACCACACCGCTGCGCCGAGGCAAAAACACACTAGCAGTGCCGCCTCGGTTGTTGTGCCCGGATCGTTCTGGGGTGCCGGAGCCTGAAAATAGGCGCCAATAATGAGCGCTCCGACCAGTATGAGTCCGACGGCGAGCAGCCAGGTGGATCCCGTCTTCTCCGAAAGCATCGCAACCAAGGTGCCGAACACGGCAACGAGCGCAAAGGTGCGCAGCCCGGCGCGCGCTGCCGGATTTCGCTCCCGTTCCAGTCCCATCAACAGACCGATTGAGAGGCTTGTGAGGAACACGGGCAAGTGTTCAAGCGCGGTGTTGGGCATCAATACATTCCGGCTGCACGTTCGCGGTTGAAAAATTCCCGGAGTCCGGGACGTTTGACTTCACGGAATTGCAGATGCATCCTGCAACCTTCCCTGCTCAATGAAGGGCCTACAATAATCATGGCAAATCGCGACATCGTATTCATCAACCCGCCATACGAACGCATCGCGCCGGGATACGAATTTGTAAAACATATTACCAATCGTTCACCGTCATTGGGTCTGTTGCATCTTGCGGCTGAAGTGCGTCTGCACGGATACAACCCATCGATCATCGAAAGCGATATCTTTAATTTAGGCGTCGACGATGTCGCTGCCCAGGTAATTCGGCAGGCACCGAGCTTTGTCGGAATTACGCTGTTTACCGTCGGTGTATGGGGCGCGGCGGCAATTGCGCGCAAGATCAAGGCGGCATTGCCGGAAACAATCATCATCGTAGGTGGTCCGCACATCTCCTCGATGGGTCCCGAAACAATCAAGCGATTCCGCGAGTTCGACTACGCCGTGGTCGGCGAAGGCGAAAAAGTCCTGATGGACCTGCTGGGTGCGCTTGAAGCGAAGGGGAGCCTGTGGAGTGTCCCCGGAATCATATTTCGAAAAGGGCCGTTCGTGCACACGACGCCCGGCAATCCGGTCAATAAATTGCTCGATGATTTGCCGTTTCCCGCGTGGGATCTCCTGCCGGATTTTCCGCGCGCCTACAAGCCAGCGATATACGACTTCCCGCGTGGCCCGGTTGCAACAATTGCCGCTTCGCGCGGCTGCCCGTTTCATTGCAAATTCTGTGATACGTCGACCTTCGGCGCCAAGGTGCGTCATTATTCTCCGAAGAAAGTATTCGAGATGATGAAACACCTCCACGATACGTATGGTGTGCGCCACATCTTTTTCGTCGACGATCTTTTCCTGGCCAGCCGCGTCCGTGTCACGGAGCTCTGTAACCTGTTACTTGAGAGCGGGCTCAAGATGACGTGGACGTGTACGGCGCGCGTGGATACGGTCAAGCCCGATGTTCTGCAATTAATGAAGAAGGCGGGTTGTTGGGAAATCAGCTTTGGACTCGAGACCGGCAGTGATGAGCTGCTGCAGCAAATGGACAAGCAGGCTCGGGTCGAGGCCTCCGAACAGGCGGTAAAGTGGACTGCGGAGGCGGGCATTCGCGTGAAGGGATTGTTCATGCTCGGTTATCCCGGCGAAAACCCGGAAACAATCCAAGCCACCAAGGAATTCGTGCGCCGCATTCCGATGACCATCATGAACCTCACTAAATTCACGCCGTATCCAGGATCGCCGGTATATCGGGATCTGTACGGTACGAATATCCGAGAGGATCACTGGGAAAAAATGAACGGAATGAATTTCGTTTGGGCTCCGGACGGGATCAGCGTGGAGGAACTCGACCGGCACTATCAGGAAATTCTGCTTTGGTTCTACAAGCGCCCGCAGATCGGAATGTATTACTTGAAGCTGACACTCCACTATCCCAACCATTTCTATCGGTTATTGCGCTTCCTGATGGGCTTGGCCGCTGCAAAATTGAAGAGCATTTTGACGGGGCGCGGTGGCCTGTTGGTTCGATCGCGGGATCCAAATCTGGATGCTCCCGGCCCCTGACGGAGTAAACATTGGTTCAGGGCGACGATCCAGGTGCACTTCGGGTGTTTGCAGAGTTGTCGGACTACTTAACACTCGGCACTTTGAGCTCAAGTCGCAATTTCTATGAAAGGTATAAATAACAACAACATGGACTGATTGGCACGCGCGTTGCTTTACATAATGAAAGTAGCCCAATCGGGCGCAAATTTGTAAAGCCGTTACGAGGAGTCACGCCATGAAGTTGGAACGTTTTATCGGGAGTGTTGCAGTCGCAGGAGCGCTTGCCTTAACCAGTGTCCCGGCATCAGCAATCACCGTGAACGTCGGCGATGCTCCGACCAGTTTCAATATCGACTGGTACTTGGCTGCTGGCAGTCTGGACAACGACGGTCCGTCGCCGACGCCGATCGACCTCTCAGCAAGCGGTAGCTTCCTGGTAACTTCGTTTACCGCTGCAGCTATTTCTCTCAACATCACGATTTCCAATACGACGGTCGTTCCGTCTGGCATAAATGCGGGAATCACGTCATTCGGTTTCGGAGTAAGCCCGAACCCGACAGCGGTAACTTTCACGGATGCCAATGATGGTGCATTTTCCTCGGCGGTTGTTCAGACGGGATCGCAGAATTATCCGGGTGGTTACAACAACATCGACGTTTGCGTATTCACACAGGGATGCAGCGGTGGCGGACAGCCCACAGCGTTGGCCGCGGGTGACTCGGATTCATTTTTGCTGACCATCTACGGCGATTTTTCAAACGGAAGCGTGTCATTCGATCCCTTCCCGATCAAATTCCAGACGAGCTATGGCAGCTTCGAATTTAGTGGTGGCATTCCGCCGCCTCCTCCGACCGACGTTCCGGAACCCGCGTCCCTGGCGCTGATGGGTTTGGGCCTCGTAGGACTGGGATTCTCGCGCCGTCGCGCGAAAAGCTGACAATCAGGTTGCAATGGGTGTCAAAAGCAAACCCCGCGGATGCGGGGTTTCGCTTTTTTACGGTTGCCAGAAAAGCCGGGGATTATTCGGCGTGCAATGTTTCGTCGATCGTTTTTCGTTTTAGATGCGGCGCGAACAGTTCGATGAACGCGTACATATAGCCGCGCAAATATTTCCCCTTGTGCAGCCCGATATGCGTCGTGTTTGATTCAAACAGATGTCCAGCGTTGATACTGACCAGATCAGTATCGCGTTTCTCGTCAAATGCCATCGTGGCGAGAATTCCCACTCCGAGCCCCAGCTCCACGTAGGTTTTGATGACGTCGGAGTCCATCGCGGTTAGCGCCATGTTGGTCATCAGGTTCTTTTCGGTAAACGCTTTGTTGATCAACGAACGTCCCGCGAATGAGTAGTCGTAAGTAATAAGCGGGTATTTTGCCAACTGCTCAATTGTCAGCGACGCTTCTTTGGTCAGCGGATGATTGGGCGGCGTTACGACACAAAAGTCCCATGTGTGGCAGGGGAGAGTCACTAGAAGTTTGTGCATGTGTGCCGTTTCGCTCGCGATGCCGACATCGGCAACTCCGCTGATGACCATCTCGGCGATTTGCTCAGGGTCTCCCTGATGGATGCGCAGCCGCACATTTGGATATTGTTCCTTGAACTTCTTGATCGTCAGCGGAAGCGCATACCGCGCCTGTGTATGAGTTGTGGCGATCGAGAACGTGCCTGCATCCTCCTGCGTAAATTCGTGTCCGATTTGTTTGATGTATTCGATTTCGCGCAGAACCCGTTCAGCGCGCTGGACAATCACTTTCCCGGGCTGAGTGATGGCGACCAGCCGCTTACCATTTCGTTCGAAAATCTTGACCTTGAGTTCCTGTTCAAGCAGGCGGATTTGCGTACTGATGCCGGGCTGTGCGGTGTGCAGCACTTCAGCGACCGTCGAAACATTCAGTCCGCGGCGCGCGACTTCGCAGATATATTGGAGTTGTCGAAGTTTCATATCTCTAGGACCTGTTGAACGTGGGTTGCCCGCGCACCTGCCACTGGGTTCAGGACCTCGCGGGCGCACGTCCAATGTATCGACAGTTCTTAGAGAAGGTTAAGAACCTTACTGGGAGAGATAAGAAAGGATGGTTTCGGACAATTGGCTACGCTGCGCTTCATCGTCCAAAGCCTGGTTTTTCTCGTCGGTGATAAAGAAGATATCTTCGACGCGTTCGCCCAGCGTAGCGATCTTGGCGTTCTGAAGGCGGACCTTGCATTGCGTCATGGCGTGGCTGATCTGGGCGAGCAGTCCAGGACGATCGTTGGTCGTGACTTCCATGATGGTTCTTTCGCCGTGGGGGTCGGGAACGAAAGTGACCCGCGTTGGGATATTGAAGTGCTTGATCTGACGGGCCAGATGGCGCGGCGCCGGTCGCTTTGGAATTACGGGAATCTGAAGCTTTGCGCGCACAGTTTCGGCAATTTCTGCCAATCGCGGGGGTTGGGCGATCGGGGTGCCGTCTTGTTCCAGGACGGTATAGGTATCCAGCGTTCTGCCATCCAGCGTTGAAATAACTCGCGCGTCAACAATGTTCAGTGCGAGTTGGTCGAGCGTCGTGGTAATGATGGCGAACAGCCGGTCCGAATCGCTAGTGTGAATAAAGACTTCAGTTCCGCCTCGTCCGTACTGTCCTTGTGACTGGATTAGTACCAAGGGGGCGTTTCGGTCCCGGTGTTGAAGAATAGCCCGCGTGTGCCAGGCCACCCGGTCTGCAGAGTAGCGCAGGAAATATTCCTCGCCGAACGATTGCCATAGCTCATCGACCTGCTCCGGGACCGGGCCGGAGTCGCGCAACAAGCGCATGGCTTCAAGTTTTGTCTCGCGAATCACATCGTTTTGATCCACCGGATTGCTTAATCCGCGGCGAAAAGCGCGCGACGTAGCGAGGTAGAGTTCCATAAGCAGCGAGTTTCGCCAGGAATTCCAGAGATTGGGATTCGTGGCGCGGATGTCCGCGACGGTCAACAAGTACAAGTAGTCCAGACGTGTTTGGGTAGCGACCTGTGTCGCGAACTCCGTAATCACGTCCGGATCACTGACGTCCTTGCGCTGCGCTGTCGTCGACATGACCAGGTGATTTTGAACCAGCCAGGCGAGTAGTCGGGTGTCGTACTCCGACAAGCCATGGTGCAGCGCGAACGCGCGTGCATCGTCGGCGCCCAATTCCGAGTGGTCGCCGCCTCGGCCCTTGGCGATATCGTGAAACATCCCGGCGAGGTAAAGAATTTCCGGTTTGGGAATCTTCTGGACGAGTTCGCTGCACAACGGAAATTCATGCGCGAATTCCGGAACAGTGAATCGGCGCAGATTTCGAACGACGAACAAGGTGTGTTCATCGACGGTGTAGTGATGAAAAAGGTCATGCTGCATTTGTCCGACGATGTTTCCGAACACCGGCAAATAGGCCGCCAGTACGCCGTAACGGTTCATACGCCGAAGCTCATGCGTAACGCCTTGAGGTTGTCGGAGCAATTCCATGAACAGGCTGCGGCAGCGCAGATCGGCCCGAAATTTATCGTCGATCAGGGACCGGTATTGGCGTATGAGCCGAATTGTCTGGGCGCGCACGCCGCCGAGCTCAGGATGCTGCGCCAGGACGAGAAAGATCTCGAGCAGAGCAAACGGATACCGCCTGAAAATCCCGTCGTGCACGACCTCCACAAAACCGTTTCTGGACTGAAACCGCTTGTTGATGGGCAGCGGCTCGCCGAGCGTGTCGCCGATCAGGATCGCTTCACGAAACAGCTGCAACAGCATTTCATTCAGGCGATTCAGCTGCATTACCGTGCGGTAATAGCGCTTCATGAACGCTTCAACGGCGGATTTGAGGCCTTCCTCGTTGTAGCCAAACTTGCGCGCCAGCGTCCGTTGATGGTCAAAAAGCAACCGGTCTTCGCGTCGCCCCGCCAGCGCATGCAGCCCGAAACGAACATTCCAGAGAAATTTCTGCCCCTCATCCAGCGCAGCGAATTCCTCTTCAGTGAGGAATCCGTGGGCCACCAGGCTATGCAGCGTTTTGGCCCCGAAGTGGCGTTTCGCGACCCATCCGATCATCTGGATATCGCGCAAACCCCCGGGACCTTCCTTGATGTTGGGTTCGAGGTTGTAGGACGTGTCGTGAAATTTGTGATGACGGGCGATCTGTTCCTTCAGTTTTGCCTCGAAAAAATCGCGGCTGTTCCAAAGGCGGTCAGGTCCGGTCGCGGTTTGGAGCTGGGAATAAAGCAGCTCGGGCCCGCACAGCAAACGGGACTCGATGAGATTTGTAGCTGTCGTGACATCCGCACGCGCTTCGTCGACGCACTCGGAAACCGTGCGCACGCTGTGCCCGACCTGCAATCCGATATCCCAGATGAAAGTCACAAATTGCTCGATGCCCGACCGCAAGGCATCGCTGATGACTCCCGGCACAAGAACGAGAATGTCGATATCGGAATGTGGATGCAGTTCGCCACGGCCATAGCCGCCGACCGCAATCAATGCACAGTCCGGTGCGCCGACAAACTTGGCAAACGCCCGCGTCAGCAGGTTGTCGATCAGGGTTCCGCGTGCAAAAACAAGCGGCACCGCGTCGTGACCCGACTCGAACCGGCGGATCAGTTCTTGTTGACCGGCTTGAAGGGCATTGCGAAATGTTGCGAGGGGCGGGGCGCCACCACGCAAAGTTCGATCAAAATGATCGGGGTCAAACAAAGACAGGTCGGTCATGAATCCCACGGGCCCAAGGCCGGTTATGAGCGCTGGTCGGCGATCTTTACCAACCTACGCTTATATCGTTTCTCCTGCGCGCAGTGTGAGTACCTCAAATCCGGTATCCGTGACCAGCACGGTGTGCTCCCAC
>DKAR01000169.1 GCA_002450895.1 Proteobacteria bacterium UBA6921
AGGAGAGCGTTAACTTTCGACCCGTTGCGGGCGTTCCGCCAAATTTCGAGTATATGCCCGGTTATGTCCCAAATGAGACATTGCGGGGGCGTGGACAAGATTGCGGATAAGCGGGCCACAGATGTTGTCGTTCAGCGGATTAACCGGCTAGGGCGGCAACTCGCTCACCGTCGCGAAGATCTCCAGCGCGGGATATCCCTGGTTGTCGCGACCACCGAGCAGCAATATGTCCCCGATGGCGACTGTATCTTCAACAGAGTCCATTGGAAAATAAGAGGCAAGCACGCGAGGCGCTCCGGACACGCCCACATCCAACATTGCGACCCCGTACGTTCCGTACGATACGTAGACAATCGATCCATCCACCGCGATGCGCGTCATTCTCCCCATAAACGTCGTAGTGGAAGAAACGGTTGATTCATCGGTGGTGGCCGAAAGATCGCGAATGTTCAACGTAGTCGTGTCGTTGGCTTGGCCGGGAACCAAATCTAATAGTTGATTGTTGGCAACAACAATGGCCCGCGTCTCGAGTTTGGCATTGAAATGACCGATGACCTTCAAGTTTGTTGGATCTTCAAGATCAAGTACGTAAACACCGTCGCTGCTAGTTGCAGCGTATGCCTTGTTGCCAGCGACGGCCAACCCCATGGCGGCGACGTTTCCAGGTAGTGTAATCGAGGACGTCTTGGCCAAGCCACCATCGGTCTGCCACTCAGCGATGGCCACACCTTGAGTTCCATTTGCAAGAACTAGCATATTCTTGTATTCGGCAATATCTACCGTATCGCCCAAATTTCCCACCCACCTTACGGTCGGAGGATTTACGGACGCGCTGACTACTTGAATCCCTTGCCTACCTTGGGCAAGAACTGCCGACCCGCCAAGCATCAACGCTTTCGTAGTCGGCCCCATAATTTTCACACTCCCGATTATTTCGAAACTGGGTTTTGTTCGGACCGTTCTGAAAATACTGGTACCGCTTTCGTTAGGGTCCTCTTCGACAACGATTCCAACATCGCCCGGCGTACTCAACGCGACGTCTCCGCGAGCGGCAACAGCCTGTATGCGTCCTGGTGAAATGTATTGATCCAGCAAAGATGCGGTTGCCGCTCCAACCAGCACCGACGACGCTGTGAACTCGTCTCCCCCTTGCCGTATCGCATCTTCCAAAGTCGCCACCGCCGCCGGATTCTTCAAGAGACCACGATGATCTCTCGGAATCCACTGCAGCAGATCTTGGAAAGTGGGTTTGTTTTTGGTATTTGAAATACTCCCGTCAAGTAGCAGAACCGCAGCTTGATCAAGACGCAAAAGCAGTTCCTTTTCTGGTAACAATTTGGAAAGCATCAATTGAACGTAGTGGTAGGCCGCTTCCGTAACTGCGGACACGCGTATGACTCCCGACCCAGCGAGGCCGGCGGTAACGACGGCATGAATGTTCCCTCTCACCGGCGAAGGTGAGGCGTCCAGTGTTCCATCATCGTTCAAATCGACGTCATTTCCGGCTCTGGAGACAACAATGAAAGGTCCTGCACCTACGAGGCACTCCGCAGGAAACTCAAATCGACCAGAGTTTTCATAGTTGCTGCCACTTGTGGTGGTTGTTACACAGCGTGGTTCAGTAGCACCAACTTCGAAGAGATTGACTTCGGCACCAACAACTGGACCTAACAACACCTGGCCCGTGAGTCCTGCCACCGACAGTGATTGTTGTTGTGCAACCGACTCCTCCGGGGTAGCAGATGAACCACACGCCGCAAGAGCGATGGTAAAAAATATGCTGAGTGACAAGCGATGCATTTGGGAAGACGCGCTCAAAGGTATCAGTGACCAAAATAGAGGCTGATTGTCGACAGGTATTATGACGATGTCGTGACATTGATCCGATGTAGTACTGCGTCGCCACAATACGGGGTCGAACGGATTGCGCGAAATTTAAGATTGAATGAATGGTATGCGCCACAAAAGTACCGTTTACGCGATCGTGCCATCAAACATTCATGTTGCCGCAATATTTCGCGCTCAACTTCTGGGCAGTTTGTCGAATAGGTGTAGCAAGACCTTTTCGTACCAATCACAAAGGTTGACTCGCCAAGAAGCACCAGAGCTCAGCGCTAGGGAATACGAGGTTCCAGATCGTCGTTCTGAGCCCAAAGTTGAGATCACTACAAGAATTAATTCTCGGGGAGGAATCATGCAAGGAGTTGTGAACTTTCGAAGGAAGATCGCGCTGGGGCTCGGAATCATCCCGTTGTTCACCGGTCGACAACGAGCGGCAGAGAGTCAAACTTGTTGGTACCTGCGGGCACCCAAACTTCTGCTACCAATATTGTTAGTTTTGTCTTTTCCCGTCCGCGCTACCGTGCCGAACATTTATTCGAGTGAAGGCTCGTCAGAAGGATCGATTGGGGTCTTGAGGTCTGACGGGAAGGCTTTTGGCTGGGGGTTGTATGGATGGGGCAGCGGAGCAATTCCACCGCCGCTCTACCGCACAACTCCCACGCGCAATTCCACTGATCCGGGTTCGAGCGTCATTCAGATAGCCCGCTATCTTTACTTGAAAAGCGACGGCACAGTATTGAATGGCGCCGAATGACGACAGCCAGAATTTTACAACATTGTCGGGTCTTTCCGGTCAAGTCACTGGCACGAGTTCTGGGGCAACTGCGGAACTCAACGATCCTTCAAGCGGTGGCAAGCTACCGAGCGCGTCTCTATGGTATGGGTTTACAAATTTCCCGAACGCAGGACAACTCCGCGTCGACACCCACGGAAGCCAATTTGATACAACGCTGGGAGTCTATTCAAGCTTTCCGAGTTCGGGTGTTCCCGCAAAGATTACTGACAACGACAATGACGGTAGTGCCGATGGGACTAGCACGGTTTACTTCGCAACGCAGTCGGGCGGGAGCTACTACATACAGCTTGACGGCGATGTCCGCAATACACCAAATCACGTCTTGTCGTGGTCATTCGTTTCGAATCCCGTGGCGAACATCAGCGCAAACATCACGTCGTCCGGGCAGGCTTATGAAGGTTACAATTTTTCGTACTTTGGAAGCGTTAGTAACGCTGGACCGAATGCGGCGACAAACGTTGTCGTGACGCTTACTCTTACGGCGAACCAGCAATTGTTGTCAAAACCCGCAGAGTGTACGTCCGTTGGACTAACAATTACCTGCAATATAGGGACAGTTCCTCCCGCGAGCACCTATGTAGTCGAAATCATTGTCAGGCTCGCAAATACCGGCACTGCGGGGGTAACTATGTCGGCTTCATCCGAAGTTTCCGATTCGTCGACGACCAATAATTCAAGTTCACTCAACACCGTCGTAACAGTTCAGCCGCCCGAAGCCGATGTGCCAACACTACCAGAGTGGGGAATGATATTCCTTGCCTCCATGCTAGTGATGACCGCGTTGTCAGCAAAGCAACGACGCAACTGATACGCAGTCTTGTCGCCGCATCGTGGAGACGGGGCACACAGTTTTGCGTGAGTTGTGATTACAGTTTTTAATACGGATGAACTTTTGGCCGCGACCGTATCTGATGTCAGTCTGTCGTTACGGCGAAAGATGCAGGGACGATCGAACGACACAAGGCAATTGCGAGATGGTTGATGAGTGGTACTTGTGAACGATACCGTTTCAAACCGTCCAATTGACAACTCGCCAACTCCACCCGGCTGGGGATGGCAATTCGTCGCCGTATTCCTCGTCGTATTCGCTGTACTCGATTTCGGCTATCAACAATCCCGTGAGACAGCGTTGGAAACGGTGCTGATAGATGTGGTAACGGTGAAAACGAGCGCCGCTGTGTTGTCGGTGATCGCGCCTTTGGAACAGGTGCAGGCCGTTGAACATCGGCTGGTATCCCCGCGTGCCCGCATGTCAGTTTTGAACGGTTGCGAGGGCACCGAAAGCGCCTTGTTAATCATTGCCGCCGTACTCGCATTCGCCGCACGTTGGCGGCACAAGGCAGTCGGCCTGCTGCTGGGAGTCGCGCTCGTGTTCATACTGAATCAGATCCGTATCGCCTGGTTATATCTCACGCTGCGCCATGCGCCGGAATGGTTCGACGCGCTGCACGGCTACATCGCTCCAGGCCTCATTGTGTTTATTCTGGGTTTCTACTTTCTGGCGTGGACACGTCGCATTGCACCCCCCGACGCTGCGCATGCCGCGTAGTGTAGTAATTGCATTCGCGGTTGCAGCGGCGGCGATGATCGCGACCGTCACGACCGGTGGGCGTGGTTACG
>DKAR01000225.1 GCA_002450895.1 Proteobacteria bacterium UBA6921
TGTTTGTGCTCGCGATGTTTGCGGCGGTCGCGGCGGGGCCGGCAGCGGCGGGCGAATGCGATGCCGCGCGCTGGGACGAGCAGGTTTCCATCAAGCAGGTCTACGACGGCGATACGGTCGAGCTGACGGACGGCCGTCATATCCGCTTCATTGGCATCAACGCCCCCGAAGTGGCGCACGATCCGGCGCCGGCGGAGCCGCTGGCCGACGAAGCGAAAGCGCTCGTCGAGCGGGCGTTTGCCAAGGACCGCACGGCGCTGCTGGCCTACGACGCCGAGCGCTTTGATGTGCACAAGCGGACGTTGGCGCACCTTTATCGGGCAGACAAAACCAGCATCGAGGCGGATTTGCTGCGCGACGGGTTGGCCTTTTATATCGCCATCCCGCCCAACCTGGCGCATCGCGATTGCTACGCGGCGCAGGAGCAAATCGCGCGCGATCAAAAGCGCGGAATCTGGGCGCAGTCGTATTACAATCCGGTCGCAGCCGACCGGGTTTCAAAGGATCGGCTGGGGTTCCAGCGCGTGCGCGGTGTCGTGCAGCGCGTCGGGCAGAGCAAGAAATCAATCTGGCTGAATCTTTCCCGCACTGTGGCGCTGCGCGTCGATCGTGACGATCTCGAGAACTTTGCCGGGCTGAATCTTCTGAACATGAAAGGCCGCGAGCTGGTGGCACGCGGCTGGCTGACACAATACAAGAATGGCGATTTGGTGATGCGCGTTCGGCACGCCGCCGCTTTGGAAAATCTGGATCAACACTCGCAGGCCAATCAATGAAGAAAGACAAACTCAAATCCGCGGCGCTCAAATATCACGAGGCGCCGGTCCCCGGAAAGATTTCCATCAAGGTGACGAAGCCGTGCAGCACGCAGCAGGAACTCGCGCTGGCGTATACACCCGGCGTTGCGGAACCGGTGCGCGAAATCGCGTCCAATCCGGACAATGCGTATCGCTACACATCCAAAGGCAATCTGGTGGCCGTGATCACGGATGGCTCCGCCGTGCTCGGGCTGGGTAACGTCGGCGCGCTGGCTGGAAAGCCGGTGATGGAAGGAAAAGCAGTTCTGTTCAAACAGTTTGCCGGGATCGACGTGTTCGACATCNNTTTCACGACGATCAGCACGGCACGGCGATTATCATTTGCGCCGGATTGCTGAACGCATTGGAGCTGCAGGACAAGAAGATCGCTGACGCACGCATCGTGTGTTTGGGTGCGGGCGCGGCAGGCATCGCGTCGATGAATCTGCTGGTTTCGCTCGGTGCGACGAAGAGCAACATCGTGCTGGTGGATCGCAATGGCGTCGTGCATTACGGCCGCGGCGAAATGCCGCAATACAAACGTGATTTCGCACTGCAAACCGAAATGCGCACGCTCGCCGATGCGATGAAAGACGCGGATGTGCTGATCGGCGTCTCCGGCCCCGATCTCGTGACGCCGCAAATGGTCAAATCGATGGCACCGCGCCCGATCGTGTTTGCGCTTTCGAATCCCGACCCGGAAATTTTGCCGGCCGATGCGCACGCCGTGCGCAAGGACCTGATCATGGCCACCGGCCGCACCGACTTCCCGAATCAGGTGAACAATGTGCTCGGCTTTCCGTTTATCTTTCGCGGCGCGCTCGACGTGCACGCAAGCTGCATCAACGAACCGATGAAAGTCGCCGCCGTGAAAGCGCTGAGCGAACTCGCCCGCAAACCAGTTCCGGACAAAGTGCTGAAAGCCTACAAGCTGAAGAAGCTGAGCTTTGGTCCGCAGTACATCATCCCCAAACCCTTCGATCCGCGCCTGAAGAAAGTTGTATCCGGAGCGGTGGCGCAAGCGGCAATTGATTCGGGGGTCGCGCGGAAGAAGATGTAGGTTGGGGTAGCCGCGCGACGCGCGGCGTAGCCCAACACCAGTAGTAACCGTTGCTTTTATACCCGGCGATTCAAATCCCAAATGATCTGGAACCCCGCATTCGCGGGGATGACTTCAAAACCGCAAGAATGATTGTTTTGGCCGTCATGCCCGCGCAGGCGGGCATCCAGGTTTTTGAGAATTGTTGGTTGGGGCGTGTTCCGCTCCGTGCGGCGTAGCTCAACTCCAGTGACGCCCGCGCTTACATGTTCGCAGATTCAAATCCCAAATGATCTGGATCCCCGCATTCGCGAGGATGACTTCAAAAACGCAAGAACGATTGTTTTGGCCGTCATGCCCGCGCAGGCGGGCATCCAGAGGTTTTGCGTTAACTTCCGAGAATCTGCACGCTCACTGTTCGCGCGCGCGGGCCGTCGAGTTCCACCAGCATGATCGACTGCCAGGTGCCGAGGTCGAGTTTTCCGTCCATAAGTGCAACCGTTTCGCTGCTGCCGAGCAGCATTGCGGCGAGGTGGGAGTGCGCGTTTTCCGGTTCATCCTGTGGGCAGTCGCGTTGTGCGATGTCGTTGTGCAGGTAACGGTCGCCCGGCGGAACCAGGCGCGTGAGGAACGTGCACACGTCGTCGAGCAGGCGGGATTCGTTTTCGTTGAGTACAAGTGCCGTCGTCGTGTGGCGCGAGGTGACGGCGACGATGCCGTTACGGATTTCGCTGTCACGCACCAGCTCACGCACTTGCGGCGTGATGTCGTGCAGCTGGATGCCGGGTCCGGTTGCGATTTCGACGATGTGGTGCTGAGTACGCATCGTGTGCCAATGGGCGGCGGGCCGTTTCCCAAGTTCTATGCGTAGCCCGGATGCAGCGCAGCGAAATCCGGGGTGGTTTTTTCCATCACACGAAGAACCCCAGATTTCGCTGCGCTGCATCCGGGCTACAAAGATTCTTTGCTTCAGGCGTGATACGGCTTGCTCAGCTCGTGCACGGCTTCGATGAAGGCGCCGGCGTGCTCCGGATTCACGTGCTGGTGAATGCCGTGGCCGAGGTTGAACACGTGGCCGCTGCCTTTGCCGTAGCCTGCCAAAATCGTCGCGACTTCTTCCCGGATACGGGCCGGGGAGGCATATAACACGGAGGGATCCATGTTGCCTTGCAGCGCGACCTTGTCGCCGACTTGCGCGCGCGCGTCGCCGATGTTCACGGTCCAGTCGAGGCCGAGCGCATCGCAGCCGGTCGCGGCCATGTCTTTGAGCCAGCCGCCGCCGCCCTTGGTGAACAGGATCACCGGCACTTTCGCGCCGTCATTCTCGCGCTTCAGGCCTTTGACGATGCGCGCCATGTAGTCGAGCGAAAACAATTTGTAGTCGCGCGGGGTGAGAATGCCGCCCCAGGTGTCGAAGATCATCACGGCTTGTGCGCCCGCGGCGATCTGCGCATTGAGGTATGTCGTCACCGATTGCGCAACCTTGTCGAGCAACTGGTGCATGACCTTCGGCTCGTCGTACATCATCTTCTTGATCAGTGCGTATTCCTTGCTGCCGCTGCCTTCGACCATGTAGGTCGCGAGCGTCCA
>DKAR01000078.1 GCA_002450895.1 Proteobacteria bacterium UBA6921
GCCGGCGGACTGGGGTCACTACGGCGGCTTGATGATTCGCATGTCATGGCATGCGGCGGGCAGCTATCGCATTGCCGACGGTCGTGGTGGTGCGGGCACCGGCAATCAGCGTTTTGCGCCCCTCAACTCCTGGCCGGATAACGTGAACCTCGACAAGGCGCGTCGCCTGCTTTGGCCGATCAAGAAGNNTGATCTACGTCAACCCGGAAGGCGTGAACGGCAAGCCCGATCCACTCAAGACCGCTCACGATGTACGCCTGACCTTTTCACGCATGGCGATGAACGACGAGGAAACTGTGGCGTTGACCGCAGGTGGCCACACGGTGGGCAAAGCGCACGGTAACGGCAAAGTGAAAGAAGTCGGACCGGATCCGGAAGGCGGCGCCGTTGAAGATCAGGGCCTGGGCTGGCTCAACAAGACAAGTCGCGGCATCGGCCGCAATACGGTGAGCAGTGGACTCGAAGGCGCGTGGACAACGCATCCCACACAGTGGGACAACGGTTACTTCCACCTGTTGCTGAACTACGACTGGGAATCGAAGAAAAGCCCGGCCGGCGCTTGGCAGTGGGAGCCGATCAACATCAAGGAAGAAGACAAGCCGGTGGATGTTGAAGATCCGTCGATTCGCCACAACCCGATCATGACCGACGCCGACATGTCCATGAAGATGGATCCGGAGTATCGCAAGATCTCGGAACGCTTCTACAAGGACCCGGAATACTTTTCCAAAGTGTTCGCACGCGCCTGGTTCAAGCTGACGCACCGCGACATGGGACCGAAGGCGCGTTACTTCGGACCCGACGTTCCGAAAGAAGATTTGATCTGGCAAGACCCGATTCCCGCGGGCAACACCCGGTACGATGTGAGCGCCGTTAAGGCAGCGATTGCCAAGAGCGGATTGAGCATTAGCGATGTGGTAGCGACGGCATGGGACAGCGCCCGAACGTTCCGCGGTTCCGACAAGCGCGGCGGCGCCAATGGCGCGCGCATTCGTCTTGCACCGCAGAGGGATTGGGAAGGCAACGAGCCGGCGCGGCTGGCCAAGGTGCTTGGCGTCTATAAAGACATTGCAGGCGCAACCGGCGCGAGCATCGCGGATGTGATTGTGTTGGCCGGCAACGTCGGAATCGAGCAGGCGGCAAAAGCGGCCGGGTTCGATGTTTCAGTCCCATTCACTCCGGGCCGGGGGGATGCAACGGATGCCATGACGGACGCCGACTCGTTCGCCGTGCTGGAACCCATTCATGACGGTTACCGCAACTGGCTGAAGACGGACTACGTCGTCAGCGCCGAAGAGCTGATGCTCGACCGCACACAGCTGATGGGCCTCACCGCACCGGAGATGACAGCACTTGTCGGCGGCATGCGCGTGCTGGGCACCAACCATGGCGGTACGAAGCACGGTGTATTCACTGATCGCATCGGCGCGTTGACGAACGACTTCTTCGTGAACCTGACGGACATGAACAACACGTGGCGGCCGGCCGGCAACAACCTGTACGAAATCCGCGATCGCGCGACAGGCAAGGTCAAATGGACGGCAACCCGCGTGGATCTCGTGTTCGGATCGAACTCGATTCTGCGCGCTTACTCGGAGGTCTACGCGCAGGATGACAACCAAGAGAAGTTCGTGAAGGACTTTGTCGCCGCGTGGACGAAAGTGATGAACGCGGATCGCTTTGATCAAGCGTAATCCGTGGCACCCTTCCCCACGCCGTTGTAACGAGCGGCGTGGGGAATTTCGATCATTGCAGATAGGGCTTAGTTTTCGAAAACGAACAACGTGAAACTAACCACGCTCGCGGCCTTTCGCTTTCAGCTTCCTGTTGCGGCTCTGACATCAGCCGCATGCTCCAGCGCTCGCGGAAGACCGAACGTTCCAGCCGCACGAATTAGCGCTCTCCGTTTATGACCATTGCACCTCGCCCGGCACCGCTTCACCATCACTGATATTTCCGCCGGCCAGCGTTCCGGCACGCGCCTGTGCGACGAGGAAGACCAGATTCCCGTCTCCTGTATTTCGCCACGCTCGAACTCCGGCGGGCGAAACGCGCACCACGCTGCCTTCCGACACCGCAACATTTGCGCCGTCGATCTGCATCTCGCCGCGCCCGGCAAGAAAGATGTACAACTCTTCATTGGACCGATGCCGGTGGTAGAACGGGATCGCCGCCCGGGGAGGAACGGAATTGAAACTCACTTCCATGCCGCTCAATCCCAGGCCTTCCATCACGAATTTCTTTCCCGCAACCGGCTCTGGAAATGCGGCGTGGGTAAAGTGATGCGTACCCCACTGGCTTAGTGCACCAACGCTGTCCACTGAATAATTTCTGGTTTCCGATTTCATGATCCGTCGCTTCCTGGTTGATATGAGGTCTTTCAAATTACCCAGAACCAATATATGTTCAACAACATATTCAGAGAGATTCGCCATGCCCTACTCCAAGCAACACAAGCCACAAAGTCGCGAGCGCATCCTGCGCAGCGCATTGCGACTGTTTTCCGTAAAAGGATTTGATCAGATCACCATCGATCGCGTGATGGCCGATGCCGGGCTGACGCGCGGTGCCTTCTACGCGCACTTTTCATCGAAGGAAGAGCTGTATTCCGAAGCAATCCGCCACGGAATTCGCACCAGCGCCCTCGTCGAAGTGCCACCGAAGAGCGACGGGCTGAGCAGCCTTCGCCAAATCATCGAAACCTATTTGAGCCATGGACACGTCGAAGGGGTGGATTTCACGTGTCCGATTGCTTTCTTTGCCCGCGACGTCGGCGTACGGGAGAAGAAAGTGCGGGATACGTACACGTCGGCGTTGCGTTCGTTGACCGGTGTCCTGGCCGCGCATCTTCCGCACCCGATTGAAGACGATCAGTTGTTGGCCATGACCATTCTCATGGTGGGCGGCGTGGCGATCAGTTCCGGCCTGACCGATCGCGATCTCAGGGACCAGATATTGATGGCGTGTCGCAGCACCATTCTGGAGATCGCGAGTACGAAACCGAAGACCGGTAAGAAAAGATTGAACTCAAGCAAGACTCGACGACAAAGGCTACCGGAACGACTCGCGGCTTCGTAACTCCGATCGTTGCCCGACCACGCCAGAGGGTCAGCCCCGGTCGCGCGCGAATCGCACATCGCCGATATCAACCCCGATTTGCAGTACTGGCGTGATCCGCCGCAACCGCGCGCGCCTGCTGCAAGTCTTCGCAAAAGGTCAGCGAGCCCGCCTGCGGTCGAATTTCTGCGTTTTCAAGTTTGGTCATCAGACGTGGAATCAGGCCGCTGACGATGATGGCGACCTTGTTCTTTTTCATCTTTTGAATCAGCGAATCGAAGGCCACGATGGCGGTGATGTCCATCATCGACACACCGGCCATGTCGATGATAACCACGCGCACTTCGCGACTGACCAGGCGCAGATTGTCCATAGCCTTTTCCGCAGCGCCGAAAAATAACGGGCCATTGATGGCGTAGACGACGACGTGCTTGGGCAGGTCGGCAAGATGCGGATGCTGTTGTTGATTCACCAGCTGCACCCCGGTGAGGGAAGCCATGCGCCGCATGAAGATCAGCGCGGCCAGAACTACGCCGACGCCCACAGCCAAGACCATGTCGAACACCACGGTCAGCACGAAACAAGTCAACAACACGGCAACATCGCTGGGCGGCGCCGTCCGGACAATATTGATGAAATGTTTTGCGTCACTCATGTTCCAGGCAACGACCAGCAGGATCGCGGCCAGTGAGGCCATGGGAATATGAGCCAGAAGTTTTGCAAAGATCACGATGGCGAGTAGCACCGTGATCGCGTGCGCAGCAGAGGCCACGGGGCTGCGAGCTCCAGCACGAATATTCGTGGCGGTTCGTGCAATCGCCGCCGTGGCAGCAAAGCCGCCAAAGAACGGCGCGACAATATTGCCCAGGCCCTGGCCAATCAATTCAGCATTCGGGTTGTGCTTGGTGCCTGCAAGGCCATCCGCCGCCACAGAACACAACAGAGATTCGATCGCACCCAGCATCGCAATAGCGAAGGCCGGCCCCATCAGCGCGTGGATCATTGCAAAGCTCAAACCGACCGGGCGGCCGTCCGCGCCCGGCAATTCCCACGGCCACACCGGCATCGGCGGCAGCGACGGAATGCCCTGCATCAGATCCTCGCCCAAGGTGTAGGTAAAGCGCGAACCAATCGTTGCAACCTGTTCGTGAGTCATCCACGCAAGAAGCGCGGCGAACAGCGCGCCTATGAACAACGCAACAAGGTGTGGAGTAAAACGCGTCTTTAGCCGCGGCCACAGGAGCATTACAAGCAGCGTACACACACCGACCGCCGCATCGGCCCAATGCAACGTCGGCAGCGCGACCACGATGCTTGCGAGTTTCTCCAGAAAATGCGCACCGCCCGTGTCAGTCTCCAGACCGAGAAAGTCTTTCAACTGCAATGTCGCGATCACCACACCGATGCCGGCGGTGAATCCGGTGGTCACGGGATGCGGGACAAACTGGATCAGTCCGCCAAGACGCAGCACACCCATGGCAAGCAGAATCATGCCGGCCATCAAGCTGGCGACCACCAAACCGCCCAGCCCATACGTGTGTGTGATGGGCAGAAGTATCACGACGAAGGCGGCGGTCGGACCGGAGACGTTGATACGCGAACCACCCGTGAGGGCGATAATCAGGCCGCCGATGATCGCCGTATACAGGCCGTATTGCGGCGGCACGCCGCTGGCGATCGCCAATGCCATGGACAAAGGGATTGCGACGAGCCCTACGGTCAGGCCAGCCAGCAAGTCGGCGCGCAAGTCTTCGCGGCTGTACCCTTCAGCCAACCGATCCCTGAGCGCAAATGCCAGGGGTGGATTGGGAATCGAAATCTCTTTCAGGCGACGCAGCATAGTGCCAGGGCGGTAAGCGCGGTTAAATTCAAAAACTCACAATTAAAATATTAGCATCAGCGCGACATCAGCGGATTCGACGCGAAGCAGCTGTCTTGTCACGTGCGCGGCGTGGGCAATTCTCCGCGACATTGCTTCGTTCTGCGTTTCAGCGGAGCGAGATTGCCGAGTCGGCCGCAAACGACTTCGGCGCGTCGCGCGCGGCGTCGGCCGCGCTGCACCGGCGCTGCAGTCACTTTCATGGAAAAAGAAATACGAGACGGGAGTTTCCTGCAACGAGAGCAGAATCGGGGCACTCGCTGCAGGGAATCAGAACGACGCGGCTCGCTTGCCGTCGTTGTTCTCACGCAATGAGGAAAGACGCCGCAGATCGGAAAGCAGCTCGGCCTCACCGCGCGTTACCCCGCACTGATCGATCAGATCCTGAACGTTTGCGCCGGTATCAATCAGGCTCACGGCCTGTTTGTACGAGCGCTTGAAGGGTTCGGACAATTCCCACTGTTCCATCCGCTCCGTGAGGCGACGATTGCGTTCTTCCACGGTGTCGAGGCGGTGGCCGACTCCGATACCAGCATCAAACAGCGCGGCAATATCCGAGCGCATGACTTCGATTTGACCGTTCGTGGCCCGCAGGCGGCGAAATAGCACGATTGTCGCTGTCGCCAGCGCGATGAGTGCGAGCGCCGCAGAACCCAGAAGAATGTCCGTCAATTCAAAATTCATGTTTATCATCTCGTACTCCACTGCGTTATTTCACAATCTCAATGCAGCGTGCCGTTGACGTCACCCCATTCCTCATCGGAAAGGAATCGATTCAGATCGACACAGATCAGCAGTTCTCCATCGCGGCTTGCAACACCCTGAATGTAGCGCGCGGTTTCTTCGGTTCCGACATTCGGCGCCGTTTCGATTTCCGATTTTTTCAGGTCGACGACTTCCGCGACACTGTCAACGAGCATGCCAATGACATTACCATTGACTTCGATAATGACGATCCGGCTGGAATCGTCTGTATCCTTCATCGACAAACCGAACCGCTTGCGCGTATCGACAACCGTGACGACGTTGCCGCGCAGATTGATGATTCCAAGAACATAGTTCGGCGCGCCAGGTACAGGTGCAATTTCCGTAATGCGCAGGACTTCCTGAACCTGCATGACGTTGACGCCGTATTTTTCCTTGTCCAGACGGAATGTGACCCATCGCAGTACGGTGTCTTCCTGGATCTGTTGTGTTTGAGCGGCGGTGCTCATGCAATTTCCTCGTTAATTCCAGAATGGTTCCGGTTACTGTGCATTTTCGGCTGCAGCCAGGCGGCCCAGTTCGTCCGTATCGAGCAGCGCGCAACGCTGCGCAATTGCGGTTCCAGCCAGCCAGCGACGCGATGTGTGATCGGTCTTCCAGCGCACGTCCGACGACAGGACTTCAATCTCCGCGTCGCTGCCGTGGCAGGCCAGAGCAAACTGCCCGGCCTTGTCGACGACAATAAGCTGGTAAGGTATCGGCTGAACGCGCCCCGGCATGATCAACTCACCGGCCGCGAGCACGGGCACCAGTCGCCCGCTGAATTCGATGTATCCCAGATGCAATGCCGACGCACCCTCACCCGCGCAATCCGTAAACGGCGCCAGTTTTCCTATGCGTTCTGCGGGCAATGCCAGGCGGACGCCCTGGATCAACAATGTGTAATACCGTTGCGGTTGTTCTGAATTTTCCAGCGCGTCATTGGCTGCGGGTTGGCTCGCAGCAACGGCAAACGGTGAAGCTTCCGGATCCGCGACGCCCATCAGGGAGTCGAGGTAGGCTGACAGCGCCTGCTCCTGGTTTTCGTGTATCGAAGTGTCAGAAATCATGTTTCATCCAAACTCAATGCGCGAGCCGACTGCTGTGCACGATCTCGCTTTCCTGGCTGGAGGGCGGTGCGTAGCTGTCATCGTGCAGCAGAAAATCGGCAAGCTCGGTATACGCCACGGAGCCGCGATCCGTCGCGCTGCGCAACGAGAGCGGGATCCCCGCACGACTCGCCTCACGAAACTGTGTATCCACCGGGATGACCGAGGACCATAGCCGCGCGGAATGTGATTCGCGCAGCTGATCTAGACTCAATGTGCCGGCGCGCGTGCGGCGATCGAACATCGTCGGCACGATGGTGTAAGGTAATTCGCGACGCGCGGAACGCTGCACCATGCTAAGTGTGTGCAGCATGCGTTCCAAACCTTTCAGCGCGAGAAATTCGGTTTGCACGGGAATGATCAGATGGCTGCACGCCGCGAGCGCGTTCACAAGCAAGATTCCCAGGCTGGGAGCGCAATCGATCAGCACGTGATCGAAATGTTCTGCGAGTTTGTTCAACGCGTTGACGATGACGAGTCCTTTTCCTGTCTGCGCGCCGAGCTGACGATCGAGCGTCGCCATGGCCGTGGAGGCCGGGAGCAAGAAAAGATTTTCAAAGCGCGTGTCACTGATCAACCGCTCGGGATCGACCATCGTGTCGCTGAACAGCCGATACACGCTTTGCTCAACCCGGTCCGGATCCATCCCGAAATAGGCGGTCAGCGAACCGTGCGGGTCGAGATCAATCAGCAACGTGCGGTATCCGCGCGACGCAAATACACCCGCTAGCGTCACCGCCGTCGTGGTCTTGCCCACCCCACCCTTTTGATTTGCTACCGCCCACACCTTCACGGTTGTACCTCGCACCGTCGAAAAATCATCGCTCCCCCAATAGGTGCAAGAGTGGGGCCAGATTGCCCGGATTTGGCGGATACTCAGGCCGTTTTGGCCCTGGGAGTCGCCCTTTCCGGCGCCAGTTCCTTAAACCCGCGCGGAGCTACGGGCGAACGAAGGCCGGCGCGCCGCCGGTTGGTGGCGGTAAAGGCGTCTCTACGCCTTCGGGCGGGGAAACCGACGGCGCAGGAACTGCCGTTTCGGGCGGGGGCGAAGAGTCAAACAGTCGGGATTGCGACGCGGCTTCGCGCGTGCTCTGCCCCGGGGGAAGAATGACCACGGTAACCCGGCGGTTCTTGCTCCGACCCGCCTCGGTATTATTGTCGGCGACCGGTCGGTACTCCGCGAACCCCAACGCCACCATACGCTTCGGCGACACGCCGCTTTCTGTAAACGTGCGAACGACGCTGGCCGCACGCGCGGCTGAGAGCTCCCAGTTGGACGGATAGAATTCCGTACTGATGGGAATATTGTCCGTGAAGCCTTCGACCTGGATATTGAATTTCGAATCGATCAGCGTCTGGCTCACTTTTCCGAGCACGGGCAACGCCGCCCGTTCCAGTTCGGCGCTGCCGCTGGAGAACAAAATGCTCGTGTTGATTTCAACTTCGATCCAGTTGGATTCGCGGTTCACACTGATCAATCCCTTGTCGATCAGACTTTTCAGTTCCTGATCCAGTGCGCTCGCCATCTTGTTCATTTCCTGCGCCTGTTGCTCTGCGGCGACCTGTGCGGCGGCAGCGTCTTGCTCGGCGCGGTAATCGTGGTTAGACGGCTTTGCCGCAACAGCATCGGAATTCACAATCGTGGAAATCGGCGATTTCACCGGATCGCCCAGCTTGATCGGCTTTGTTCCGGTTTGGCCGGAGAAGGCCTTGGTGATCGAGTCGGACAGCACGCGGTACTTGCCTTCGTTGACCGACGAAATCGAGTACATCACAACAAAGAAGGCAAACAACAGCGTAATGAAGTCCGCGTAGGAGACGAGCCAGCGCTCCAGGTTCTCATGCTCTTCGTGTTTTTTCTTGCGGGCCATGGGATGGAAAGTATCTGCGAGCGAATCGCGCTACGAATTCAGATAACCCTGCAGCTTGGTTTCGATGTTGCGCGGATTTTCACCTTCTGCAATCGAAATCAACCCTTCGACCACCATCGAACGGCTCTGCGTCTGGATGTGAACGATCGTTTTGAGCTTGGTTCCGACTGGAATCAACAGCAGATTGGCCAGCCCGACGCCGTAGATCGTTGCGACAAATGCAGTTGCAATGCCGCTGCCCAACGCGGACGGATCCGCGAGATTCTGCATGACGTGGATAAGTCCGAGCACAGCGCCGATGATGCCGACCGTGGGACAGTAGCCACCCATGGACTCATACATCTTGGCCGCGAGCTGATCGTGATGTTCCTTGGTATCAAGCTCGACCTCCATAATCGAACGAATCACATCCGGCTCACTGCCGTCCACCAGCAGCTGCAGGCCCTTGCGGGCGAAAATGTCATTCTCTGCTTCTACCACGGCCTCCAGTCCGAGCAGGCCCTCCTTACGCGCGATGTTGCTCCAGCTGATGATCTTTTCAATTGTCTCGGTCGCGCGAACTTTCGGCGGCAAGATTATCCAGGTGAGCATTTTCAGTCCGCGTAAAAAAATACCCATCGGACACTGAACCATCGTGGCGCCAAACGAACCGCCGAGCACGATCAGCATCGCCGGTCCGTTGATCAGCGAATCGATATGCCCGCCTTCGAGCGCCTGGCCAACCAGTATCGCCCCAAAACCCAGCAGTACTCCCAGGAGAGTCAGAAGATCCATGGCAACTCAATCGGCGGTGAACGGCAAAAAGTGAGCGCGGGGCATAGGACTACATAACCTTCTGGACAATGTAGTCCCCGATCTTTTCGAGCTCGTAAACCCGGTCGGCCAGTCCGGCTTCAACGACGGCCGCCGGCATGCCGTAAACGACGCAGGATTTTTCTTCTTGCGCCCAGACTTCGGCGCCCTTCTCGCGCAACGCGCGCACCCCTTCGCGCCCGTCGGCACCCATGCCGGTCATGATGACCGCCAGCACTTTGCCGCTGAAGCGTTCAAAGACGGACTTGAAGGTCATGTCCACGGAAGGCTTGTAGTTCAGCGTGGGATCGCCATCGGTAATCAGCACCGTGGGCACAGTATGGCGCGTGTCCAGAACCATCTGGCGACCGCCGGGCGCGATGTACACCCAACCTGGCTTGAGCACGTCACCCGTCTCGGCCTCCTTGACGCGCACTTTGCAAATCTGGCCCAGCCGCTGGGCAAAAGCCGGAGTAAAGGTGCCCGGCATGTGTTGAACCACAAGCACCGGGATGGGAAAGTCAGCCGGCAATCGGGTCAGCACTTTCTGAAGCGCAACAGGCCCGCCCGTCGAAGTTCCGATGGTGAGCAGTTTGACGGGGCCTTTGAGAGGTGGGCGCGAATTGATCGGTGACGCACGCGCATTCGGGGCCGTATTTGGCACCGAATGCGGCACCGGCGGAGGCGGCGCAAGTTTCGCGGCGGGCAGCGGCGCCGATGCGCGCACCGGAGTCATTGGGCGCGCCTGTGGCAAGGCGCGCACGCTGCCACTGCGCGACAGCATGCGGATCTTGTCGCAAAGAAGGCGTCGGGCTTCCTCCTTGTTCTTCGCGATATCTTCAAAACGTTTGGGAAGAAAATCAGCTGCTCCGGCGTCGAGCGCCTCGAGGGTCGCCTTGGCGCCTTCGGTGGTCAGCGAAGAAAACATGACAATGGGTATCGGGCGCTGCGTCATGATGCGCTTGACGGCGGAGATTCCGTCCAGCACCGGCATTTCGATATCCATGGTAATGACGTCGGGTTTCAGCTCGAAGGCACGCTGGATCGCTTCGCTGCCGTTTTCCGCCTGGCCGACAACTTCCATGTCCGGATTCTCGTTGATGATCTCCGTGACCCGACGGCGAAAGAACTTCGAGTCATCGACCACCAGAACACGGACTTTCATGAGGGAGCCTTGTTGTTCTTATCGACGCTAAGCAGCGCGCCTCGCGTAGGCTTTCATCAGTTCGGGCAAATCCAGGATCAAGGCGATGCGTCCGTCGCCGGTGATTGTGGCGCCCGAAAGACCGCGCGTGCCGTGCAGCATCGCGCCCAACGGTTTGATGACGACCTCTTCCTGGCCGATCAGATGGTCGACGATAAATCCGACGCGTTGCGCGCCGACAGTAACGACGACGACATGACCCATCACAGGAAGCTGATCGCTCACCGCGTTATGCGCCAGCCAATGGCGCAGATAGAACAGCGGCAACGCTTTTTCGCGAACCATGATGACAAGCTGACCGTCAACCATATTGGTCATGCGCAAGTCGAGGTGCAGAATCTCGTTCACATTGACGAGCGGAAGCGCAAAGATTTGCTGCTTCAGGGTAACCATCAGCGTCGGCATGATGGCCAACGTCAGTGGAACCTTGATCGTGATCTTGGTCCCCTTTCCTTTCGCCGAGTCGATTTCGACAGCGCCATTTAGCTGTGTAATACGCGTCTTGACGACATCCATGCCGACACCGCGCCCGGACACGTCCGAAATTTTCTCTTTCGTTGAGAAACCGGGCAGGAAAATTAGGTTGTAGCATTCGCCTTCAGTCAGACGTTCCGCTACGGTAGGATCAAGCACGCCTTTTTCCACCGCCTTCTTGCGCAAAACTTCGGGATCCATGCCGCCACCATCATCCTCGATAGTCAGCAGGATGTGATCACCTTCCTGTCGCGCGGCAAGAATGACCGTCCCGACTCGAGCCTTGCCGTTGCGTTCACGTACGTCTGGCATCTCGATACCGTGATCGACAGAATTTCGCACTAGGTGCACAAGCGGATCCGCAAGAGCCTCGACCAGATTCTTGTCGAGGTCAGTGTCTTCACCCATCAGTTCAAGATTGACTTCTTTCTTCAGACTCCGCGCCAGATCGCGCACGACGCGCGGAAATCGCCCGAATACTTTCTTGATGGGTTGCATGCGCGTCTTCATGACGGCCGCCTGCAAGTCGGCGGTAACAACATCAAGGTTCGAAACAACCTTCGCCATTTCGTCGTCTTTGCGCGCGCCTTCCAGGGTGTAGAGTCGGTTGCGCACCAACACCAGTTCGCCGACGAGATTCATGATCTCATCCAGGCGCTTCGTATCGACGCGCACTGTGGAGTCGACCTGCGATTGGGACTCCTTGGCTTTGTTGGCGCCCTTGTCGTCTTTTTCTTCTGCGTGTGCAGCAGCTTCCGGTTTGGCTTCAGCTTTCGTTTCAACCAGTTTGAGTTGCGGCTCGGGACGAACGTCCGCAGGTTTTGAAGCGGGGGTCGGCGCCGGATTAGTCGCCGTGGCCGGGGCAACACTCACCTCGCCAATGCGTTTTTTACCGTGCAGGTTGTCGAGCAGCTTTTCAAATTCATCGTCGGAAATGTCGTCGCCTGACGCGGTCGGAGATTCAGGCGCAGCCGTATTGGATTTGGCAGCCGGCGTCGGCACCGGCTTTTCCTTGGGCGCGGGCGACGGTGTGGATACCGCCGCGGGGCGCACCGCACCGGAGGTACCATGCAGGGTATCGAGCAGCGCATCAAATTCTTCTTCAGAAATGTCATCCGACGCAGAAGCGCCGCCGGCGGAGTCCGCGGGATTCACAGCGTCCAGAAGCTGTTCGAATTCGGCATCCGTGATATCGCCGGAAGCCGGTTTCGCCGGCGGAGCGACGGGTGCGCCAACAGCCGATGGCGGCGCGACCGGCGCGCTGCTGGCACTTTCCGCCGATGTGAATTGTTCAAGCTTGGTCAGCATGTCCGGCTCGGCCGGCGTAGGCTCTTCGCGGGCGCGCAGCTCATTGAACTGCACGTTCAGCTTGTCAATGACGGGCAGCACCGCATCCATCAAGGCGGCCGTCACTTCGCGCTGCCCATTGCGCAGTACGTTGAAAACGTCTTCCGCGCGGTGACAAATTTCGACAATCGCCGTCAGGCTGAGAAAGCTTGCACCACCCTTGACGGTGTGAAAGCCGCGAAATACGGCATTGAGCAGTTCCTTGTCGTTCGGACGATGTTCGAGATCAACAAGCTGCTCCCCGAGTTGTTCGAGGATTTCACCTGCCTCAACGAGAAAGTCGTTTAGTATTTCCTCGTCTAGTTCAAATGCCATGGCGCCTCACCCTAGAAACCCAGACTGGAGAGCAAATCGTCCACTTCGTCCTGTCCCGACACTGCGCTTGACGACTTGATTCCCGGGACTTGCGGACCTTCGGGCGCGATTGCATCCATCTTCGTAATTTGCGATGCGACAGATGGAGTGACTTTCTGACTCGAAATTCGAATCAGGTTTACCAGATTCTGCTCGACATCCTCCACGAGCTTGATGACGCGCTTGATCACCTGGCCGGTGAGATCCTGGAAATCCTGCGCCATCAGCACCTGATTCAGGTTGGAGCGCAGAACTGCAGTTTTCTGTTCCGTGCTGCCGAGAAAAACCTCGATGAGTCGCGCGAGATCACGAAACTGCTGTGCGTTAAGCTCGCGATTCTGGAATTTTTTCCACTGGTCCTGCAGCGACTGCGCCTCGGCATTCAGGCCTTCGCACACCGGAAGCGATTCCTCGACAGCGGTGAGCGTCTTGTCCGCCGCGTTCTGCGTCATGGTGATGACATGATTGAGGCGTTCGCGGGCGTCGGGAAATTCCGTTTCGGTCATCTGGGCCAGCCGTGAGTCGAGCCGAAAGCTGTTCAGCGCTTCGTGAAATTCACGCGTCAGCTTGCCCAGTTCCTGAAACAGGCTCAGTTCGCGCGCTCTCACCAGCTCGTCGAGCGTCCTGACGGCCTGTTCCTCATTGCCGGAACGAATCTCCGTCAACAACCGTTCCGCTGTCGACGTGACTTGATCGTTGATTACGGTTTCAACCGCCATCGTCCCGGACCCCGGAATTAATGCGCGCCGTCGATGCGGGCAAAGATCTTGTCGATCTTTTCCTTCAACGTGGCGGCGGTAAATGGTTTTACGATGTAACCGTTCACTCCGGCTTCCGCCGCGGCAACAATCTGTTCGCGTTTCTGTTCGGCGGTCACCATCAGAACGGGGAGTGTTTTAAGCGCATCATCGGCGCGAATTGCCTTGAGCAGATCGATACCCTGCATGCCGGGCATATTC
>DKAR01000118.1 GCA_002450895.1 Proteobacteria bacterium UBA6921
TCGGCGGCAAGGCCGCGCCCGGTTACTACCTTGCGAAGCTCATCATCAAGCTGATCCATGACGTCGCGGATATCATCAACAATGACCCGGTGGTCGGCGATCGACTCAAAGTCGTCTTCATTCCGAACTACGATGTCTCTACGGCCGGCGATATCATTCCGGCCGCCGATCTTTCCGAGCAGATTTCAACTGCAGGCACCGAAGCTTCCGGAACCGGGAACATGAAACTGGCCCTCAACGGCGCGCTGACCATCGGAACATTGGATGGCGCGAATGTCGAAATCCGGGAAGAAGTTGGAGCCGAGAATATTTTCATCTTCGGTATGACGGCGTCGGAAGTGCGCGACCTGGCCGCAAGCGGCTACAACCCCTGGATCTACTACGACGGGAATCCGGAACTGAAACAGGTGCTGGACATGATTGCCGGCGGCTATTTCTCACCCGGCGATACGGATCGGTATCGGCCGATTTTCGACGCGTTGACCGCGCAAGGTGACCGGTTCTTTCTTCTCGCCGATTACGCCTCCTACGTGGCGTGCCAGCAGCAGGTCGATGAACTCTACCGCAACCGTGTGGAGTGGACGCGCAAAGCCATTCTGAACGTGGCACTCATGGGCAAGTTTTCGAGTGATCGCACCATTGCGGAATACGCGTCACGAATCTGGGAAACCACATCGGTCAATCGCAAATAGCCAGTGTGCTTCCATGGTGGCAAGATAAACGCCCTATGAAGGCAAGCGGATTTTTTTCGGTTTGCGCACTTACGCTGGCATGTGGGTTAGGCTGTTCTTCAGCGCATGCAGGCGATATCGCCGCCTACGCTCTCATGCTCGAACGTGATTCGAGCCGGCTCGAAATTGAATCTGCATCCGTGTCAGTCATTCGGGAACGGGTCGGTATTCGCCTCGAAGAGACTTATCCATCCAGCACGCACCTCGGCATCACGCTCGGACAAGTATTTTTCACTGAACCGCACTACCCCACCAATGAGGGTACAGACGGAAGCGGCTATTTCATTCGGCTGGACGCAAATCAGCGCCTGATCGGCGGACCGGAATGGCGCGCCACCGCGCGCGGCGCCTACCTATTCGAGCAAATCTACGACAGCGATGAGAAGGAAGACGACACGAAACTGCACTCCGTCAGCGCAGGGATTCAGTTAAGCGGGAACATTACACCCTGGATCACGCTGTCCGGCGCAGCGGATGTCGGAACATTGACCGGAATACAGCGAATTTCTGCATCAACCCCGACGCGCCGCGATGCCAAGTGGGATGAAACCGTTGGCGGACAGCTGACGGTTGAGTTCAATGTCGAACAGGGCGGTTATGTGGGCTTAAGCGCGGGAACAGGAATCAGCCGAAGCGTAATCCTGTACTTCGAACGACGCGTCTGAATCCGGTCGGGTCAGGTGCTCGGCGCGTTCGCAACGCAATGGCGAACGACTTGGAAAATGATCGAATTCAGCTGGCTCGGGGTGTCGTAAGAATGTTGATGATCCGGTCTTCAAGCTCGAGACGATCCGCCAGGATGACGCCAAGCTGGGACAAATCACCCTCCAACTCCTTCAAATCGTCGCAATGATCTTCGCAATCGTACTTGTCGTTAAAATCAAGAATCTTCTGGGTACTGTCTGCAATTCCGGGATAGACCTCTGCGGCGACATCGATAATCGGCTTGCGGCGCTCTTTGCGCTCATCGATGTACCGATAAAGCTGAAAATGTGCGCTGGCCGTGTAGTCGATCAAAGATTCGCAGAACTCCTGCAAAAGCTTCTGCGTTGATTTATTAGGTGCAAATGGCTTGCTCGCCGCGAGTTTGCTATAGAGCGCCAGGGTATCGGTGCGCGAAGAGACCAATGTCTCAATCTGTTTATGCGATTCAGCGCGTCTTTCGTGTCTTTGCTGCGCGGACATAGCCGTCTCCTCAACGTGCGATACACTACGGCAACGAATTTATCGTAGCAACCGATGTTTTTCAACGAGGACCGTTTTCCGGAAATTTGCCACTTTGCGGAATTGTTCATTGTCTAATTGCAACGAATTGATTCGTGCCATTGGGACCCGGCCATGAATAGAAACAGATCGAATAAGGTACTCACTGCAAGTTGTTGGACTTTTTTTGCCCTGGCGTTCCTTACCCTTTCTGCAATGGCCGACGACCGCACTTCGATCGATGAACTGCTGACGCGTCCACCACCCCCGGTTGGCGTCGTCTTTGAAGTTGCGCAAAGCCAGCTTGATGCGCTCGAGTGGGCACTGCCCGAAATCAAGAAGCATGCAGAACGGCTGCGTACCGCGTTCCCTGAAATAAAAATGGCGGTCGTAACACACGGCAAGGAAGAGTTTGCGCTTCTGTCGGCGAACTCTGAAAAATTTTCTGAGGTTCACCGCCAGGTCAAGTCGCTGTCAGAATCGGGAGACATTCCGGTCCATGTCTGCGGCACGCACGCATCGTGGTATGAAAAGCATCCGGAAGATTTTCCCGCCTACGTCGACGTCGCTCCTGCCGGACCCGCCCAGATCAACAATTATCGGGAACTGGGGTACGCGGTCATTCGCATCCGAAAGCCGAACTAGCTCCACCGGAGAATGAGCGACCCACTCGTACAACTCGCCGTCGGATGGAGTCTCTATTTTGTGCTGCACTCGTTGTTCGCGACGAACCCGGCCAAGTCGATGGTGAGCCGGCATGCGCCTTGGATCGCGAATCGATACCGGCTTGTGTACAACATCGCGTCGACGCTGGCATTGATCCCCATCCTGATCCTCTTGCACCGCGATGGCGGGGCTGTGCTCTGGGCATGGGACGGTATCAGTGCATGGATCGCGAACGGCATTGCCGCCGCCGCTGCGGCCGGGTTCCTCTGGACAACACGCTACTACGACATGAACGCGTTTCTCGGATTTCGACCGGAGACCGGTTCGGCTGGATTTACATTGTCTCCGATGCACCGGATTGTGCGGCATCCCTGGTACTTCTTTTTACTGCTGATCATCTGGACTCGCGACTTCAATGAAGCATGGCTGGTCAGCGCCTCGGCAATGACGGCTTATCTGATTATTGGCAGCCGCCTCGAAGATCGGAAATTGATCGGCCAGTTTGGGAAAGCGTATGGCGACTACGTGCGCTGCGTACCCGGACTCATTCCGATCCCGGGAAAGTTCCTGCGCGATTCGGAAGCGACGAATAAGACACCGAATGGAGACTAACCATTTCGGCCGCGTACCACGCGTGGCACTCCAGCGTAGTCATTGAAAGCCTCAATGTCCCGGAACCGGGAGTCATAAAAAATACCCTGTACCGATTCGCTTTGATCGAAGCCGTGCTCAACAATCAGGAACGCATTTGGCTTCAGGAACCCGGGCGCGGTGGCAATGATCTGGCGCAAATCGCGCAATGAATCGTCACCACATGACAACGCTAGCGACGGTTCGAAACGCAAGTCACCTTGCGACAAATGCGGGTCAGCGGAGGCGATGTACGGCGGGTTCGATACAACGAGATCAAATCTTTCATTCGCTACAGCCTCAAACCAGGCACCGCGACGAAAATCGATATTTCCTGCCGCGTGGCGAGCCGCGTTCTGGCTCGCAACGATGAGCGCGTCGTCAGAAATATCCGTGGCTACAAATTGGCACTTGGGTCGTTCGCGCGCGAGGGCGATCGCGATCGCACCGCTGCCCGTTCCCAAGTCGGCCACGCGACAGGCGGCGTCGGCGGGAAGGCATTCCAGCGCCAATTCGACAAGCCGCTCTGTTTCAGCGCGCGGAATCAGCGTTGCCGGAGTGACTGCGAACGTCATCGACCAGAATTCACGCTCCCCAACCAGGTAGGCAATCGGCACACCGCTTTCGCGTTGACGGACGAGCTCGAAATAACGCGCCAGAGCGTCGTCTTTCAATTCTGCTTCCGGGCGCGCCCGGAAAGACACGCGATCACATTTCATCACGTGCGCGAGCAGCACCTCGGCCTCAAGTGGTGCCGCCGCGATTTTTGCTTCAGAGAGTCGGATGCTTCCGTCGCGAAGCGCGTGCTGAACGGTACTAGGCACTTTCGCTCATAGCCGCCAACTGCCCGGCCTGATGTTCATTGATGAGGGGATCGATGACTGAATCGAGATCGCCATCTACGATTGCTGCGATCTTATATAGTGTGAGCTTGATCCGGTGATCAGTGACTCGTCCGTCGGGAAAGTTGTAGGTACGAATGCGCTCCGAACGATCGCCACTACCAACCTGTAACTTTCGCGTTTGCGCAATTTCCGACCGCTGTTTTTCCTGTTCAGCGGCGAGCAACTTGGCCTGAAGCAAAGACAACGCGCGCGAGCGGTTCTTGTGTTGCGATCGTTCGTCCTGGCACTCCACGACAATACCGGTGGGCAGGTGCGTTACACGAATCGCCGAATCCGTCTTGTTCACGTGCTGACCGCCGGCACCCGATGCGCGATAGGTATCGATTCGCAATTCCGCCGGATTGATATCGACTTGATCCACTTCATCCGGCTCCGGGAGGATCGCCACGGTACAGGCTGACGTGTGCACACGCCCCTGCGCCTCGGTCTCCGGCACACGCTGCACCCGGTGAACACCGGATTCAAACTTCAGACGGGAATAAACGCCCTGCCCAATGACTTTGGCGATGATTTCACGGTAGCCGCCATGCTCGCCGGGATTCTCGCTCAGAATCTCGATCTTCCAACCGCGCTTTTCCGCATACCGCGCGTACATGCGAAAGAGATCGCCGGCAAAAATGGCCGCTTCATCGCCGCCGGTGCCGGCGCGCACTTCGAGAAAGATGTTGCGACTGTCGTTCGGATCGGTGGGAAGCAGCAGCCTTTGCAATTCTTTCTCGAGTTCTGCCTGCCGCTGCTCTCCCCGCTCCAGCTCTTCCTTCGCCATTTCACGAAGGTCCATGTCTTCGTCCTTGAGCATGGCCTGCGTCGCGGAGACTTCCTCGATCTGACGCAAGTAACTTGTGAAGCAATTCACCACGGGCGTTATTTCGGCATACTCCTTCGACAGAGCACGAAAACGCGTCTGGTCCGCAATCACCTGCGGATGCGCAAGCAACGCATTAATCTCTTCGAGGCGCTCGGAAAGATTCTCGAGCTTGCTACGAATGCTGGGTTTCACAGGTTTTGGAAGCTAGGCGTCAGGGAGCTTGAGATTAAACAACTCACGCGCGGCGTCAATGATCTCGAGACGACCGTCATAACCCGCCTGGCGTAACTGGGCGCTTGGATTGTGGGTCAGTTTATTCGTCAGGTTATGTGCAAGTTGTTCCATTACCTTCGCGGGATCTGCGCCGGTGCTCAGTAACTTGATTGCTTTTTCCAGCTCCGCCTTGCGATGGGAGTCCGCTGTTTCACGGAATGCGCGAATCGTTGAAACCGCGTCGAGCGACTTCAGCCAGCCCATGAAATGAGTCACCTGAACGTCGATGATTTCTTCCGCTTGTTTTGCAGCTTCCTGACGCGACTTGAGACCTTCCTGAATGATTTCCTGCAGGTCATCCACCGTATACAGGTAGACGTCCTCGATTTCGGCAACTTCCGGCTCGATGTCACGCGGGACCGCAATATCAACCATGAGCATGGGGCGATGCTTGCGTGACTTGATCGCCGTCTCGACCGCACCCTTGCCCAGAATGGGAAGCGGACTGGCTGTTGACGAGATCACGACATCGGCCTCTGCCAAGTGAGAAGGAATATCCGTCAGCGAAATTGCATACGCGTTGAACTCACTCGCCACCTGTTGCGCACGTTCGACGGTGCGATTGGCAATGATCATTCGTCCAATGCCGCTTTCCTTCAGATGTCGCGCGGTCAACTCGATGGTTTCGCCGGCGCCGATCAATAACGCCGTATGCTGTTCGAAATTGGTAAAGATCTGCTTGGCCAGACTGACCGCCGCGAAAGCAACAGATACGGGACTGGACCCAATCGCGGTGTCGGTGCGAATTTGTTTCGCAACCGCAAAGGTGTGCTGAAACAATCGCCCCAACGTTTTACCCACGGTGCCGGCATCATTGGCCGCCGTGAAGGCCTGTTTCATCTGCCCCAAGATCTGCGGCTCGCCCAGAACGAGCGAATCGAGCCCACTTGCGACGCGCAGCATGTGGCGGACGGCATGGTGGTCCGGATGCTTGTAAATGTAAGGAATGAGATCCTGACCGCCCAGGGCGTGGTATTCACGCAGCCACGCAAGAACGACCTGGTCATCGACTTCATCGAGACCGCAATACAATTCGGTGCGATTACACGTCGAAAGGATTGCCGCTTCATTGACGTGCGGGCACGAAACCAGTTCGTGCAGGGCCTGGGTCATACGATCCGGAGCGAATGACACTCGCTCCCGGATTTCGACTGGGGCGGTCTTGTGATTGATGCCGAGCGCAAGAATTGCCATAGCGTTAGCTCAGGGGCCCACAGTTCCAAAAAGCATTTTGCTCATACACCTATGCATTATATCGTTACCTGGAGCCGTGCTGTGAACCCCGGCACGACGCCAATGCCTCCCACCAAACGAAAGTTTGAAACATTTCACAACTTATTGGTCTACATGGAGGTACGGCCCTTGCCCGGCCATGAATCCGGCGTCAAACCGGTTCCTTCCCGGCGGTCTGTGACGTAAGCTTTAAAGGCGCCCACTCCCAAGGACGTTAACCTTACACCTAAAATATGTGACGGAAGAAGAGTAATGAATTTCCAGCGGACGATCCTGTTAGCCCTCGTAGCATCCGGATTTTTCGGTTGCGCCAGTGTTGCACCCCAGAAGCAGGAGTCCCCGTCGGCCCAAAACGACGAAGGCCAATCGGTGCGCGCCCAGGACGAGGCGACCACCACAGCACCTGAAGGGATTACCGACCCGGACGTCATGTACCACGTCATGGCGGGTGAGCTGGCGTTGCAGAACGGTCAGGCTGAAGCGGCGGTGCCGCATTTTTCAGAGGCCGCGCGGAAATCTCGAAACGTCGAAATAATTGAGCGAGCCGCGCGCGTCGCAGATTTCGCAAACGATGCAAAGGTCGGCACTGAGATGGCGCAGCTGTGGATCGCGGTCGCGCCGCAAAGCCTGGATGCCCGGCAGATTTATTCGAATGCCCTGCTGCGTTCCGGAAAGATCGACGCTGCCGTGCATGAAATGGAAGTCATTATTTTGCTGATCGAAGGCGACAAACAGATTTTTTCGCGACTGGCCAGCCAGCTCTCCCGCGAAAAAAATCAGGATGCCGCCATCGAAGTAATGGACCGGCTTGCCAAGCGATATCCGGACAATGCCTATGTACAGATCGCGTTCGCGCAGCTCGCAACCCGGTTTGGACGCCTGCCCCTCGCGCTGACGGAAATCGACGCCGCATTGAAACTGAAACCTGATTGGCCGGACGCCCTGGTTTTGAGAGCTCACGTTCTGCAGATGTCGAACAAGTTCGACGAAGCGCTCGCACTCTATACCGACGCTCTCAAGGGAAGCTTCGCCGATAACTTCACCGTGCGCATGTCGTATGCGCGATTGCTGCTCGACCTGAAGATGTTCAACGAAGCGCACGAGCAGTATTCGAAACTTGCAGAGCAAGAGCCGGAAAATGGCGATGTAGTCTATGCGGCCGCATTGCTTTCAATGCAGACCAATCATTTTGAACAAGCAGAAAAATTGCTGCTCCACCTGCTAAAGCTGCAGGAACGAACCTCGGAAACGTCGTACTACCTTGGTCAGATCGCCGAAAAGAGCAACCGGCTTGATGAGGCGCTCGACTGGTACGACCAGGTGGGTCCCGGCGAATTCTATTTGAACGCGCGTATGCGCAAAGCAACGATCATGGCCCGACAGGGCTTGGTCGACGACGCGCTCAGCCTGCTTCACACCGTGCGAACAGCAACGGCTCAGGAGCAAATGCAGGTCTTCATGGTCGAGGGCGATATTCAGCTTGAAGCTGGAAATAGCGCGAGAGCGTTTGAAATTTACGATCGCGCGCTCAAGGATATGCCGGAAAACAGCAATCTGCTTTACGCACGCGCACTGGCCGCGGAAAAACTGGATCGCCTCGACATCACGGAACAAGACCTCCGCAGCATCCTGAAAACAGAACCCGACAACGTTCAGGCACTGAATGCACTTGGCTATACGTTGGCCGATCGCACAGAACGTTTTCATGAAGCCCTCACCTTCATCCAGCGCGCGCTGACGCTGGAACCCAAAGACGCGGCGATCATCGACAGCATGGGTTGGGTCCAGTACCGCATGGGCAACCACATCGAAGCGATTCAATACCTGCAAAAAGCGCTCGAAATTTCGCACGACTCCGAAATCGCCGCTCACTTGGGTGAGGTTCTCTGGAGCGCCGGCAAGAAAGATGAGGCGATTGCGGTCTTCAACGAAGCGCGTAAGAGCTTCCCCGATAACCCGCAGCTCCTCAAGACAATGCGGCGTTTCGGTTTGTGACGCGTAGCCTCGCGCCGCTCCTGGGCGCGCTGCTTCTGGTTTCCTGCGCGACACTTCCCCCACCGACTACTGAAAACACGCCCGAGTCACAACAAAAGTGGCTCGAGCGTACTGAACTGCTAAATCGAATCACCACCTGGAAGTACGACGGACGAATCGCGGTGCGTGTGGCTGATGACGGATGGAACGCTTCCGTCACCTGGGCTCAGTACGACCAGGTTTTCGAAATTTCCTTGCAAGGGCCGTTTGGCGCCGGCGCGGTTTCGATTCTGGGATCCCCCGCAGGTGTTCGCATCACGAGCGGCGATGATCCGCCGTTAATCGGCTCCAGCGCGGATAACTTGCTGCGGGAAAAAACCGGGGTCTCGCTCCCTATTCGCTCGCTGGAGTTTTGGGCCGTAGGAAAACCGGACCCCGAAACCGAATCCACCTATGATCTGGATGCCAACGGCAAGGTGATTCGCTTGTCACAACTTGGTTGGACGGTCGACTACAAAAATTATGCGGCGACGAACTCTGGTGTCGAACTACCGCGTAAGATATTCGCTTCCAATAACAAGATCGGAATTCGGCTCGTAATTGATCAATGGACGCTCAATTAAGCACCCCGTCGTGGCCGGCGCCCGCCAAGCTCAATCTATTTCTCCACATCGTCGGACGCCGTCCGGATGGTTACCATCTGCTGCAAACGGCATTTCAGTTCATTGATTTCAGTGACGAACTCCGATTCGAAGTTACCTCCGACGGAAAAATTGACCGCCTCAATCCCCTTGATGGGGTCGATCCGGACCGCGATCTGACCGTTCGCGCCGCCCGCGCGCTTCAAACCGCTACAGGTAGCCAGATGGGCGCGCGTATCGACTGTCTCAAGCGCGTTCCGATGGGGGGTGGCCTCGGTGGTGGGAGCTCGGACGCGGCAACAACCCTCGTTGCCTTGAATATCCTCTGGAAGACTGGACTCGACGTCGATGCGCTGGCCGCCATAGGAATAAGACTGGGGGCCGACGTACCCGTCTTTGTCCGTGGGCATGCCGCCTGGGCTGAGGGGGTTGGCGAGCAGATCACACCGATTGACCCGCCGGAGACCTGGTACGTCGTGATCCACCCCCAAGTACACGTCTCTACGGCAGAAATTTTTGGTCTGCCTGAATTGACACGTCACTGCCCCACCCTCAGAATACGCGATTTCTTCGCGGGCCAAGGGACCAATGTCTGCGAAGTGGTTGTGCGGGAGCGCTATCCGGAGGTCGCGAAGGCGTTGGATTGGGCGGCCGCGTTTGGCCCCACGCGAATGACGGGAACCGGTGCGTGTGTCTTCACCCGGATGCCCGACGCACCCAGCGCAGAGGCAATGGTGGCGCAGATTCCATCGCGCTGGCGCGGTTTTGTCGCGCGTGGAATGAATACCTCGCCGCTTGTCGCGCGCGCCGAGGCCGCGCGGATCGTATAAAATACGCTGCCGCAGGCGTGAGCCCGAAAAGTCGCGAATTTGAGAACATTTGGGGTGTCGCCAAGCGGTAAGGCACTGGATTTTGATTCCAGCATACCCAGGTTCGAATCCTGGCACCCCA
>DKAR01000066.1 GCA_002450895.1 Proteobacteria bacterium UBA6921
GGTGTCTGGTTTAACAGTGTCTCCGAAAACAGTTCGCGACTAGTAAACATTGCCGACGAGCATGTCGATACCACCCTGATTTCCCAAATGCGCGAAGCTACGTACCAGCGTGTGCTCACGATGCAGCGCATGATTGCGATGGACGACCCGTTCGAGCGCGATGACGCGTTCATGAGAGTCCGCGAACTGGGGACAAAGTTTCTGCACGCGCGGGATATCGTGTTATCCCATGAGATGACAGAAGAGGAACATGCCGCATGGCAGCGTGCGCGAAATATCATGGATCAGGGCGGGCGCGCACAACATCGGGTTCTTGAACTGATCATGGATGACCGGCGCGATGAAGCGTATCAAATCCTTCTGAATAGCGTCATTCCAACCCAAGAAAAATTCATTGATGCGCTCAACGGAACTATCGAAGCACAACGTTCCGCGATCGAACGCGAGATGACCGTTGCAGGAGAAAATGCGAAACGCACTTATTGGTTATTGGGCGGGCTCGGAACACTTGCGTTTGTTCTCGGCATTCTCGCACTGATGTTCAATAAGCGTTATGGGAGAACCGAAGTAGCGCTGGTACAACAGGGCGAACGAATTCGCGCGCTCTATGAGGTCACTGCAATGTCCGCGCTCAGCCTGGACAAGCAGATCGACGAGGTTCTGCGTTTGGGATGTCGTCTGTTCGAAATGGAAATCGGGCGCGTAAGCAAAATCGACGTAAAGAAAAACATCAATGAATTTTTGCACGTTTACGCTCCGATAGGCATTCCGGTCCGAGCCGGAGAAGCGCGCGCACTTGACCAAACCATGTGCAATCTAACCATCGCGCAAACAGAGCCATTGGGCGTTAACGATCTCAATCAATTCACGACGTCAAGAAAGTCATCCTGCTTTATAGCAGGAGTTCAGGCGTACCTCGGCGTACAAATCGTGGTCAACGGCGAACGATTCGGAACACTCAGCTTCGCCAGCATGCACGCCCGGGAGCGACCGTTCAGCAGCACCGACAAGGACCTTGTCAGTCTGATCGGAAACTGGGTCAGTGTTGCGCTTGAGCGTCAACATGAAGAAGCTGAATTACAGCGCGCAAAAGTCACCGCGGAAGAAGCGAGCAAAACTAAGAGTGCATTTCTTGCGAGCATGAGCCATGAGCTAAGAACTCCGCTCAACGCAATTATCGGATATAGCGAACTTCTGAGCGAATTGGCCGAGGACCATGGACTCAATGACAAATTCAGCGACTTGAAAAAGGTCAATGCTTCCGGACGACACTTGCTGACACTGATTAACGATATTCTCGATCTTTCCAAGATTGAAGCGGGACGCATGGAGTTGCACATGGAATCTGTCAGCGTTCATGACCTCACCCAGGAAATCGTTGCCAACTTCGAGCCGACGTTACACACAAACAATAACCGTTTTACGCTGACCATCGAACCCGGCGTTTCCAATGTGGAAGCGGACGCGACACGGCTCAAACAAGTACTGTTTAACCTGCTTGGCAACGCCCACAAATTTACGCGCGACGGCGAAGTGACGCTGACGATATCCAGACAACTTTCCGGTCGCCTTCCGATGGTCACTTTCGCGGTACGCGATTCCGGCATCGGAATGAACAAGGAACAGATCAGCAAACTGTTCCAGGCTTTCTCTCAGGCCGACGCAGGTATCGCGCGCCGTTTCGGCGGTACAGGATTGGGACTCGCCATCAGCAAGAAGCTGTGTCGCATGATGGGCGGGGACATTCAAGTCAACAGTACGGAGGGCGCGGGGTCTACCTTCACGGTATCGATTCCGGCGACATCCGAGAAGTTATCAAGCGCCGCCGCCTGATCTCGTAGTTTGACGAATTCAGCCCCCCGGCTTGGCGGCTTTGCTTTTCGCATTGCTGACGATGCTTTTCATTTTTCTCAGCTCTTGCGCCATCTCCGGCGGAATAAACGTTCCTCCAGAACCTGAGTAAGCAAAATTGATGTACTCCTGAAACTCCGCAAGGCAGCGTGCCGCATAGGGATGGCTCGGATAGTTGTAAACGCATTCCCTCAGGTACAAATCCGCAAGCGAGAAGAAATAGTTGTAACCAACAACGCGGTCGTTCACCGCCAGCCAGTACAGGATCTTCGGAATCTCTTCCGCCGGCGGTTTGCGATTGAGGTAGTGATACAACTGGCCACTGAGCCAGATACGTCGCACTTCCTGATCCGGCGGCACACGGATGACATTCAGCGGCTGATCCAGAGGCCCGAGAATTTCGTTTACCATCGACTCAACTTCGCGAATCGTGGCCGCCGCTGTCTTCCCCGCGCCGGTCGCGTCCAACGCGCGCATCCCGGTAATCCATCCCTTGAGTTCCGTTCGCGTTGCTTCCGTATGTTGCGTCAAGTCGAGATATTTCTGCAGCGCATCCGCTCCGGCTCCGGGCTCATTGCGAATCTGGGCATAGATCACGACCAGGCGTTGCAGCGGGCGAATGATCTCGTATTCGGTCTTGTTACCCGGAGTGCGCAAATCCAGGCCAAAGTATTTTTCCGCCTCGTCGTAATTGCGCGTGAGAAAATTGAACTCTGCGAACGACGCATCGTCTGAAAACCGGTCGCGCCCCGCTCCGGTAAACAGCGTGCGCAATTGAGTATCCTGCGTGTGGCACGACGCGCAGATGGAGCCGAGTCCATAGAGGCGGCTGCGGGCATATTCCAGATTCTTGCCGTGAATCGCGCGCTGTGTCTCTTTCAGGTAATCCAGAATGAAGTTGTAGGAAACCACGTAGGTTTCCGATCGCTGCTTGATCAATGGCCCGGCCTCGGTGAACAGCGCGGTCAACTGATTCAGGTTGTCGGCGAGAAGCTTGGCCTCGGACGGCTTGAGATCCCGCTGTGCAACAATCAGGGGGAACGTATCAACCATTGTGGCGCCGATTTTTGTCATGACGCGGTTCAATGCAACCGGATCAGCCGGCGCCGCGGACAACGCAGACGATGCAGTAAACAGCGCCGCAATCGCGATCGAGTTCATCCATTTCATGATCAGTTCACTCATTTTTCCAAGGGTTCTACCAGAGACTAGCAGGTTGCCCGAAAACTTCACGGGAATGCCTTGATGCAACGCACCTCAAGCCGGATTTTCAGGTTTCGACAATGCGCACGCGCGGCTTGATGTTGCACACCAGTTCGTATCCGATGGTCTGCGCGGCACGGGCCACCTCTTCCACGGGCAACCCATCCCCCCAAAGGGTCACGAAGTCACCCACTCGCGCGCCGGGTTGCGTGCGCAGATCGACCGTGATCATGTCCATCGAAACGCGGCCAATCATCGGCACCCGGATTCCGTTGACGAGCACGGGTGTGCCACTCGGCGCATGGCGTGGATAGCCATCACCGTAGCCAAACGCCACGACACCAACCGGCATGTCTTCCGGGCATTGCCACGTGGCGCCATAACCAACGCTATCGCCACGAGAAACATGATTGACCGCAATCAATTTGGATTTGACGGTCATAACCGGTTGCAGTCCCTCGTCCGTCCCGACGGAATCAACGAACGGGGAAATGCCGTACAACATGATTCCTGGCCGCACCCATTCGAAGTGCGTTGCCGGCCAGGCCAAAACGCCAGCAGAGTTGGCCAGACTTCTGGGCCGGTTAAGGCCGGAAACAGTTTGCTCAAAAAGGGCGATTTGATTTTGCGTTGCATCGCTGCCGCGATCATCCGCCCGCGCGAGGTGCGACGAAACGACAAAATCCGGTGCGACGGCATCGCAGGATTGCAGCCGTCGCACGGCCGAAGAAAATTTGCCGGGTGGATAGCCCAGGCGATGCATGCCGGTGTCCAGCTTGACCCAGACATGCGCGGCGTTCGGACGTTTCAGGCCCGAAGATTCGAGCATTTCGATCTGCGCGTCGTGATGGACCGTGATCAGGAAATTTTCGCGCTGGGCAATGGTGACTTCATTTGCCTCGAAGATGCCTTCCAGCAGCAACACCGGCGGTTTGATTCCGGCTGCGCGTAACTCAAGCGCCTCGTCGATCGAGGCCACACCAAAGGCGTCGGAATCTGCCAGCGCACGCGCGACTCGAACGCTGCCATGGCCGTAGCCGTTCGCCTTGATGATCGACACGATGCGCGAATGCGGCGCGGCCTTGCGCACGCGTTGAAGATTGTGTCGCAACGCCGTGGTGCTGATTTCAGCCCACGCGGCACGCGTCACTCGTAGTCCCCTCCGCCGTACCCGCTGGAAATGAAATTCTCAAAACGAGTGTACTGCCCGAGGAAGGTCAGGCGCACGGTTCCGATCGGACCGTTACGCTGTTTGCCGATGATGATTTCTGCCGTACCTTTGTCCGGACTGTCTTCGTTGTAGACCTCGTCGCGGTAAATGAACACGATGACGTCGGCGTCCTGTTCAATGGCGCCCGATTCACGCAGATCCGACATCACCGGTCGCTTGTTCGGACGTTGTTCGAGACTTCGATTCAGCTGTGACAGCGCAATCACGGGCACATTAAGCTCCTTGGCCAGAGCTTTAAGGCTACGCGATATCTCGCTGATTTCGTTGACACGGTTCTCCTTGCTGCTGGGCACCTGCATCAGTTGCAAATAGTCGATGACGATGAGGCCGAGATCGTGTTCGCGCTTGAGGCGGCGCGCCCGCGCGCGCACTTCGTTGGGCGTCAGTGCCGCGGAATCGTCGATAAAGATGGGCGCTTCGGCCAACAGGCTGACGGCCGACGTCAATCGCGGCCAGTCCTCGTCCGACAATTTCCCGGTACGTACGCGATGCTGGTCGATGCGACCCAGTGACGACATCATGCGCATCGCCAGCTGTTCGCCCGGCATTTCCATGCTGAACACGGCCGTCGGCACCTTGCCCTTGATCGCGGCATGTTCCACCAGATTCATGGCAAACGAGGTCTTGCCCATGGAGGGGCGGCCGGCAACGATGATGAGGTCGGATCGCTGGAGTCCGGATGTCTTGTCGTCGAAATCCGCATAACCGGTCGGCACGCCGGTGATCGGATTGTCCTGATGAAACAACTGATCGATGCGATCCACGGCTTTCACCAGCAGATCCTTCATCGCTGCAAATCCGCGCCGGCCCCGCGCACTTTTGTCCGCGATTTCAAAAACGTGCCGTTCGGCTTCGTCCAACAACTCTTCGCTGGTACGCGCACCCTTGTTATAGACGGAATCGCTGATCTCCACGCCCACCTGGATCAGTCGACGCAGCACGGAACGTTCGCGGACGATCTGTGCGTAGGCCTTGATATTGGCGGCGGACGGCGTGTTCTTGGCCAGCGTACCCAGATACGCCAAGCCGCCGACCTTTTCCAGCACACCGACATCCTGCATCCACTCGGAGAGCGTGACGACGTCGAAGGGTTTCTGGTGCGTTGCCAGTTCGGAGATGGCGCGATAGATCACGCGATGATCGTGACGATAGAAATCGTCCTCAACCACGAGATCTGCCACCTGATCGAATGCTTCGTTGTCGAGCATCAGTCCGCCGATAACGGACTGCTCAGCCTCGATCGAATGTGGTGCGACCTTGAGCGCATCGGTGGCCGAGTCGGCGACTCGACTGGCGTACGCGACATCCTGCATGAAACCTCCGCTGACTGCGCCGGATTCGGGGTGTTAGTTTGGCGTGAAGCCACCCGGGGTTCAACAGGGGAGTCCAAAAATGAATTTTTCGCGCGCGCTCAATCGCGTTGCCTGCGCAACTGGCGAAAGATTGCCCGGATTCAGATTACTCGACGAAAAGAATCGAAAACGCCGTCAACGCGTGTGGCGAAATTCTAGCCATGTCCGTTCGCGACCTTGTCGCGCGGCGGCTCGTGACAGACCCGGTTCTTGCCGGTACGTTTCGCACGGTATAACGCTTCGTCCGCTCGGTGAATCAGTTGCGTGGCGTCGATGCCGTCGAGAGGAAACACCGATATGCCCATACTCACGGTAATGTGGTTCGTCGCCGCTTCCTCGACCGGACCGAAATTATGCGCTTCGATGATCGTGCGAATCTTTTCCGCATAATGCACGGCGCCTTCCAGCCCGATTTCCGGCAACAGGATCACGAACTCTTCCCCGCCGTAGCGTGCCGCGAAATCCGCTGCGCGAATGTTCTTGGTAATCAGCGAAGCCAACGCCTGCAACAATGAGTCGCCTTTGATGTGCCCGAAACGGTCGTTGTATTGCTTGAAATCGTCCACGTCGAGGAAGATCAGCGAGAATTCTTTCTTGTATCGTTTGCCGCGCTCGATCTCGACGGCCAGCGTTTCCTGGAAATTGCGGTGATTGTAGAGTCCGGTCAACCCGTCGCGGTAGGCGAGTTCCTGCAATGTCCGGTTCATCTGCACGAGGTCAGAATTGCTCTGCTTCAGCTGCTCGACCAGAACCCGGTTTTCGACGATCAGCCGGATCTTTTCAATCGCACGCTTGACCACCAGCGTCACGATATCCACGTCTTCAAACGGCTTGACCAGGTAATCGTAGGCGCCCGCACGCATCGACAGCACCGCCGTCTCCAGCGATGCATAGCTGGTAATCATGATGACCTGTGTTTCGGGTGACAGCTTGCGCAGCTCGTGCAGCAGGACGATGCCGGTCATGCCGCCGAGGCGTATGTCGGTAATGACCAGCGGGAACGGATCCGCGCGATGCAGCTCAAGCGCTTCTTCGGCGCTTGCCGCCGTCGTAACTTCGTGATGCTCGATTCGGAGCACATCGGAAAGCAAGTTGCGGACGCTTTCTTCGTCATCAACCACCAAGACTCGTTTACCCAGATACATGAAGGATCTCGCAGTGACTGTCCATCGAAACCACTGTGGACGGGACACAACGTGACCCGGTTCTAGCCCCCACAGCGATGCCAGTACCAGTTTTATCTTTCCTTACAATTCGTTTCTTTAAGCGTTTTTTGCCTGCGATTTCTCAATATCGATGGCCGGAATCGTGATAAGGAACGTTGCCCCTTGCCCCGGTACGCTTCGGACGGTGATATCGCCGGAATGGTCCTTGATGATGCCGTAGCTGACCGACAGGCCCAGCCCCGTGCCCTCCCCCACCCCTTTGGTCGAAAAGAACGGCTCGAAGATCCGGCTTTGAATCTCCGGCGGAATCCCCGGCCCGTCGTCGCTGACCTCGATCGTCAGCCACCCCGGATTTTCCAATCGTGCCGCCACGCGAACGCGTCCCGGTTTCCCTTCCAGCGCCTGCTGGGCATTGATCATCAGGTTCATGACCACTTGTTGCAATTGATTGGCATTTGCATTGACTTGCGGAAGTTGTGGCGGCAGATCCAGTTCAATCGCAACCTGCTTGATACCCAATTGATGGTCGACGATGGCCACCGCGTCGCGGATGGTCTGCACAACGTTAGTGGGTCGCTTTTCGGCATGTTCGGCCCGGGCGAAACGCATCAGATTGTCGATGATGCTGCGACAACGCTTCGTTTCCTTTTCTATCACCTCGAGATTTTTGTAGAGCGGGTCATCGGTATTGAATTTGCGCTTGGTCAACTGCGCGTATCCGAGAATACCGGTCAATGGATTCTTTACTTCATGTGCAATACCGGCGCTGAGCTGGCCAAACGCTGACATCTTTTCGGACTGCACCAGGGCGAGATTTGCCTGACGCAATTTCTCATCCCGCTCCTTCAGACCCACCGCCATGTCATTGAAGGACTGCGCCAGGGTTCCGATTTCGTCGCTGGAATTTACTTGCACATTGATGTCGAACTGACCTTGTGCCACCACGCGCGTGGCCTGCGACAGCTTTTCCAGCGGGCGGCTGATCCGGTACGCAGAAATCAAACCGACCGCGGCTGCCAGCAGCAACAGTCCGAGCGCGACACCGAACAAGGTGTTCAACAACTCACGTGCGGTCAGAAATGCAGCCGAGCTGGGGATCTGCACTGCGGCGACGACGCCAGCAAAATTCAACGGTGCGATGCCACCCACCCACTCCTTGTTCGCATGCGTGTATTCGAACGTCGTGCCGAAGCTGCGTTGCTCGCGCGCCTGATCAAGGTTTGGGATCCAGTCCACAGTGGCGCGGTCCGCGACTCGCTTGGCATCGGCGTGGGCGAGCAAGCGGTTATCGCCGTCCAGCAGGAAGGTCTCAAAGGCTGACGCGCGGCGCGCCATATTAAGGAGTGCATCGGAACGGACCAGTGATGCCAGAACGACGGGGTGCTCGGCGGCGCTGTCCTGGTATGCGATCGCGAGCAGGAATACCGGCAGGCGTTCTGACAAAGACACGTTCGCGGCGTAGACGCCCTGCTCCCGTAACGACGCAAACGGCAACGACTGCGCAGCACGCAGGCGGGCAAGATCATCTGCGCTCAGACCGGCATCGGCAATTGCCTTTGCGTCATACAGAGTCGCTTCTTCTTTCTCGTCGGCATAAAGCGTGACGGAGACCAGTTCCGGAAACTCCACGAATAAGCCTTCCAACGTCTGCGCCTTGACCTGCTGCGGCAGGCGGCGCTCGAGCATCATGCGACCAAACACACGCAAACGCTCACGGTAACCGTTCATCAACGCCCGCGCCTCTTCGGCGGTACGCACGGCATTCACCGAGGTCAGATCATGGATGTATCCGCCCTTGTCGCTGTGAAATAAATTGGCCATCGTGAACGTTATGACGCTGACGGCGAACGTCGTCACAAGCAGCAGCGTGAGCAGGAATTTGTATCTAATGGGAATCTTCAGACTCATTTTCATGGCTGCATCACTTTCTGGAATTGACGGTGCTCGAGTGGTACGTCACGTTGCCGGCCGAGTCCGACGACTCGATGACAATGACATTGACACCAGGTTTCAATTTGGCGGTGTAGCTAAAGCTGCCGTCGGCGGCCACGCCAAGCGGCTCGCTGTTGGCAAACACGGTACTTCCGGGATCGGTTCGGCCGCGCAGAGTCAAGGACGTACCGGTGACATCTGATGGAACCGACTCAACGCGCAGTTCGGGTGGCGTGACATCTCGCACCAGCGACAGCTCGCGCGTGGCGCTGAATTCGCCTTCTTCCCAATTGCGGCGCGCACTGACACGCCAGTAGTAGCGACCTTCCTTCAGGCTGCCGTGCGCAAAGTGCGCGCCGGTGGTGACTTCCTCGGCAATCAAGTCGCGAAACGCCGCATCGCGCGCTATTTGTATGCGATAGCCGGTCGCCGTGCTCGACGCGTTCCAGACAAACGTAATTTTGGGAGGCAGGTCCCGGTACGGGATCGACACCCGGTTTGCGGGGGCCGTCAGCGAGATGGCTTGTGGAAGATTCTTCGGCGCCGGAAGATCCTGGTCGGGTGTAATCGTGATGGTCTGGTTTTCGTGCAAATCGACACTGCGCTCACGGGCTTTGACGCGCGCATGCCCGTCCAGCACCGTGATTGTCGACGAGCGATCCTTGTTGACGCGCACTTTGAATTCCGTGCTGGGTTGCGCCGGCAGCGACTCAATCTCGGTTTCGGCGCCGCCTGTCGCCAGATTCATGCGCACGCGTTCCGTTCCTGAGGCCAGCAGGCGCCCACGCAGCTCCCCGGCCAGCATCAGAAATCCGGCATTGCGTTCGCTAAGCAACGGATCGCGCTCCAGGCGACGAATGATGACCAGGGTGTTCTCATTCATGTCGATAAAACTCTGCTCGTCAAAACGCACCAGCGCGCTCGAACCGCCGAACGTTTGAACCGCATCGCGATTGAACAACTGCATTCCGATGTCGGCGCGCGACCAGGCGATCTCGCTGGCACGTTTGCTCTTGACCGTATTGCGACGGTCGGCCAGCAACGCGACGATTCCCGCGGCGTCGAGTGAATTGCCGGTTGCCCCATCGCGACTGAGCAGCAAATGCGGGGCCTCCACGGCGTCGGCCCCCGTTGTGCCGGGCAACACATCGCGCCGCATCAGTTGGCTGAGTGTCGTACCCGTCGGGAAGGCAAGGTCCATTCCTTCGAGAAGCAGTACAAACACGCTGAGTACCAACGCGGCAACCAGCACCATCTCGAGCGCACCGCGCCCCAGCGTTCGCATGTCCGGGATCACGCCGCCCTCCCGCTTTTTCGCCAACGAGCACTCATCTCAGTACACCGCCTGAACGCGCACGAAGCGGCCGCGTACGGAATAGTCGTTATCGGAAAATTCATTGTCCGAAAAGTCCGTAAAGTTGTAGCCCGCGCCGATGCGCACATGTTTCGCAATCTTCCATGCCAGCTCCAACAACCAGCCGCTGCGCCGGTCGCCCGCTTCCCGCTGCGTCAGAGTGCGGAATTCCACGCCGCCGTCAACGGACGCGTGCAGATGCACGTTGATGCGGTGGATCGACAGCCAGGTGTGCGTTGTCGTATCGGGCACGCCCATCGCGGAGTAGCGTTTGGTCTTGAACGCCTGTTTATCGACCCATTCGGCCCAACGACTGAAGTCCCACGACCATTCAGCAGAAATGATTTCGCTGCGCTCATCGACCGGCGCATCGTCCGATCCCGCCTGCGGCGGACGCTCGTCGAGCACGGTGTAACGCGTCAGCGCATTGAAAATATCGGATGCAACCGGGCGGTACGCCAACCCGATGCTGCGCTCGTCAAAACCCGCGGTGGTGCGTTGGGTGTTGTCATTCACCGTGCGGCTGCGGCGCAGCTTGCCGAGCAACGTGTAGTCCGGATTCAGTTTGACTTCGACGCCATTGACCGTCAGCCACTGGCGCGTGTCGGTCGTACCCCACTCCTTGCGGTACTCTTCGCGCGTAAACGCGCGCCAGCCGCGCGCGCTGCGGTAACTCAACCCGAGCGAAAGTGCGTAGCGCTGAGTGTCATGCAACGACGCATCGACGGCGCCATGCTCCGCCGAGCCATCAAGCAGCCAACCTTGTGCCAGCTCCCACTGCGACTGCGTGCCCACGACGGATACTCCACGTTCGCTTTCCGGCTGGCGCTCCCACTGGTATTCGCTGTAAACGCGACTGCGCTGGCCCATGGCAGACTCGCCGCCTACAACTGTCACGGTTGACGCGCCAGCGCGACTGTCGAGCGCACGTTCGGAAACGTAGGCGCGCCCACTGCCGATACGCCAGCTTGCGGTCGCCTGCGCGGAGTCTCCGTCCGTTGCGCTGGTCACACTGCCATTGACGTCGAGCTGCTCCGTCACACGCAGCTCGGCCCCCACGGTCGATTGATTGTTGCGCGCGCCATCGAGCGTGTGCTGGTGCTCGATGCGCGACGTGATCGTATCGCTGTGCCGATACTTGATCTGCGCCGCGCCCAGGGTGGCGTCGTCGCTGGATCCTGCGTTGGCTCCCGTGCGCGCCTGAACTTCGGTGGTCACCTGCCAGCGATCCATGCTGTGCTGCCATTGCGCCATGCTCAGCGAGGCCGTTTCAGCGGCTTGCGACAAATCAGCCTGCTCATGACGCAACGTGATCTTGTCTGCGGTACTTGCGCCCGCCACAACATGTACCCCGGTGTGCGTACCCGCATTGTTCGCATCGTGCCCCGCCGATTGGAAGCCATCTTCGGTTTTCTTGACGTAGGCGCCTGCCTGCACGTCGACCGGCAGCGCAACAAATTCATTCACGTCGACATCGGCTGCGGCCTTCCATGCCTGCCCTTCGCGACCTGCTTGCGGCGTGGTCGGCGTGTAATTCAAGCCGCCGTCCGTGCTCTGATTGAGCGGCGTTGCGCCACCGCTGCTGCCGGCCGCCTCGACGATGACCCGTGTCCGTTGCGCAAGGCGCAGCTCCGCGTCGACGCCACCGAGTTCATAACGTCCTGCCGCCAACTCGTCGCTGACGGCCGTTGCGCCGACGGCGACATGGTCGCCGAGTTGCTGGCGAACCCGCGCACCCTGCGCCGTCTTCTCAAACGCATCGGCGCGGGCTTCATAGTCCACTTCGATGTAAACCGGATTTCCGCCCAGCACATTTTGATCGATCAGCGCGCCATCACCGGAAACGCTCGACAGCGGTCGTGAGAACAGAATTCGACCCTGGGCATAATTGATCGTGTAGTCGGTGTTTACCGCCTGCACGCTGCGGGTCAGCGGCAACCCGGAATCCTTGTCGCGCACAACGACCGCGATCTGCTCGCTGCCCTCGATGATGTCGCGACGACTCAGGTAGTACAGCGCACCGCCGGTCGCACGCAGTTCGTCGCGCACATGGATTTCGCGCACTTCCGCGCCGAAGACCAGCGCCGTGGTGGTCGGAGCCCCGTAAGGGGTGCGCGCAAGCGATTGCCATGCGATGCGCGCGCCGTAGAACGTGCGTCGATACGCCGCGAGTTCGGAGTCGGACAGATCGAGCGGGAAGTTTCCAATCAACGCCGACATTTCATCGCTGTCGACTGCGAGATAAAACTTGCCCAGCGATTGTGCGTCATGCACCAGCGTACTGTCGTCGCCGTACACCGGATACAGCTTGTCCGGATCGAGATTGGCGAGCAGGCGCTGCTCCTGCCCTTCATCCAGATTGCGGAACATGTGATCGAAGCCGGTTTCGCCGCTGTCATAGGCGGATCGCACCAGATACTTTCCGGCGACGCGCCCCTTCAGGTAGTACGCGACGCGACCTTCCTGATAGTACTCATGCTGCCGATCCAGTCCGGCCGCCTCCAGCCGACCGCTGCCGCGCAGTTCGCCGAATTTCGCGTCGGCGATTGCGATCAGGAACAATTGCTCGTCCGTTACTTCGACTTCGCGTTCGATGCGGCCCAAATTTCCATCACGATCTTCGGCGACGACCACAATCGTGCTCCGACCCTTGGGCAGCCTGACTTGCGCGGTGAAGCGACCGTCCGGCTGGACGTCGACTTTTTCACCATTGATGGTGACGTGATTGCCGGCATCCGTGACACCATTGATCGCAATTTCCGAAGAGCGCAATTGCTGGCGCTCACGCGGCAGCTGGACCGTCAGGTTGGGTATCGGCTGGACCGCAACGACCGGCCGACCATCTTCCGTATGCGTTGCGACATCCACGCGCAACTGCGCGATGCGGACGGCATCCTCGGTGGTGCGCACCATGATGCCGAACAGGTTCGTGCCGCGCTGCAGCGGCACCCTCAGGCGAAACATGCCATTGGCATCCGCGATTGATTCCTGCCCGTCGAACGTCACGCGGTTACCGGGAGAGGTGTGGGCTTGCACGATGTGGTACGCGACGATTTCATCGGCGACAACGCCGAGCTCCGGAACACGGTGTTGCGTCGTATTGGTTCCGTACGGGAGGATCATGCGTCCGGTCGGCTCCAGTTTTTCCAGCGGTGGAATGGCAAGACGACCGCGTGCCGAGCGACCCTGTCGGTCCACGGCTTCGACCTGCAGTACCTGCGCGTCGTCGAGATTCGCCTTGAAGCGGCCGTTTGCATCGATCGGCATGGTCTGGCCATTGATGCGCACGTCGGGCGCAACACGGTATTGGTCGAGCAGTCTGGCGCGATCCACCGTGCTGACTTCGCCATGAATCTCGATGCGGCGATTCAGCTCACGGCCTTCTTCCGTATCGTTATCTGCCAGCGGGCGCTTGGCCCCGTAGCCCCGCACGACGAACCGCTTTGACGGAATGTTTTCGACCTTTACCAGATAATCACGTGCCGCCTGCGCGCGATCGGTGGACAACCTCTCGTTGATTTCCGTGCTGCCGGTGGAATCGGTATGACCATCGACAAAAATGGTTTCGTTGGGATACTCGCGCAGCGTGCGCGCAGCGTCTTTCAGAATCTTCTTTGCGTCAGCGGTCAGCTCGGCGGAGCCGGTCACGAATGCGCCACCGGTGAGATTGAGATTCACCGCTGTCTGCTTGTTCACGCCGAAGTTACGCCGTGCACTAGTGGCCGTCGCGCCGTTCTCATACTCGAGTTCGAGCCAATACATGTACACCTTGCCGCCGCGCAGCAATTCACCCTTATCGTCACGGCCGTCCCAGGCCAATTGCGGCGGCGGTGCGCCCTCATCAGTGAATCGACGCAGCGGTACACCGTCGCGATCGGTGATCAGCAGCGTCCAGCGCTTCACTTGCGGTGGCTGACGCGCGGCGAGGGCGAATTCAATAGGTTGTGCGAGACGGTCGCCCTCGATGGTTACGCCGTCGAGCAGATTGATATTCATCGTCGCATCGCCTTCCGGAAGGCCGACACGTTGTCCGTTCAACAGCACGGCCAGATTGTTGACATCGCCCTGCACCTGCAGCGGTTCCGGTGTGGAGGCACTTTCGATCTGCACGCCAAATTCCGCCAGCTGCCCAATGTGCATCGTATCGGGAGCGAATTTGACGCCGAAATTCGCCTTTGCCAACAGACCGGGCGTCAGTGCCACGACCTGCACGGCATCCGATGTGTTTTGCGCGTAGTCAGACACGGCCTGCAAGTTCACCTTCACCGCGCGCTGTCCGGGACGTACCGCGGGGAAGTGGTAGCGTCCGTGCGCGTCGGTCACAGCGTACGTGCCGTCATCAAGTGCCACGGTTGCACCCGCAATTCCAGGTTCGCCCTCGTCCTGACGACCGTCGCCGTTGTGGTCTTCGAAGACCTTTCCGACGATGGTGCCCAGATCGAGCAACGGATCAAGCGTGACGGCAACGCTTGCATCATCTTCGTTGGAGATCAGGCACAGATCGCAGACATCGCGCGCCACGGCGGTATTGGTGTAGTTGCCGGGTTGTGCGCCAGCCCCGACCACCAGCTGATACGTCAACCTGGAATATCCTGCTTCGCCGGCATCGGCGCGACCGTTTCCGTTGGTGTCGGCGAGCGCTGCGATGCTGCCAACATCAAACACGCGCGTGCGCGTATCGCCGGTGACGTTGATTGCGTTTCCATTCACCCGCGCGCTTCCTTCGACGTATTTGAAATTTGGCGGGAGGCGGTCGATTACCTGGATCTGAACCACATCCTGCGCGCCGGTATTGCGCAATTCAACGGCGTAGGCCACGACGTCGCCGACCATGGCTTCGACTTTTGAAGCGGTCTTGTCGAGCTCAAGCACGCGCCCTTGGGTGAAGTACACCACCGGCCGTTGCGCGACGGCGATGTTGTCGCCGGTTTCTGTGGCTGTCACCGTGGCCGCGCCCGGCACGGTGGATACGATGGATCCGCCGGTAACACCGTTTGAATCAGTAACTGCGGCGGGCTGTGTAATTGTGTCGACGATCGCCGCCAGGCTCACGCCGCTGACGGTGTTGCGATCGGTGCTCAGCAGGACGGTCTTGTTCGGCATCGGCACACGATCGACATCCCGCAAAGTGATGGTGATCGTCGCCGAGCTGACGCCGTCCGCCAGAACGATCTGCGGCGTCACATTGACATCCGACTGATCCGACTGCACGGCATTGACGACATTGACGGTCAGCGTGTTTGCGTCGGCGCTGTCGGCGTCGGCATCACCGGCGCTGGCCGTTTGCATCGCGCTCAGTGTTGCGCTGTCATCGAGCGCCACCGTCAGCGTCGCGGCGCCCGCCTGCCCCGGGGCATCCGCGGTGAATACAACCTGCAACGGAATCTGATCGGTGGTGTGCCGGTCGCCGAATTGAACAGTCATGGTTTGCGCCGCGACCGCCGCGCAGTATTGTCCCGCGCCGGGCGACGGGCAATTTGCCGTCAGGGCACCACTGTTCGCACTGACCGCGGTGACAACGACATTCGCGTAGCCACTGGGCAGCGTGATGCTCATCGCGTCAACCCCGGTGTCACTCGCACCGAACGTCGGCCGAACATCGAGCGTGTAGGTGGCATTGCGCGCGGCGGTGACCTCGACCGGACTGATTTCTGCCAGTGCAGATGTCAATGCGCGAGCCTGAATCAGAACGTCGAGCGCATTGGCATCGGTGGCGTCGCCGTCGGCGTTACCGGCCGTCGCAACCACGGCCGGATAGATCATGCTGGAATTGATCACGCTCACCGCAGCAACCCCGTTGCCGGCGGCCGCGGGTGCATTCGCGACAACGCCGATCCGCACGTCCGTCGTCGTGGTGATGGCACTTCCCAGAGTGACGGTCAACGTCGTACCGGTCGTGTTCGCGCACCACGTGCCCGCGCCGGGCGTCGGGCAACTGATGGGCCAGGTGGTTCCACCGACGCTTATAACAGTCGCGGTGGCGTTGCTCCATCCCGATGGGAGCGTTACATCGATGCGATCAAATCCGACATCGCCGGACAGCAATGTCGGCAACAGGTCGAACGTCAATGGCGAATTCGCCGCACCGTAACCCACCACGTTGGGAGCGACTTCGGCGAGCAGCGACGTTGCCACCGCGGCCGCCGGAAACACCCAGTTCACGTTGTTACCGCTGTCGGTCGATCCGTACGCCGTGATGGCGAGGCCGCCGCCCGCATTGGAATCCTGCACGTCGACGACTTGCACACTGTGCAATGCCCCGGGGTTCAGTGTGATGTTCCAAGGCGTACCCGGTGTCACCGAGCGCAACGTCAACGTACCCGTGGCCGTGCCGGTCAAGGTCAGCGTCCCGCTGATCGCCTGCGTCGAGCCGTTGGCAAAGGTCAGTGTGTCATTGGAGCTGACGGCCTTGGTGAAATTGTAAAAGGCACTGTCCCCGCTCAGCAGTTGGCTGCTTCCGTTCATCACCACGGTCGAAGTCCCGGGTGAAACTGTCGCGCCGTTGTTCGTCCAGTTTCCGAAAACGGTCAGCGTCGATGATCCCAGTGTGAGTGTCGTTGCGACATCGAGTTGAATACTGTCGTTGACGACGGGTGAACCTGCCAGCGTGAGCGCCCCACCGCTCAAGCGAATACCGTCACCGGTGTTCGGTCCGATGACATTCGCCTGCACTTCCGCGACATTGCCCAAAGTGACGGAACCTGCGCTGATCGTAATGCCATCGCCACCATTGGGAATGCTTGATCCAGCACCATTGTTCCCAACGAAGTTTCCAAGGATGGTGTTGCTGTTGGCCGTGCTATGGAGAATGCCGCTCTGTGCGTTGCCCGCGACCACATTGCCGGCACCACTCGCCGTTCCGCCGATCGTATTTCCAATGGCACCGCTTTCGATCGTGATGCCGTCGAAGCCGTTCGCCAACGCCGCCGTGCGCAATGCGTTGGTGCCCACGGTATTGCCAAGTACGCTGTTGCCACCCGTGCCGTTGTTGGTCAGCGTAATTCCGTAGGTGGCGTTTCCGGATACGAGATTCCCTTCTCCTGCGTTACTGCCCCCGATGATGTTGTTGGAGCTCCCCTGCTCGAGCATGATGCCGCGCAAGTTGGCGAGCGCGGCCGTGCCGGCCGCATTGGTGCCGATGTAGTTGTTGCGGATCGTGTTGCTGTTACCGTTCTGTATTCGGATGCCGCGACTGGTGTTCCCGGAAATTACATTGCGCTGGCCAGCCGTTGCAGCACCAATGACGTTGTTGCTCGAATTGAACAGAAAAAGTCCGGTCGTGCCATTGGCCAGGACGACGTTGCCATCGGTACCAATGTAGTTGCCGTAGACGAACGTCTGACTGCCCAGAATTTCAATTCCGTTGCTGCCATTGCTGACGATGGTATTGCCTTGCCCATTGGGTCCCGCTCCCACGGTGCGATCGCCGCCGATGGAGTTATTGATACCGCTGTTGATCGTGATGCCGTTGCCCGTGCAGTTTTGTATGCGCAGGCCGCGCACGACATTGTTGTCTGACGAGATTGTCAGGCAGTCAACTGCAACGCCACCGCCGTCGATCACGACACCGGCGTCCGAGGCGTCGATCGTGATGTTCCCCTGGGTAAGATCGGGCAACGCACTTCCAAGCGTGATTGGGACCGGAGCTCCCGGAGGAAACACGGCGGGATCAAAGCTGATCGTGTCGCCGCTCACTGCATTGGTGAGTTCGTCGCGCAGACTGCCCGCGCCGGAATCCGCGGTGGTTGTGGCAACGCGCGCCGTGCCGAATATCCACTGTGGGGTACCCGTGCCGTTGTCGTTGTTTCCACTATCCAGCGAGTTGAGTGCATTGATGTCGTTGCCGGACGCGGCGCTGTATTGCACGTCGACGTAGCGCACGGTCTGAGCACCCGCAGTCACATTCAACGTGTATTGGCTGGTGTTGGTGGAGCGCAACTGGATGCGCGTGGCAGTGCCCTGACCGTTGAGGTCGAGCGTGCCGCCGATGGTCAACGTGCTGCCGCCCGCAAATGTCAGCTGGCTGCCTGGCTGCGTCGCGGTGAGATTGTGCACCGCGTTGATCGCACTCAAGGACACCACCGCACTCGCGTTGGTAACGGTGACGTCGTAGAAGTCTTGCAGACCCGCTGAAACGGACTGCGCGGCGGTTCCATCAAGCACCAGCAACGATGTACCCACGTTGTGCGTGGCGCCGTTGTTGGCCCAACTTCCGCTCAGGTTGATGGTTGCAGATCCGAAGCTCACCGTGCTCGCGGTGTTGCGCACGTCGCCGTTGATGTCGACCGTCCCGGCGAAATTGACCGTGGCACCAACAGCGGTGTCGATGCCGTATCCAGTATTCGGGCCGATGATGTGCGGCTGCGCCTNNAGATTGACCGTGCCCTGGTTGACTGCGACACCATTGCCGCCGTTGGCGATCGCTTGCCCCGCCCCGTTGTTGCCGACAAAGTTGCCGAGCAACGTGTTGGTGCCGGTCGAATCATGCGCGATGCCGTCCTGTGTGTTGCCGCCGATCACGTTGCCGGCGCCCGCCACAAGGCTACCGACTGTGTTTCCGGTCGCACCGTTAATGAACCGGATCCCCTGTTGAGTATTCGGCAGCGCGCCGTTGCGCGCCGCGTTCGTGCCGATGGCATTCCCCGCAACCGTGTTGCTGTTGGCGCCGTCGATCAGGACACCAGAGCCATTGCCGGAAATCACGTTTCCAGCCGCGGCGGTCGTTCCACCGACCGTGTTGTCGTGCGCTCCGTTGTACAAGTACACGCCATAGGTCGAATTGCCCAGGCCAGCGCTACCCGCAACATCCACTCCGATATAGTTGCTGGTGATCACGTTGAGTTGCGTTGTTGCGCCGCTGATCCCAACGCCGATCGGATTACCGGAAATTACGTTGCGCTGCCCGGCAGCGCTGCCACCGATCGTGTTCGACTGCGCGCCCACATTGATGAACACGCCGCGAATCCCATTGCCAAGAGCCACGCCACCGGCGCTGTCGGTGCCAATGTAGTTGCCATAGACGAAGTTGCCGTTGGAATCGATGTGGATGCCGTCGCCACCGTTTGTGACCAGTACGTTGCCTTCGCCTGATGGCCCCGATCCAGCGAGGGTGCTGCCGCCAATCGTGTTGCCGCTGCCGCTGCTGATGTGTATCGCATCGTTCGTGCAGTTTTGGACGCGCAAACCTTTTACGGTGTTGCCGCTGCTATTCAGCACCAAACAATCGGTGGCCGCAGGTAATGCTCCGCCGTTGACGATGACGCCGGCGTTTGAAGCATCTATTGTGAGACCTCCTTGAGTCACGCCGGGAAGCGCAGTGGCCAGTGCGATCGTCGACGCCGGACCCGCCGCGGGAAACACGACCGAATCGAAGTAGATGAAATTTCCATTGACCGCGTCGGTCAACGCCTGGCGCAAACTGCCGGCACCCGCGTCTGCTGTCGTCGTCACCCATACGTCATTGCTGAACACCCATTGCGGACTTCCAGTGCCGTTGTTGCCGCTGTCGACCGATGCCGCCGCGATGATGTTGTTTGTTGCCGCGACGGCATCCTGTACGTTGACGTAGTAAGCGCGTTGCGGACCGCCGGTCACATTGAAGGTGTACTGGGTGGCGTCAGTGGAATCCAGTGTGATGCGCGTGCCCGCCGCCTGGCCATTGAGATTGAGCGTTCCAGTGATCGTGTTGCTGGAACCGCCGCGAAACACAAGTTGCGTACCAGGTGTTGTTGCCGTGAAGTTGGTCGCCGTGAGGCTGCTGTCGAGCGCACCGCTGGTGAACGTAACCGGTGCGGAGTTATTCGTCACCGTGAGATTGTTAAAGCAGGTCGAGGTCGGCGGAGACACGTGCTCGCAAGCAAGATTGTTTTGCGTGTCCATGCTGACCTGCTGCGCCGCGGCACCGTCGAGCACGACCGTCGAAGTGCCGGGATAAATGGTGGCGAAGCTGTAGTCGACGTTGCCCGCGACTTGCAACGTCGCCGCACCGAGTGACAACGTGCCACTGCCGAAATACACGTCATCGTTCACATCGATCGTGCCGGCAAGATTGACCTGGCTGGTAACGAAGAACTGATAGATACCGTAGCTTCCGTTGGGACCGATAACATTCGGCTGCACTTCCGTCGCATTTCCCAGATAGACAGTTGCGGATTCGAGGCGCAGGCCCATTGCGGTATTCGGTAACGCATCGCCGGTCGAATTTGTTCCGACAAAGTTGCCGAAGATATTCACCACGGCACTGCTGTTGTGGACGTAAACGCCGCTGCCGCCGTTGCCCGAAATCACATTTCCAGCGCCGGCATTCATCCAGCCGATGATGGTCGGGTTGGAGGTGCCGCTGATGTCGATGCCATGGCTGGTGTTGGCGATTATTGCAGTTGCCGTTGCGTTGACGCCGATGTAGTTGTTGCGGAACAGGTTGCCGTTGCCACCGCTGACAAGAACGCCGCGGCTGTTGTTGCCCGAGATGACGTTGCGCAAACCGGCCACAACGTCGCCGACCGTATTCGTGCTGCTCGCGATGTTGAGGCCATTGGCGGTGTTACCCAGATCGGCGGTGCCATCGGTCCCGATGTAGTTTCCGTACAGGAAGTTGCCGGCGGAGGCCGCGTCGATCTGAATCCCGTCGCTGCCATTGCTGATGATCGTATTGCCTTCGCCGTTGGGTCCCGCACCCACGGTACGATTTCCACCTATCGTATTGCCCGCGCCGCTGGCCAACAGGATTCCGTCGCCGGCGCAGTTCTGAATCGTCAGCCCCTTGACCACGTTGTTCGCCGAGCTGATTGTGAGACACGCCCCGGTCGTACCGGTGCCGTTGATCACGACACCCGCATTCGATGCATCGAGCGTTACGCTGCCTGCGCTCAGTGCCGGCAAATCTCCGCCAGCCAACGTCAGCGTGACGGGCGCACCGGGCGGGAACGTCGTCGGGTCAAATACAATGGATTCGCCCGCCACCTGGTTGAGCAGCGCGTCACGCAAACTGCCCGCGCCGCTGTCCGCGGTGCTATTCACGGTCACGGTGGTGCTGAACACCCACTGCGGACTTCCCGAACCGTTGTCGTTGTTGCCGCTGTCCAGCGAACTCTGTGCAACGATGTCGTTTCCTGATGCCGCGCTGTACTGCACGTCGACAAACCGCGCGGTCTGCTGCCCCCCGGGAACATTGAGCGTAAATTGGGTCGTGTTGGTTGAGCGCAACTGAATTCGCGTGCCGGTCGCCTGGCCGTTGAAATTCAGCGTGCCGCTGACGGTGAAGACTGCTCCACCGACGAACGTCAGTTGGGTGCCCGGAGTCACGGCCGTCAAATTGGCGGTGTTAAATGCATCCGCAAGTGTCACGACAGCGCTGCTGTTCGTAATTGTCAGCTGGTTGTAACTCGCACCGCCGCTCGTAACGCTTTGTGCGGTGTTTCCGTCCAGAGTCAACGTCCCGGTGCCCGCCGCATACGCACCCGAGTTCGAGAAGTTTCCGGCAAGATTCAAATTAAACGTGCTGCTGTTCAGCGTGCCCTGCGCGATCGTCAGATTTCCGTTGACATCCAGCGCAGCCGCTTGCTGCCACGTCCCGGTACCATTGAACACAAGGTTCTGGTACACCCAGTTCTGAATCGCGTATGGCCCGGTGCTTCCGTAGTACTCCACCACGCTGCCAGACACGAATGCCGTGGCGCCCACGGAAATAGCCTCACTGCCCTGCAGCCGGAACGTGTCATAGTTGGTAAAGGCCGTTGCCACCGACAGACTGAAACCATTGCTGTCGAACGTACCTGCGGTAATCGTCAATCCGGCAGCGATGCTTTCCGCGGCCCCGAGCCGGAATACGCCGCCGGTCCCGTTGAATTCCAGGTTTTGATAATCCCAATCCTTGACCGTGTACGGCCCCGTGGTGCCGTAGTAAACCACCAGGGACGCAGGTGCGAACGTGTGCGCGCCAAATGAAACGGATTCGCTACCCACCAGGCGCAACGTTGCGTTGTTGGTAAAGGTTCCCGTGACTGCCATGGATTTGCTGTTCAGATCGAACACGCCGGAGGTGATCGTAAGATCGCCGACAGCGGTCACACCGTTGCCCAGATTGCTGAGCGAGACTGTGTTGCTGCCCGCAGCCGCCGTGTTGTTGATGACAAGGTGATTCAGCGCGTTGCTGATCAGCGCGACCGTCTGATTGGCACTGGAGCTGTTCAGGACGATCGTTCCGCCGTTATGGTTGAACGTTGACGCCACGAGCAGAGTCAGGTTTTCAGAAATATTCAGCGTGCCGCTGGTGGAAGTGAACGTACCTCCGTTGACAGTGAGATAGCCGAGAGTGAGCGTCCCGCTGCCCCCATTGAACGTACCGCGGCTCATCATTCCGTACGGCGCAGTGACATCCGACCCCGGCGCGAATGAATATCCGGTTGGAACATACAATTCCGTTCCCGCCGCAACGACCAAATTGCCGGAACTGATCGAGTAGCCAATATCCGCGTCAACGTAACCGCCCAGTGCAGCAGTCAACTCCGTCGTGGTCAATATGCCGCCATTGTCATGGCGCGTGATCAGGCGCGACGCGTAGATATCCAGTCCAGCCAGGCTCGAGCCGTCGCTGACCGTGGCGGTCGTTCCTGAAATGAAAGTTCCATCCAGATAAACCAGCATTGCACTGCCGGCGGTCAGGGAAGTGTTGATGGTGTAGTCGCCATTAACGTCCGTGGCTGTGGATCCACCATCGACGCCGCCGACGAGCAGACGCACTGTGTGGCCTGCCCCGACCCGCGTTGCACCCTCATCGGAATATACGGTTCCTGAAACGGTGGCGGCCGAGAGCGCAAACCAGGACGCGTTGTTGCCACTGTTTAGCGAGTTCGTCGGAGCGACTGGCAACAGTGCAACCGCAGAACCCGAAGCATCGGAGTCCTGCACGTCGACGTAACTGATGCTCTTGGTCGCCGTTGAAGCCAGCGTGAAATTCCAGCGCGTTGGCGAACTTGAAGAACGCAGGTTCAACAGTTGTCCGGACGCACCGTTCAGCGTTGCTGCGCCATTGATGGTCTGAATTGACCCCGCGGCGAAGGTCAGCGTATCCGCGGCGGCCACCGACTTCGTAAAGTTGTTGAATGGCGACGATCCGGTGATCGTCTGGTTGGTGCCATCAAAAACGACCGTCGATGTCCCCGGATTGATCGTGCCACTATTCTTGGTCCAATTGCCCGACACCTGCAACGTGGCAGAGCCAAGATTGAACGTGCCCAATGTCAGAGTCACATCGTCGTTCACGTCGATCGTGCCCGCCAGGTTAATCACCCCGTTATTCAGGTTCAGACCCAGCGCGGTGTTGGGACCAATCACGTTCGGCTGTACCTCCGCCGCATTGCCGAGATTGATTGTTCCGATCGACAGCAACTCGATGCCGTCGCTGGCGTTCGGCAATGACGCGCCAGACGAGTTGGTCCCGATGAAGTTGCCGTATACAGAGATGGTGCCGCTGCCGGTGTGGCGAATACCGTCAGTGCCGTTGCCCGCGATCACATTACCTGCGCCGGCACCGGTACCGCCAATCGTAATGCCGGTGGATGTTGTCGATACTTCGATTCCGCTCGCGCCGTTTGGCAAGGGTGCTGTTGCCGTGGCATTGGCGCCGATGATGTTACCGGCGATGGAGTTGTTGTTGCTGTCATCGAGCAGAATGCCGGACCACGTGTTACCGGAAAGTACGTTACCTTCGCCGGCACCGGTGCCACCAATGATATTGCTGCCGGCGCTGTTCGACAGCTCGATGCCGTGCACGCTGTTCGGGATAGGGCTGGAACCGGTTGCATCAGTACCGATGTAATTGGCCTGGATCGTGTTGGCGCTGGACGTGCTGAATACGGAGATGCCGTTTCCGTTGTTTCCGGAAATAACATTGCGCAGTCCTGTACCGCTCCCGCCGATTGTGTTGGCACTGCCGTACAACGCGATGCCCTGATTGTTGCCGAGATCCGCCGTTCCGTCCGTACCGATGTAATTTCCGTAGACGTAATTGAGCGAGGAGTCGATGCGAATTCCGATGCCGTTGCTTACGATCGTGTTGCCCTGCCCGTTCGGCCCGGATCCACTGGTACGATCTCCACCGATGATGTTGTTCGTTCCGCTGGTGATGTAGATCCCGTTGGTGGTGAAGTTCTGGATGCGCAGTCCGCGCACGACATTATTGGACGACGAAATCGTCAGACCCGTCGCCAGTGTTCCTCCACCACTCAGGACGACATCCGCGCTGGTGGCATCCAGAGTGATATCGCCTTGTGTAACACTCAGCGTGCTGGCAAGAGTAATGGTTGTGCCACTGCCGATCGGGAACGTCGCTGCGTTGAACGAAATGACGTCGCCCGCAACAGCAAGCGACAGCGCTTCACGCAGCGTGCCGGCGCCGCTGTCGAGCGTACTTGTAACAACGCGGGCGGTCCCGAATATCCAGTGCGGAGCGGCCTCGGCCGCGTCAGTGTTAGCGCCATTCGTCCATCCCGTGGCATACAAATTATTTCCGGTGACCTCTGAATCCTGCACATTGACGTAGTACGCATACTGCACACCGCCGGTCAGATTGAGGATAAAACGAGATGCACTCGTCGAACGCAGTATGATGCGTGTTCCCGTTGCCTGCCCGTTCAGTGTCAACGTGCCACTGATGGTGTAGGTCGCGCCGCCCGAAAAATTGATCCAGGTGGATGGTGTGGTGGCAGTCAGGTTGGCAACAGTAAAACCGTCTTGAAAGGTAATTGTTCCGCTGTTGGTGATGACGAAATTGTTCCAGCTCGCCAGCGAACCCGTTGTAATGGACTGCGTGACCGTGCCATCGAGCGTAAATGTCGATGTTCCCGGATTCACCGTCATCACGCTGTTGTTGTTCCAGGATCCGCCACTGAAGTACACCGCGGCGCTGCCCATGTTCAGCGTGCCGGCGGTCGTGGTGAGGTGACCGTCCAGATCGATGGTGCCGGCGAAGTTCACCGTGCCGCCGGTGATTGACAACGCGGTCCCACCCCCGCTGCTGCTCAGCACGTTCGCCTGCACCTCGGACGCGTTGCCGATATTGATGGTACCGCTGGTAACCGCGATGGCGCCGCCATTCGGAATCGTGGTCATCGCCGAATTCGTGCCAATGAAATTACCGACGATCGTATTTGTTCCGGTTGCCGTGGAACGAATTCCCTGAAGCGTATTTCCGGCAATTACGTTGGCGGAGTTCGCGACCGTTCCGCCAATTGTGTTTCCGGACGAACTGGTGTTAATCGTGATTCCCCGCCCCCCGTTTGGCACAGCGGCCGTCGCGGAAGCGTTCGTGCCAATGTAGTTGCCTTGAAGGACGGAATTGCTGCTGGCGGTAATTGATATTCCGTCGTTGGTGTTGCCGGAAATTACATTGCCGGCGTTCGCAGCGGTACCACCAATGGTGTTACCGGATCCCAGCGCACTGATCGCGAGCCCTGTTCCATTCGGTATCTGAGTGACACCGTCAGAACCGACGCCGATGAAGTTACCTACGACAACGTTGTTGCTGGCCCCGGAAATGTTCACACCAATATTCGTGTTTCCGGAAATCACGTTCCGCTCGCCGGCGGCGGTTCCTCCGATCGTATTTGCTGTCGTGGAGGTGACGACACCAACCCCAAATGAATTGGCCATCGGCGCCGTACCGGCGACGTTGGTCCCGATGTAATTTCCAATGATCCGATTCAGTGTTGCCGAGGCATTCTGAATTGACACGCCATAGGAGGCATTGCTCGAGATTACATTGCGCAGCCCGGCACTGGTTCCGCCGATGGTGTTGTTCTGCCCGGTTGAGATGTTGATGCCGACGCCGGTGTTCCCCAAACCGGTGTTGCTGGACGGATCAGTGCCAATATAGTTTCCCGTGACGGTGTTGCTGTTCGATGTGTTGATCAGGACGCCGCTGCTGTTGTTGACGATGATGTTGCCTTCGCCCGACGGGCCGCTGCCGACTCCGTTGTTGCCGCCAATGGTGTTGTTGCTGGTGCCGACCGCCAAAGTAATCGCAGCGGAAGTGCACCCCTGGACGCGCAGCCCCTTGATGGCGTTGTTGCTCGATGCGAAATTGAAGCACTGGTACAGGTTGTTTCCGTTGACTCGCACGCCCGCGTTCGAGGCATCAAGCGTGATGCCGCCCTGTGTGATGCTGGGCAGTGTGCTGGTCAATGTGATGGTGACGGGCGCGCCGGGCGGAAACACGGTGGGGTCGAACAGAATCGTGTCGCCGCTTGCAGCGTTGGTCAGCCGGTCGCGCAGCGTGCCGGCGCCGCTGTCGGCCGCCGATGTAACAGTCAGGATGTTCGCTGGCAGGTTCAATGCCAGCGCCAACCCACGCGGCGTGTTCAAACCCGAGATGACGGTCTGTGGAATCGGCGCGGCGAGGTTGGCGCGACGTATCGCCGTGCCGCCAATCCAGTAAATCTGGCCGGCAGACATATTCAGCGCGATGTCCTGAATCGTTTCCGTCGAACTGGAGATAACTTGCGTGTTGTTGCTGCCGTTCAGATCGGCACGACGGATTTCCGAAGTCGGGACATTGCCCGTTGCCCAGTAAATCCGGTTGTTGGTGAGATCGAGGTCAATGCCCTTCGGGCTGGACAGGCCGGTGACGAGCGTCTCAATCGTGGAACCGTCGAGATTCGCGCGCTGGACAAAACCGTTGAAATTGTCTGTCCAGTACATCTTGCCGCCGGCAACATCGAGCGCGATCCCAACCGGCGCGGCGAGCCCGGTCAGGGTGACCAGGGTTTGCGGCGACGTCCCGTCGAGATTGGATCGACGGATCGTTCGCGTGCCTTCATCGGTCCAGTACACCTTGCCGTTCGCGCTATCGAGCGCAACGCCGCGTGGCGTCGTGAGGCCGGTTTGGATGTCCTCCACCGAGCCACTGCCGTCCAGATTTCTGCGTTGCAGCTTTTGCGCAGTACCGGCATCGCTCCAGTACACCTTGCTGCCGGCACCGTCCACGGCGACGCCGTAGGGTTGCTGTAATCCGTCGGTCGACGTTGCGATGTTCACCGGTGTCAGCACCGACAGGTCAGCACGACGGACGTGCTGCGCGCCGCTGTCGGTCCAGTAGATGTAGTCGACGGCGTGTGCCGGGAAAACGAACAGCACCAGCGGAGCGAAGATCAATGCGAGTCGACGCACGCATCCGGCCGCGAAAAAAATAAGTTGCGCTGGGGGCATTCGAAGGTGCCGCGCGGCGACACTGAACAAGGCTGCAAACATCATCGGTCTTGCGCAGTCGCTTTCACGGCAGGCGCAACATTTCGCTGCGCGTTGGACGGAGTTAATTTTCTTGAATTACGTGGACTTAGTCGTCCTTTCGTGGCCCAACTTGAAGTGTGAACTGGGCCACACGGGGCAACGCCGTGGCGCGCCAGTGGGAAAACACTTTCAAAGCGGCGACGCGCTGCGGGTTTTGGATCTGGGTGCTGAAGTCAAAAAAGTGGAAGTCCGACTTGCACCACTCAAAGAGCATTGAATTTTCGGACTAATTGAATTTGACGGGGTATAGGGTCGCGCGCCGAGTGCTTAATGGACCGCGAAAAGAAAATCGGCGCGACGGTTCTGGCCGTCGCGCCGATCGTTTGAAAAGGCGATGCGTTTACTCAGGAATGATGGAGATTTTGGCCTTGACGTTGACGTCGGCATGAAGATGCAGATCGACCTCGAAATCACCCGCCATGCGCAGGGCTCCGGTGGGCATGCGAACTTCATGACGCTCGACTTTGGCGCCGGCCTTGGTCAGCGCTTCGGCGATGTCGACCGTGCCGACGGAACCGAAGAGTCGTCCTTCATCACCGACCTTGCGCGGAATGGAAACATGCAGCCCTTCGATCTGCGCGGCGCGCGCCTGCGCCTGCGACAACGTTTCGGCCGCGGCTTTTTCAAGTTCCGCGCGGCGCGCTTCGAACTTGGCGACGTTGGATTCGGTGGCGGCCACGGCCTTGCCTTGCGGGATCAGGAAATTGCGCCCGAAACCATTGCGAACGTTGACCTTGTCACCAAGGCCACCCAGGTTTTCAACTTTTTCCAGCAGAATGACTTGCATTGCACACCTCTCTTTAAATCAAGCGCGCGCCTCTCGACGCAAATTCAACCATGTATCCATCAATCCTGCGATCGCGAGCAGCATTGCTACCTGCGGCAGCGCGATCGCCAGCAATATGTACGTCACCACCAACCAAGCGTTGCTTGCGCCACGGCGTGCGACGACTGCGTGGATCACGGCCAGGCCCTGCAGGACATACATCATCAGGACCACCATCACCATGTCGCGTCCCAACGCACTCGCGCCTTCCAGCGGCAACAAGCTCATCGCCATCAGGACCAACACCGCCATCGCCAGCGGCTGCCCAAGCTTCAGGCTGTGAAACTCCACCTGAAATCCGCCCGGGTTATACAGCTGTGCCTGCCACCAGCGCGCCAGCAACAAACTCAAAACAGCGCTCAACACAAACGCGGCGCAGATGATTCCAGTCATCACGTTGGACATCTGGTCCAGCGTGCTGCGCCATTCAATCGCCTGCTCGGGTGTTAGCCCGGCGCGATCGATGACCTGTTCCTGGATCGCCACAACCACCGTGTCGCGCCACCAGGCCGCCGGATCTGCAAGCACCGCATAAGCGGCGACGACACCGACCAGACCGATCCCGACGGCAACGTTCAGCGTGATGGACCAGGATGCGGTGCGGCGTAACACTAACGCCAATCCATACACCGGCAACCAGACAATCACCGCAAACATCAAACCCGCAGCGGGCTGTTGCAGCATCGCTGCCGCGATTGCCGCAATCACGATCAACGCGGCACCCGCGACAAACGCGGCTTCTTTCCAACCCAGCCGCAAGACGATCAGGCCGATCGCCGCCCCGCTGACGTAACTCATCATGGGGAACAGCAGCGCAAGGGCCATGAATCCGATGACGGCCAGCGTTGCCTGCATCCGGCCGCGCATAATGAATATCGCTAGCGCGCGCATCGCGAACCTTGTTTACCGAAAGCGCGATTCGCGAATCCGCGAATCGCGTTCACACATTCCTAGTGCTGATCGGTATACGGCAGCAGCGCCAGGAAACGGGCGCGCTTGATTGCCGTCGACAACTGGCGCTGATAACGCGCCTTCGTTCCGGTGATGCGGCTGGGAACGATCTTGCCGTTTTCGGTGATGAAGCTCTTCAGGAGCTGCACATCCTTGTAGTCGATCTCTTTGATGCCTTCCGCGGTGAAGCGGCAGAATTTCTTACGGCGAAAAAAACGTGGGGGCATAAATACTCCGATTCGAATTCAGTCAGGTTCAGGCGGAAGCTTCAGCTGGCTCGGCTTCTTCGTAATCACGACCGCCGCCGCTGCTTTCACGTTCCTTGCTCTTCATGACCGGCGAGATTTCGGTGACCGGGCCACTGGTCGACAACACGAGATTTCGGATCACGGCGTCATTGAATCGGAACGCGCTGGTCAGCTCGTCCAGAACGGGCTGCGAACATTCAATGTTCATCAACACGTAGTGCGCTTTGTGAACTTTGGCGATGGGGAAAGCCAGCTGGCGCCGGCCCCAGTCTTCGAGGCGATGAATCTTGCCGCCGTCGGACTGAATCATCGAACGGTAACGCTCAATCATGGCGGGCACCTGATCGCTTTGATCAGGATGCACCATGAACACCACTTCGTAGTGCTTCATAGTTTGCTCCTTTCGGTTATGGAGAGCCGGGCTCCCCATAGCCCCGACCACACGGCGGGGCAAGGTTAAAAGAGGGCGTATTCTACAGAAGGGTTGGGATCGGCCGCAATGGCCCAAAGCGCGAAGAAACAGGTTTCTCGGCGGTCACTTAGTGGGCGAACCCCGCTGGCGAACCGCTTCAAACAGGCAAATGCCGGTCGCGACTGAAACATTGAGGCTTTCCACCACCCCGGCCATCGGGATCCGGGCCAGGAAATCGCAATGTTCTTTGGTCAGGCGTCGCATTCCCTGCCCTTCCGCACCCGTAACGATGGCGAGGGGCCCGCGCAAGTCCAGGTCGTAAATAGCCTGGTCGGTTTCCCCGGTCGCCCCCACCAGCCAAATGCCACGATCCTTGAGCGCGCGCAGCGCACGCGCCAGATTGGTGACCTGAGCAACGGGCACGGATTCCGCCGCGCCGCTCGCGACCTTGCGCGCCGTCGCGTTCAGCGGTGACGCCCGGTCCTTCGGCACCACCACCACATGCACACCGGCCGCATCCGCGCTGCGCAGACACGCGCCGAGATTGTGGGGATCCTGCACGCCGTCCAGCACCAGCACAAACGGCGCACCGTCGACGCTATCGAGAATCTCGTCAAGGTCGTTTTCATCGTAGTGCGGCAACGAGGCGCATCGTGCCACCACGCCCTGGTGCCGGGCTCCGTGGAACCGGTCATCCAACTCCTTTCGAGCAACGCGGCGTACGGCCACCTTACGTTTTTGCGCGAGCTCGCAAACGGTGTTCACACGCGCGTCATCGCGCCCTTGCTGCACAAGGATTTCCAGAATCTGCACACGCTCATTGCGAAGCACGGCTGAGACCGCATGCAGGCCGTAGATCGTGGATTCCGTTTCGCTCATCAAGTGTTCGTCCGGTTCGCTCAGCGCCGCTTTTTGTGCTTGCTGTGCTTGTCGCGTTTCGATTTTCCGTGTTTTTGTTTTTCACGGCGTGGCAGAGAGTCCATTTTTTTCCCTGCCTTGGCGCCACCCTGAACGAGTTCAAAATCGATTTTTCGATCATCCAGGTTGACGCGCACAACACGCACACGCACTTTGTCGGCCAGCCGATAAATAGTGCTGGTTCGCTCACCGATCAAACGATGCTTGCCTTGATCGAAGTGATAGTAATCGTTGTGCAATGCAGTGACGTGCACCAGCCCTTCGACGAAGACTTCCGTCAAGGAAACAAAAATCCCGAATCCCGTAACGCCGGTAATCGTTCCGTCGTATTCACTTCCCACCTTGTCCGTCATGTACTCGCACTTGAGCCAATCGACCGCATCGCGCGTCGCTTCATCGGCGCGGCGTTCCGTCATTGAGCAGTTCTCACCGAGTACAATCATGTCGGCGTGCGAGTAGCGGAATTTGTCCGGCTTCTTTTTCGACAGCACGTGGCGAATCGCGCGATGCACGAGCAAATCCGGATAGCGGCGAATCGGCGATGTAAAATGCACGTACGCTTCGTGCGCAAGGCCGAAGTGGCCAACATTCTCCGGTGTGTAGATGGCCTGGCTCAGGCTGCGCAGCAGGACGGTTTGAATCAGATCGAAATCGGGACGGCCTTCGATCTGCTTGATCAACCGGGCATAGTGCTTCGGTTCCGGGCTTTCCCCGCCGCCGAGGCTCAAGCCAATTTCGGCGAGAAATGCGCGCAGATCAGTGAGTTTTTCATCCTTTGGACCTTCATGCACGCGATACAACGCGGGCATTTCCGCTTCTTCAAGGAACTGCCCGGCGCACACGTTCGCGGCGATCATGCATTCTTCGATCAGCTTGTGCGCATCGTTGCGGACCAATGGGACGATCTTCTCGATCTTGCGGTCCGCGCCGAATACGATGCGCGTCTCAACGGTTTCGAAATCAATCGCTCCGCGCTTTTCGCGTTGCTTGCGCAACGCTTGGTACAACCGGTATAGCTCTTCGAGATGCGGGACAAGCGCCGCATACTGTGCGCGCAGCGCGGCATCCCCGTCGACCAGCATTGCGGCAACCTTCGTGTACGTCAGCCGCGCATGCGAGCGCATCACACCTTCGAAGAATCGAAACTCACCGACCGCGCCGCTGGGTGCCACTCGCATCTCGCACACCATGCACAGGCGGTCCACATCCGGATTGATGGAACACAATCCGTTCGAAAGGATCTCCGGCAACATCGGGATGACACGCTCGGGGAAATACACAGAATTGCCGCGACTGCGTGCCTCATCGTCGAGCGCAGTTCCGGGTTTCACGTAATGCGACACGTCCGCGATGGCAACCAGCACGCGCCAGCCGCGACCGTCCCGCTCGCAAAAGACGGCATCGTCAAAGTCCCGGGCATCTTCGCCATCGATCGTGACAAGCGGAACATCACGGATATCGACACGTCCCTTCTTTGCGGCATCGGGGACTTTCGGATCGAGATCGGCGATTTCCTTTTCAACCGCATCCGGCCACTCCACGGGAAGCTCGTGATCCCGCAGCGCGATGTCGATTTCCATGCCCGGCCCCATGTGCTCGCCGAGAATCTCAATGACCTTGCCCACCGGCTGCCGGTAGGCGTTGGGTGGCTGGGTAATTTCGACCACGACAATTTGCCCGGTGCGGGCGTCACCGCGGTCATCCGCCGGGACAACGATGTCCTGGGTGATGCGCCGATTGTTGGGGACGACGAATCCGACACCCCCTTCGCCGTGCAGCCGACCCACGATGCGTTGGTTGCGCCGTTCCAGCACGTCCACGATCTGGCCCTCCTTGCGACCACGCCGGTCAATGCCCGACACGCGCGCAACGACGCGATCGCCGTGCATGACCGCGCGCATTTCCTTGGCGGACAAAAAGAGGTCTTCACCGCCCTCGTCCGGGATTAGAAAGCCGTAGCCGTCGCGATGACCTTGAACGACGCCGGGGACGAGGTCCATTTTCTCGACCAGCCCATAGCCCTTGCGCCGGTTGCGCATGATCTGGCCGTCTCGAACCATGGCCTTGATGCGCCGGGCGAAGGCTTCGAACTCATGGTCGTCCTTGAGATGCAGCTCGGCAGCCAGTTCGTCAAAGGTCAGTGGCTCGCCGCGCTTGGCGAGGATTTGCATGATCAACTCGCGGCTGGCGATCGGCCGTTCGTACTTTTCAGCCTCGCGCGCGTAGTGTGGATCTTTGTGTTTCTTCATTTAATTTCCTTCGGAATTCCTTGTTGTATTAGGTATTGTGATTGTCGTTCTGGCTGACCAATGGCCCCCGTTTCCGTTGACATCGGGGGCGCGCGTCAGTACATTGCGCCTTCTGCGGAAACGGCCCCGCCGCTGTTTCCGTGGTTCTTAGCCGAGGTGGCGGAATTGGTAGACGCACTAGTTTCAGGTACTAGCGGGGCGACTCGTGGAGGTTCAAGTCCTCTCCTCGGCACCATATTGAAAGTTCGAACGGCGACCGCGCAATACGGTCGCCGTTTTTGTTTGCGGACTGTGAAACCTCAACCAAACGGGTGACGAAGCACGATCGTGTCATCCCGGTCCGGCCCCGTCGAAACGATATCGACGGGCGTCTCGGTGACTTCCTCGATGCGCTTCAGGTAAGCACGGGCGTTCGCCGGAAGATCGTTGTAGTTACGCACGCCGACCGTCGATTCTTTCCAGCCCGGCATGTCGACATAAATCGGCTCGCAAACGGACAGCGCGTCTGCACCCACCGGCGGTGTCTTGCGCTCTTCGCCATTGCACTTGTAACCCACGCACATGCGGATCGTGTCGATGCCGTCGAGCACATCAAGCTTGGTGATGCAAAGCCCGGAAACGCCGTTCAATTGATTGGAGCGACGCAGCACAACCGCATCAAACCAGCCGCAGCGTCGTGCGCGACCGGTGGTCGATCCGAATTCCTTGCCCTTGCTCGCGATGTATTGGCCGGTGTCGTCGAACAATTCGGTGGGGAACGGGCCGGAGCCGACACGCGTGGTATAGGCCTTGGTGATGCCAAGCACATAGTCGAAGCAGGTGGGACCGACGCCGCTTCCGGCCGCCGCGCCGCCCGCCACCGTGTTTGATGAAGTCACAAACGGATAAGTGCCGTGGTCGATATCGAGCAAAGCGCCCTGCGCGCCTTCAAACAGAACGCTCTCGCCGGCACGCTGCTTCTGGTAAATCATTTCGGGAATGTCGGCGACCATCGGCTTCATGCGCTCGCCCATGGCCAGCGTATCATCGAGCACTTGCTGGAAGCTGACGCGTTCCGCCTTGTAATAGTTCTGCAGAACGAAGTTGTGATAGTCGAGCACTTCGCCAAGTTTTGCTGCGAAGCGTTCACGGTGAAAGATATCGCCCAGACGCACCGCGCGACGTGACACCTTGTCCTCATACGCCGGACCAATACCCCGACCCGTCGTGCCGATGGCATTGTTGCCCTTGGCACGTTCACGCGCCTGGTCGAGCACCTGGTGATATGGCATGACCAGCGGAGCCGCTTCACTGATACGCAGACGTTCGCTCACCGGCACGCCGCTTTTCTCGAGCGTGTCCATTTCGTCGAGCAACGCTTTCGGCGAAAGCACGACGCCATTGCCAATCAGGCATTGAACGTTGTCGCGCAAGATGCCCGACGGAATCAGGTGCAGTACCGTCTTCTTTCCGCCGATGACCAGCGTGTGACCCGCATTATGTCCGCCCTGAAACCGAACGACGACACGAGCATGTTCCGTAAGCAGATCGACGATCTTGCCTTTACCTTCGTCGCCCCACTGCGTACCGATAATGATGACGTTCTTTCCCACCGCGCGTACCCCTCAGTTAATTATTGCCACTTCACGGCGCAATTGCTTTCACAACCCACGCTGTGCCGGACTTCACCAATATTCGATCACACACCATCGATTTTGCATCGCCGCTCTGCCCGGGCAACGCGCAAACCACGCGCTCCCCCGCATCGCGCAGGCGTCGCACTTCGGCCAACTGCGCTGCATCATCACTCGCCGGCACAAAAATTCCGCCCAGCGGCGGCACTGGTTTTGCGGCAAGCGTCATCAGCGTCTTCAGGTCAGCGCTGAATCCCGTCGCCGGACGCGCACGGCCAAATACTTGTCCGATGTTGTCATAGCGACCGCCACGCGCCACTTCCTGCCCATGGCCCGGCACATACGCGGCAAACACAACGCCCGTCTGGTATTGGTAACCACGCAGTTCCGCCAGATCGAAATAGATTGGCAAGGCCCCCACCGCTTTGCTCAGGAGCGTTGCAATCTCTTCGAGATTATCCAGCGCTTCGATCACGGCGTTCGGCGCACCACGCAAAACCGTCCGCGCCTGTTTCAGTACATCCGCGCCGCCGTTGAGATCCATCAGCGCCGCGATCATTTCCTTGATGCGCGCGTCACCGGGCATGCCTTCGATCAGCGATTGAATCTCCGCGCGTGCCTTGCGTTGCAGCGCATCGAAAAGTTCTTTTTCCTGCGATTCATTGCATCCGGCGTGTGACACCAGCGCCCGGAAGATTCCGACATGCCCCAAATCGACGTGAATCTCCTGCGAGATTCCCAGCGTGCGAAGCGTTTCGATCATCAGCTGAAGAATTTCAACGTCACTTTGGGCGCCGCCGTGACCATATAACTCCGCGCCAAGCTGCATCGGACTGCGCGAACCGTCCAGACCTTCGGGGCGCGTGCGCAGCACCGTGCCGAGGTAACAAAGGCGAACCGGTTCGTCGCGACACAAACGATGCGCATCGATGCGCGCCACTTGCGGCGTCATGTCAGCGCGAACGCCCATCATTTTCCCGGTCAGCTGGTCGGTCAGCTTGAACGTCTGAATGTCGAGGTCGGTACCGGTCCCAATAAGCAGCGAGTCCAGATATTCGATCATTGAAGGAATGACGAGGTCGTAACCCCAACGCTCGAACAAATCCACGACAGATCGTCGCGCCTGCTCCAGCGCGCGCGCCTGCGGCGGCAGGATTTCTCCGACCCCTTCAGGAAGAACCCAACGCTCGCTATTCATATCAATTTCTTACGAAGTACAGGATGATAACGCCCGCAAGCATGCTGATTAATCCGCCGATGCGCAAGGACCGATCGTCCAGCTGCGCCAGCAGCGCGAGCGTACGACGCAGGCCGCCCGGATTCAGAAATGGAATGATGCCCTCGATGACTAACATCAGCGCGAGCGCGGCAAAAAGATCCGAAGCATTGATCATTTTTTGCCCTGCGCCGGCGACTACCGGCGGTTGCCGCGGGCACTTCCAAAGTACTTGAAGAACTCCGAATCAGGCTTCAAAACAATTACATCCGAACGATCCGCCAGCGCAGTCTTGTACGCTGTGAGGCTGCGATAGAACGAATAGAACTCGGGATTCCGGCTGAATGCCTTGGCGTAGATATCCGCCGCCTGGGCATCGCCCTCGCCGCGAATCTGTTCGGCATCGCGGTACGCCTCGGCCAGGATAACGGTCCGCTGGCGATCCGCGTCGGCCCTAATCTTTTCAGCTGCTTCCGCGCCACGCGAGCGAAGATCCTTCGCGACACGCTGGCGTTCGGCCTCCATGCGCTGATACACCGATGAACTGATCGCCGCCGCGTATTCGATGCGAATGATGCGGACGTCGACCACCTCAATGCCGAGTTCACGAACCTGCTTGTTCGCCTGAACGGTCAGCAAATCCATAATTTGCGAACGCTCACCGGATATAACTTCCTGAATCGTGCGCTTGCCGAATTCATCACGCAGGCCGTTCTTTATGATTTGAGACAGACGGGCATTTGCATTAACCGTGTCGCCGCCCGTTGCCGTGAAATAACGCGGCAGGTCGTCGATCCGCCACTTCACGTACGAGTCCACGAGCACGTTCTTCTTTTCGCTCGTCAGGTATTCCTCGGGTTCGCTGTCGAGCGTCAGTATGCGACGGTCAAACTTGCGAACAGATTCGAAGAACGGAACCTTCCACTGCCAACCCGGTTTGTAGTCATGCTCAATGATTTCGCCAAAGCGGAACCGGATCGCGCGCTCTTTTTCACTAACGGTAAAAATGGAACCCGACAGCGTCGCGATAGCGACGATTACGAGAATTACGGCCAGTAACTTGCTGCTGTCGCTCATTAGCGTGCCTCCCGCAAACGGCTGCGATCGCGCTGCTCGCTGATTGCAGAGCGTGTTGCCGGGGAATCGGTGACCGAATTTTGCGGCATGGGCTCCGGCAACGCGGCAGGATTGCTTGTCGACGAAGAACCGGAACTTCCACGCTGCGCATCCAGGAACTTGTCGAGCGGCAGGTAGACCATGTTGCTGCCGCCAGGGACGTCGACAACGATTTTGCTGGTTGAACCAAGCACGGACTCGACCATTTCAATGTAAAGGCGCTCGCGCGTTACTGTCGGCTCCTTTTGATACTCCGCAAGAATTTTGGAGAATCGCACCGCTTCACCTTCGGCGTGGGCGACCGCGCGGGACTTGTACGCGTTGGCGTCTTCAAGCTGACGGGCTGCGGCGCCACGCGCTTTCGGCAGGATATCGTTCGAGTAGGCTTCGGCTTCGTTTTTCAGACGCTGTTCGTCTTCACGCGCCTTCACCGCATCTTCAAACGCAGTACGAACCTGCTCAGGTGCCTTGGCACTTTGCATGTTGACGCTGGTCACCAGCAAGCCGGTGTTATAGCGATCCAGAATTTGCTGAACCTGCTCCTGCACACGCTGACCAATTTCGGCGCGGCCTTCAGTAATGACGAAATCCATTTTGCTCTTGCCGATAATTTCTCGCAGCGCGCTTTCCATGGCTTGGCGCAAGGTGACATCCGGATCGGCGACACGGAACAGATAATCCTTGGCGTCTTTGACCTTGTATTGGATGGTCATCTCAACGTCGACGATGTTCTCGTCCTGCGTCAGCATCAACGAACTGGTGTCCCCGGACCGTAGACCGCCACGCGATGTCAACTCCACGGAATTGATTCGTGAGACGTCGACAATTTCTCGGGTTTGTAGCAACGGTGGATACCAGTGCAATCCGGGGCCGGTTGTTTCCTTGTACGCGCCGAGCTGCAGGACCACGGCCTGCTTGCCTTCCTCGACGGTATAAAGACCGTAGAATCCCCAAATGCCGGCGATAACGATAATCGCGATAGCGATCAGTTTGTCGAAGCCGCCACTGCTCTCGCGCCCGCCTCGGCCGGAGCCGCCGAACAGTCCGCCGAAGGAATCCTGCAACTTTTTCAGGAGCTGATCGATATCAGGACCGTTTTGGTCCCCACCTCGACCACCCCACGGGTCGCGGTCCCCTTTACCACCCGGTTCGTTCCAGGCCATCAAATGCTCCGAAATAATCTTGCGTTGTGTGATTGGAGAAGTGAACTGAGCGGGGCAAAAAGCTCAGGACAGTGAATTCTAGGGATGTCAGGCCACGCCCGCAAGGCGTTTGGATTCATCGAGTTCCGGTTTTCGGGACACCACCATTTCGGCGCGGAAGTCGGGATGCTGAAATATCGCGGTTTGCTGGTCAGGCTCGACCTCGATCAGGATGCGCCAATCGGTCTCGCCGACGAGGTTTTCCTCCGAAACGACGCCCAGGGCATGCAGCGCCGCGCGCAGACGGGCAAGAACCACCGGGACGCGCAGTTCGATCGTTTCGCGTGCACGTTGCAGATACTCCCCAATGGCATCGATGAGTTCCGGCATGCCCTGGCCGGTCACTGCCGATACCCAGACCCGCGTCACGGCGCCGGAGCTGTCTCGCTCGACGCGAGCACTCTCGCCAGGAATCAGGTCTATCTTGTTGAATACCTCGATCTGCCGGACGTCACTGGCACCGATCTCCTGCAACACCGAATTGACTTCTTCGATATTGGAATGCCGTTGGTCACTGTGCGCGTCGATCACGTGCAACAACAAATTCGCCTGGGTGGTTTCTTCCAAGGTCGCATGGAATGCCGTAACCAGCGAATGCGGCAGATGGCGTATAAAACCAACGGTGTCTGCGAGGATTGCCGATTTTCCAAAGGGAAGTTCAAGACGCCGCAGCGTTGGATCGAGCGTCGCAAACAACTGATCCGCGGCATACACATTTGCGCTGGTCAGCCGGTTGAACAGCGTCGACTTGCCGGCGTTTGTGTATCCGACAAGAGAGACCGTCGGAATCGGAACCTTGCGCCGGGTGGAACGATTCAGCTCGCGTCGTTTGCCCACTTTTTCGAGTTTCTTGTTCAGTTGCTTGATTCGCTCACGAATCATTCGACGGTCGAGTTCGATCTGGGTTTCACCCGGTCCGCCGCGCACGCCGATACCACCGCGCTGACGTTCAAGGTGCGTCCATCCTCGAACCAACCGGGTGGAAAGATGTTCCAGCTGAGCCAATTCAACCTGCAGACGCCCTTCGTGCGATCGCGCGCGCTGCGCAAAAATTTCTAGGATCAGACCGGTTCGATCCATTACCGCGCACTTCAGCTCGCGCTCGATGTTACGTTCCTGAGCCGGCGACAGCGTGTGATTGAAAAGAACAATGCCGGCCTCGTTCGCGACGACAGCCGCCTTGATCTCTTCCAGCTTTCCGGAACCAATCAGAAACTTCGGGTTGGGTTCACGCAGCGTCGCGGAGATGACCGCAACGGGAATGAATTGACCGGAATGGGCAAGTTCCTTGAATTCCTGAAGCTCTTCGCCTTCCTGGCGTTGAGATACTTCAACATGGACAAGAACCGCGCGCCGACCGGATTGCGGACGTTCAAACAACAAACCGCACCTCCGGCCGGTCGCAGACGGTCCTAGCCATTACCTGCTTCGGGTGCACCTTCTTCGCCATGACTGAGTTTGACGTTCCTTGCAGGCACGATCGTCGAGATCGCATGCTTGTATACCATCTGATTGACGGTGTTCTTCAACAACACAACGAATTGATCAAACGACTCAACCTGTCCTTGAAGTTTGATCCCGTTGACCAGGTAGATCGATACGGGGACGCGTTCCTTGCGCAGAGCGTTCAAGAAAGGGTCTTGTAGCGATTGCCCTTTTGACATGGTTCTCTCCTCTTTCTATTTTTTAAGCTACTTGTTTAGTTTATGTGTGCTGCGTTTTCTCGAACGGACATACGTCACTAGGCCTGCTTACCGTTTGAACTACAGGCAAATTGTAGCACAGGGGGTTCAGACGCCGGGCAGTTCCGATTGGTTCCCGGGCCCACCCACAATTGTTTGCAGGGCATCAATTAACTTGCCTGAAGCTTCCCCGCCGAGCGGGTTGATCGTGATCAGGTTTTGCTCACTCCGGAGCCACGTCATCTGGCGCTTGGCCAGCTGAGCCGTCGCGATGACAGCACGCTCGACCATTTCGGATTCGGAGACCTGCCCGTCCAGAAACTCCCACACCTGGCGGTAGCCAACCGCGCGCATCGATGGGAGGTCCGCATTGAGATCCCCTCGCGCACGCAACTTTCGGACCTCATCCACCAGTCCTTGGCCGAGCATATTGCGGAAGCGTAAGGAGATTCGCTCGCGCAAGATCTTGCGATCCGGCGGCACCAACGCGATCTTGTGATACTGAAACTCGGTGCTGCTTTGTCCATCTGCCAGAAATTCCGACAGCGAACGGCCAGTCATTTCGTAGACTTCCAGCGCGCGTTGAATTCGCTGCGGATCATTGGGATGAATTCGCTTGGCGGACGCCGGGTCAACCTGTGCCAGCCACTCATGCATCGCCGGCCAACCCGCCGCCGACGCACGCGCGTCGATCGCTGCCCTGACTTCCGGGCTGGCGGTCGGCAGTGTGGCCAGACCTCGTTCCAGGGCCCGAAAGTACAGCATGGTTCCACCCACGAGCAGGGGGACCTTTCCCTTTGTAATGACGTCACGCAACACGGCGATTGCGTCGGCTCGAAATCGTCCGGCGGAGTACGCTTCCGCCGGATCACAAATGTCGATGAGGTGATGCGGATACTGTTGACGAAGTTCCAGCGACGGTTTCGCGGTCCCGATGTCCATGCCGCGATAGACCAACGCCGAATCAACGCTGACGATCTCAACGGGAAACCGCTTCGCCAACTCAACGGCGAAGTCCGTCTTTCCCGTGGCTGTGGGGCCCATCAGGAAGATCGCGACCGGAGCCGCGCTCGCAGTGGTCATTACGGAATCAGCTTTCGTTCAAGGATCAGGGCGTTTTCGCGCCCGTTTGAAGCAGGATAATAATCGCGGCGCGTACCGACTTCCTGAAAGCCTTCCCGGTGATAAAGATGAATCGCCGCTTTGTTGGAAGGACGAACTTCAAGAAAAATCGAACGTGCAAGGTGCTCCTGGGCCAAATCAAAAATTCGATCGAGCAACACGCCACCGATGCCGCGACGCTGGAATTCCGGCTGCACGCACAGATTCAGAATGTGTGCTTCGCCCGCTCCGATCGACATCACGAAATATCCGATAACTTCCTGGCGATACAACGCGACCCAGCAGCAATAACCGACGTGAATGCAATCGCGAAAAATTCCGTCCGTCCAGGGAAACGGATACACGCGACTTTCAATATCCATCACGCGCTCGACATCTTCGACATGCATCGGACGCAGATCCAGCTCGATGGCCTTTACGACTGCACTCATGGTGTCAGATCTTCTATAAAAAGCCTGTTAGTTTCCTTCCATGACTGAACGCGCAAACAGCAGGTCGCCCCATGCCTTTCGCTTTTCGGTTGGCGAACGAAGCAGGTACGCCGGATGGTAGGTAACGACCAACGGGATTCCATCTCCGTACTCAAACCGTCGACCCCGCAATTTTCCGATAGGTATATCGGTTTTCAGCAGGTTTTGTGCAGCGATTCGCCCGACCGCCAGAATAATTTTTGGTTTGACCAAGGCGACCTGTTGCTTCAGAAACGGTTCGCATTGTTCAACTTCCGCGGGTAACGGATCCCTGTTATTTGGAGGACGACACTTAAGAATATTTGCGATATAGACCTGTTCGCGAGGCAGTCCAATCGCGCGCAGCATTTCATTCAGCAATTTCCCTGCGCGCCCGACGAAGGGTTCGCCTTGCGCGTCTTCGTCAGCGCCTGGCGCCTCGCCGATCACCATCCACGTCGCGCTGCGGTTTCCGACACCGAATACGGTCTGCGTACGCGTGGCGTGCAGTCCACAGGCCGTGCAACTCTTCACTTTCGCTTGAAGTGCATCCCATGATTCCAACGGAACAACCACGGATGGGTCTGTCGAAACAGCCGGCGTCTGAGTCGACTTGCTTTGGATGTTCAACGGCGTTGAATTGGGTGGCGGCACCGGTGGTGCCACCGACCCTCGAAGTTTGTACACATCAATTCCCAAGGTCGAGAGTTGCTCGGCGCGCGTCTGTTCGTCCACTGTCACTCATCCTTTGCGAGATAGTGACCCCGCGCCATGTCGACGCGGGATCATTCAGCCGACGCCCGCATCGCTACACTTGCGGATGCGCGCGCTGTTCAGGTACCAACAACTTATTGATGGCGTGAATATAGGCCTTCGCCGAGGCGATCACGATGTCGGTATCCGCGCCCTGGCCATTGACGATGCGTCCGCCCTTTTCCAGCCGAACGGTCACTTCACCTTGCGAGTCCGTTCCGGTCGTAATGTTGTTGACGGAGTACAGCAACAACTGGGCACCGCTGTTGACAATCGCTTCGATCGCCTTGAACGATGCGTCGACCGGACCACCTCCCGGCGCGCTTGCGCGTTTCTCTTCGCCATCCACACGCAACGCCATCAACGCGACCGGAGTTTCGCCGGTTTCCGAGCAGACCTTGAGCGAAATGAGATTGAATCGTTCATTTTCCGCTTCAAGATTAACCTCCGTCACCAGCGCCTGAAGGTCTTCGTCGTAGATTTCGTGTTTCTTGTCCGCGAGATCCTTGAATCGCGAGAACGCGTCGTTGAGCTGCTCTTCGGACTCAAAGCTGACACCCAGTTCTTTCATCCGCGTCTTGAACGCGTTGCGCCCGGAGTGCTTGCCAAGCACCATTCGGTTTGCGGTCCAGCCGACATCTTGCGCCCGCATGATTTCGTAAGTCTCACGGCTCTTGAGTACGCCATCCTGGTGAATGCCGGATTCGTGCGCGAATGCATTTGCGCCGACGATGGCCTTGTTCGGC
>DKAR01000061.1 GCA_002450895.1 Proteobacteria bacterium UBA6921
GCCACCGGCCACCATGTAGTTTTCAGAGAGGATCTCGAACCAGTCTACTGCTGGTCGCTCGCGCAGGATAGTTTCGTAATGTTCTTTGCGTAAGCCGAGGCCGTAACCAAGATAAGGTTGAGTATGCATGGTAATCATATAACGCTTAACTAGGTCCCGCTGTGAGAGCCGGCCTGATTACTCAGGGGCAGCTCTCACAGGGCAGGTCCTATTTGGCGGGTTTGTCGACCGAGCCGCCNNGCATTCGAGGCGGTCTTGCAGTCATTGTGTCCTTTGCATTTGTTAACACCGAAACATTTTACTGCGGCTTCCTGACCGCTGCCAGCCAGCACGGGTGCAGAGGCAAACATGGAACCCGCGATGCTGGCGAGGGTGGTGGCTGTAAATTTTCTTCTTGAGATCATTAGCATGCTCCTTTTGATGGTGTGCGCGGACAATATGATTACCAACCGGCAATGCAAGTCCGAACTTTGCTTACTGCTGCAGGCTAATTTGTAATCGAAGAACTTCACGAAATTATCACAGTGGGATAACAAGTCAGAAACAGATGCACAGAAACGGCGTTTTACCGCCTAATTAACAGTTCTGAATACCTTTGGATTAGTCTTGGTTATATAAGACTTTGCTTATTCGCCTGGCTTTCAGCCGTTTTTGCCATTCGCTGTGAAGCTTTTGTGAAAGTTTGTGGTCTAGTATTTAATAATGAAGAGAAAAGCTGTCTGGAGTGCATAATGTCGCGTCGCGTACTCATTATCGAAGATAACCGGGATATAGCCAGTTTAATAGGGCTGAATCTGCGTGACTTACCGACAGATACCGATGTGGCCTACAACGGTCGAGAGGGCCTGGATATGGCACGACGAGGTGATTACAACCTGGTGATCCTTGATTTGATGCTGCCGGACCTGGATGGTATCGAGATCTGCCGGGCGTTGCGCAATGATAGAAGCTACATCCCGATCCTGATGCTCACGGCCCGATCTTCCGAAGTGGATCGGGTGCTCGGCCTGGAGATGGGGGCGGATGATTATCTCACCAAACCATTCAGCATTCGCGAACTGGTGGCAAGGGTAAAGGCCATTTTTCGCCGCATGGAGGTGATGGGGGACAGTGCCAAAACATCGGAAGCACTTATTCAGAGCAACGGGCTACAGATCGATTGTGAGAAACACGAAGTGACATTGGATGGTAAACCCGTGACGCTGACGTCAAAAGAGTTTGACCTACTGGCGCACTTTGCCCGTCATCCCGGCCGGGTTTATCGACGCGAGCAGTTACTTGACCAGGTTTGGGGCTACGGTTACGAAGGATACGAACATACCGTGAATTCACATATCAACCGCCTGCGGACCAAGATCGAGAGAAATCCGACCAAACCACGTTATATCCTCACGGTCTGGGGTGTTGGCTATAAGTTTGCCGAGCACTAGGTCTCAAGTGACGTATCCGATGTTCCATACGTTATATGCCAGGGTTGCGATAGTTCTTGCAATTATCTTCACGTTAATCGGCATTTTTTTCGTTCAACTGATGGGTGTATCCAGTGAACGCCATCAACAGGAGGTAACGCAACGCCTTAATTACGATCTGGCGGAACATATTGTCGCGGAAAAGTTATTATTTAAAAATCAACAAATTGACAATCAAGCACTTTCCGACATTTTTCACATGATGATGGTGATCAATCCGGCGATTGAGCTGTACCTGCTGGATACTACCGGACAAATTCTCGCGTACTCCGCAGATCCGGGAAAAGTGAAGCGGAGCTCGATCGATCTCGCACCGGTGCAACAGTGGTTGAAGGGTGTGGATCACCTGCCTTTGCTCGGAGACGATCCGCGCGATGATCATCGGAAAAAAGCATTTTCCGCCGCGCCCATCGGAAAGGATGGCTACCTGTACATCATTCTCGGTGGCGAAGATTACGACAGCGCCGCGCAAGCGCTCGCCGGCAGCTACATCATGAGTGCGAGCGCATGGCTTTTGGCCGGTGTGATCGCGCTTGCGTTATGTGCCGGCCTGATCGTGTTTGGTCTGTTGACCGGAAAATTGCAGCGTTTGGCGGGCGCGATGACGAGATTTCGGGCCGGCGAGTTGCCGGATGCCGATGAATTGAAACCGGACGGCGATGAGATTGACCGTCTGACCACAACGTTTCACGACATGGCGCGCCAGATCCGTGAACAGATGAACAAGCTGGCTTACACGGACCAGCTGCGACGCGAGCTGATGGCCAACGTTTCGCACGATCTGCGCACCCCACTCGCCACGCTGCAGGGTTATATCGAGACCGTCTTGATCAAGGACGAAGTGCTCGACGCGGGCGGTCGGCGCGAATATCTCGAAACGGCGATTCGACACTGTCAGCGTCTTAACAAGCTCGTTTCGGAGTTGCTGGAATTGGCGCGGCTGGATGCCAGCGAAGTTCAACCGACACCGGAGTCATTCAGTCTTCCGGAACTGGTGCAGGATATCCTGCAGAAGTATCAACTCAAGGCGCGCGAAAAGAACATCCGAATCGAGGCTGAGTTGCACCCACACCTGCCATTCGTGAGGGCGGATATTGCGCTTATTGAGCGCGTGCTGGAGAACCTCATCGAAAATGCGCTGCGCTATACGCCGGCCAGCGGCGTCATCATGCTGGAACTGGCGCCTGCCGATCGCGGCGTCAGTGTGCGGGTGCGTGACAGTGGCTGCGGCATCGCGCCAGAAGAACTGCCGCGCATCTTCGACCGTTTCTATCAGCTCGACAAGAGCCGCAACAGCAATCCAGGATCTTCCGGCCTGGGGCTTGCGATCGCCAAGCGGATTCTGGAACTGCACGGAAGCGGAATCGCTGTCGACAGCGCGATGGGACATGGCACGACCTTTTCGTTCGATCTGCCCGCGGGGTATGCGTCATGAAACGCGACCGAACAATGAATCGTCGTTGGTTTCTTGGAGGGCTCGTATCGACGGTAGTCGCCGGAATTCTGGCTGAGCCGCGCAGCGCGCAGTCCGGCCAGACCGTCGCGCCAGAAATTCGCGGCGACATCTGGATCAACACGCCGCCACTCAACTGGGCCGACTTGCGCGGCAAAGTGGTGCTGGTGGAGTTCTGGACATTCGAGTGCTGGAACTGCCATCACGTTGAGCCGTACATCAAACAGTGGCACGCGCGTTACGCTGCAGAAGGCTTGCAGGTTGTCTCCGTGCACGCCCCTGAATTCGATCGCGAGCGTGATCCCGACAACGTGCGCAGCTACGTGCAACGCGCCGCGATCACCTATCCTGTCGTGCTCGACAACGATTTTTCCAACTGGAAACGCTACAGCAACCGCTACTGGCCGACGATCTACCTGATCGACAAGCGCGGTGTGTTGAGATACCAGAAAATCGGGGAGGGCGACTACGATAAAACAGAAACGATTCTGCGGGACCTGCTCAAGGAGTAGGGGTCGCCCCCTTCAATATCAGTCTCCCGTGAATGTCAGTGTCAACGCGACGTTGCTGCCGTTGATCGACGGTTCTCCGTTCACTTTATATTGAACCCGTTCAAATCGGGCACCGGTGGAGAGATGGCGGCTCAACCGGTAGTCAAACGTTAGCACGGCCCCAATTGGGCTATCTAAAGAGCGATTTTCCGCGTAGTTGCGGCTCAGTTTCGGATTAAGATGCTTCGCGGCAGCGAGGCCCAGGGAAACCTCTCGTGAAGGCGCCCAGTCGATTCCGAGTTCGATTGGAAAATCTTGGATGTTCAGAGCGTCGTCCGAGCTATCGTTGGCGGCGCCCGCGGTATGGTACCCAAGAAGGAGATGTGCGCGGGCTGACTGTGAACCCAAGGCGATTGAGGTTCCGAAAGCAAAACTGATTCCGCCTTGTAACGACGGATCATTAGTCTTGAGCTTGTTGTCCGCCCAACCACTGCCGAATTCGATACCGATACGGCTCAGGCTACGAAATACTTTCGGATCCGTCTCAGGGGTAAACAACTCAATGTCTTTGCCTGAGCTGTGGTGAATCCATTCCCAACCCATTACGCGTTCTTCTCCGAATTGCCTCAAAGTTCGCAAACGAATCGAGTAATCCCCTTTTTCAACAATTCGTAAGTTCTCATTAGGAGGAATGGCCCACGGAATTGCGGCCGCCGCAAGCGCGGGACCGGTGGGGCCGCCTAAAGACAGAAACAGCGCGGAGATGGGTGCGCGCGCCATAACATAATTAGTTGAATCGAACTTCGGCTGGGGTGCGACACCCCATACCGCCTCAAGATCTGACAGCTTGGGCGGTAGCATGGCGGCGAGAGATTGCTCACCCGGCAGATCGCGAACTCCAGCGAACTGCTCGCGCAGTTCATTGGGCGATTTTTTGAAGTCTTCGTCCGAAGTCGGTAACGGACCGAACTGCTGCGTCGCGCAACCTGAAATCAGTGCAGTTGCAAGTAAACTAACGATCAAAAACCAACGCGCATTAGATTTTTTCGAATTTCTAAACACGTTCCCATCCCCCCAAGTACGAGCAATTTGGGCGGCATTTTGACTGACGGTCAGTTAACCCGCAAGAACGCGAGGCTCGCCTTTGCACTTCAAATTCTCACGTCCGTTCTTGCTGCTTTCAGTACACTAGCAAGCTCCATGGAAACGCGACGTCGCCTATGTGTGGAATCTCGTTGATCTATTCCTTGCGCGCAACTGCGCCGGAGCCCGCCTGGGTCGAGCGCATGAACCGCGCAATTTTGCATCGCGGGCCGGACGCGCATGCCGTTTTGTGTCAGGGTGCGGCGGGGTTGGGGCATACGCGATTGTCGATCGTTGACGTCGCCGGCGGCGCGCAGCCGATGCGGTCCACTGATGGAAAGTGGGCCATCGTTTTCAATGGCGAGATCTACAACTATCGCGAGTTGCGGTCGGCATTGGAAAAGGAAGGCGTCCGGTTTGCGACGCACTCCGATACTGAAGTCGTGCTCGCACTGGTGCAGCGCGAGCGGGAACGTGCGCCGCTGAGACTTCGAGGCATGTTTGCCTACGCCGTACACAATCTGGACGACGATACGGTTTACGTTGCGCGCGATCGGCTCGGCATCAAACCGCTGTTCTTCGCAGAAACCGAGCAATACGTGGTGTTGGCTTCCGAGGCCAAGGCGATTTTTGCCTCCGGATTGGTCGAGCCGCGATTCAACAGGCAGTC
>DKAR01000207.1 GCA_002450895.1 Proteobacteria bacterium UBA6921
CGGTGCATGTCGTCGATGAAGTTGTTGACCAGCAGGCGGTGAATTTTCTGCTCGTTTGCGCAGGACTGCTCGCAACGGGCTGCGCCGACGCAGGACATCGCGGTGCGCACGCACGGACCGGCGCCGCCGAGATCGAAACCGTAGTCGTTTACTTCGTTGAAGAAGTGCTGAGTGTTCTCGGTCGTGGTCCCGATGAACATGATGTTGCCGGTCTGGCCGTGGAACGCGATCAGTCCGGAACCGTACTTGTTCCAGGACTCGGACAGCTGGCGCAGCATCTTGGTGGTGTAGTGGTTGCCGGCAGGCGGCTGCACACGGAGCGTGTGGAATTCTTTGGATTCGGGGAACATCTTGGCAACTTCGGAGAAGCGCGGAATGATTCCGCCGCCGTATCCGAACACGGATACCGTGCCGCCTTTCCAGTAACCCAGGCGCGTCTTGTAGGAGTGCTCAAGCTGGCCGAGCAAATCCACCATCATGTTGTTTTCATGCGCGATGCGCTTCAGGCCGGTGACAAAGCTCGGCCACGGACCGCTTTCCAGCTGGTCCAGCATCGGGGTGTTATGAAACGGCTTGGTGGATTTCTTCTCTTTCGGGATGAAGGTCGCGTGCTTTTCCGGATTCTTCGGTTTGTCAGCCATGTGTTTCGCTCCTGTGAATTCCTCTTGGCGGTACCACCACTATATAAGGCAACGCGCGATCAATATTCCGGAATCTCGCATTCCCAGATAATTCGTCGACGAATGCGAGTGTAGATGACGCTCCACAGGGCGAATACTGACCCAACGGGAAGGTTCCCCTAACACCCGCTATCTCCTTGGTGATAGCCGTCTTGCGCATGTCGCTTAAGGACTATAGAAGGATAGACACTGATCCGATTTCGTACAGTCCGTTGTATTACGGTGGTTTGAGTGAGCAATCCTTTGCCAAATCAAGAGTTGGCGACATCTCCGTTCGATCTGAACCACAGCCGGAATTACCTAGCGTGGAGGTCGGAAAAACTGGCGTCCTATCCCCGGACGACTCGGGAACTCGTTGTGCCGGTGTCCAATCCCCACAACGTCAGCAAGGCTGAACGGGCGTCGATCGAAGAGCGAATTCGCCGCTGCAACATGGCATTGTTTTCCGTCGAACAACCGATGGACAAAGCGACCCTGCGCGCGTTCTGCGCCCAGTTCGGATTGATCCGGCTGGATGCGAATCTCTGTGCCGACGAAGACGGTATTTCGGCGCTACAGGTTGTTCCCGAAGGTCGGGCCCGCGAGTACATCCCCTATTCGGACAAGCCGATCAACTGGCATACCGACGGCTATTACAATTCACCCGAACAACGAATCCGGGCCATGGTGCTGCATTGCGTCCGGCCCGCTGCAGAAGGCGGCGAAAACGCCCTCCTGGATCACGAGATTCTGTACATCCACTTGCGTGACGAAAATCCGGAACACATTGCTGCATTAATGCATCCCGAATGCATGACGATCCCGGCAAACATTGAAAACGGGATCGAAATTCGCGCCCGTCAGACCGGACCCGTGTTTTCCATCGATGACGCCACGGGACATCTTCATATGCGATACACGGCGCGCACCCGGTCCATCGAGTGGCGCGACGATGATTCGACGCGCGCCGCCGTCCGCGCGCTGGAACGCTTGTTAAGTTCGAATTTGCCCCAACTTCTTAGGCATCGGATGGCTTCCGGAGAAGGTATCCTGTGCAACAATATTCTGCATACCCGCACCGGATTTACAGACAATGCGCAGACTGGAGAGCAGCGCCTCGTCCTGCGAGCGCGCTACCACGATCGCATTCAGTTGGGCTAAACAGCACATGATCTACCTGAGCGAAATATTGATTCAGAATCCCCAGCTCAATTCATTTGAGGATCTTTGTTCGGTCGTGCGCGCCGTGGCAGAGCGCAGCAATGCGTTTCATCTGAAAATTGACATCAAGCCCAACTACGGTGACACGCCCGGTGATTGGGAAGACAAGATCGAAGCGGCGTTTTCCGGCGTCAGCTCGGTATTTGGAAAATCGAAATTCACAACGGAAGAAGATTGATGAAATACATCAAAGACGCCGACTCGCATCGCGATGCCGACAGTGCCGACGATTTGATTACCTCGACCCAGTTGCTCGAGCAACGGGTCACCGATTTTGAGCGCCGCCTGGAATCGTTGCCGGCGAGCGCCAAGACGGAGCGGATCGATCTGCAAATCGAACTCGGCAACACACTGGTCGACCTGGAACGCGGAGCCCAGGCCTTCGATGTGGGTCGTTTTGCTTTCGACGCCGCGATTGCGCTGGAAGACTGGGAGCGCGCCGTGCTGGCGTGCACCGTGATGTACAACGCCGACCAGGAAGACTCACTTGCGGCGCTGGGCCAGGGCGTGTGGCTGGGCGTTACGTTTCCGATCGACCCCGAACTCACGGTGGCGATGCTGCAGAATATTGTCGAAGAGACTCCGGATGATTCCGACGGCGCGGCTATTGCTGCCACGGTCGCGCATTACATTACCGATCTGCGGGCCAAGGACAAGCAACACGAAGATCTCACTTTTTTCACCAATGGGCTGATGGGCCAGGTCGCACGTCGCCACGGCAAAGTGAATTCCCAGGAACAGTTCGACTACTGGTACAACAAGCTCGAGCTGGGCGATCCGCAGAAATTTCTGCCACGCCTGCGCAACATCATTGATGTCATGGTGCAGACCAACTGGTGGGTGGATCGCGAAGCGATCTGGGCCAAGCTGCCGGTGAATTGATTCACTATGTATTGGCAAGACGACACGCAGAACCCGCAACAACGCGTCCCGGACGACGTCGTTGATGTGACATTTGCGATCACTTGCATGAAGCTCCCGGTCGACCACGCCTATGCGCTGTCGCGGGCCTTGCGCGAAGTATTTCCCTGGTTTATCGATGAAGATGCCGCAGCGTTACATACCATTCACGTCGCCGCATCTGGAAACGGCTGGCAGCGGCCAAGTGATTTCATTCACCCGTCCAAACGGACCAAACTGGTCGTGCGGCTCCCGAAATCGAGACTTGCCGACGCAACAACGCTCACGGGAAAAACGTTGGATATCGACGGTCACCCGGTCGTGGTCGGCGCGCACGGCATCCGTCCGCTAAATCCGATTTCTACTGTTTTTGCACGCGACTGCGCCACCGGCGGATCCAACGAAGAAGAATTTCTCGCCGGCGCGCTGAAACTGCTCCGCGCACTCGGCATTATGCCGAAAAAAATGCTGTGTGGTACCCATGGCACGATCGCAACCCCCGACGGACCCATCGCGACGCGCAGCCTGATGCTCGCCGAGCTATCTTTTGAAGAGTCATTGCGACTTCAACAGCGCGGGCTAGGCCCGCACCGGACGCTGGGTTGTGGCGTATTCATCCCGCACAAAGACATTCAGGAACTGAAGTAAACCATCACTCTCAATCGAAAGGAGACTGACCATGACGCTTGAAGTCAACGGCAAAAGCATCGAGACCGACAAGAACGGCTATCTCGTCAACGTTGAAGACTGGAATGAGGACGTGGGCAAGGCGCTCGCTGAACAGGAAGGAATCGCGCTCACGGAAAAACATTGGGACCTGATCAATTATCTGCGCGACGAATTCGTCAACAATGGCGGCAACCAGCCCAATACGCGTCATATCCTTAAGGCGATGTCAGACAAGTGGGGAAAGACGCTCGCTCAAAAAGACATCTACGATTTGTTTCCGCGTGATCCTTCCAAGCAAGGTGGCCGCATCGCCGGCCTGCCAGAAAGCCGGCGCAAGGGCGGTTACTAGGCCCCGCCAATTCCATCTCGCACCACGGAGTCCGGCGCATCGCGCCGCGGCTTCCGTGCCCGCGCGATGAACATGCGCGCACATGTCTTTCGAAACTCTAATCTCGCCGGCCGAACTCGCGCCCCATCTCGAAGACAAGACCTGGGTTGTCTTCGATTGCCGCTTCACGCTCACGGACACCGAAGCGGGCCAGCGCGCGTATCAGCAGGGCCATATTCCCGGTGCGCGCTACGCGCACCTGGATGAAGATCTATCGTCTCCAATCACGGAGACCAGCGGTCGCCATCCTCTGCCCAACCCGGACATCCTTGCACGCAAGCTTGGTTCCTGGGGCGTTTCCAACACCTCGCAAGTCGTGGTTTACGACGGAACGTTCGGCGCGATGGCAGCGCGCCTCTGGTGGATGATGCGTTGGCTTGGGCATAGGCGAGTCGCATTGCTGGACGGCGGCTTCCCGCGCTGGCAACGCGAGGGATTTTCCGTTACGACGGAATTGCCGGTGGTAAAGCCTGCTGTTTTCAATCCGAGCGTCAATCGCGACCTGTTCGTCGATGCGACGATCGTTGATCGACAGCGTTCCGACAACGATCACCGGATTATTGATGCACGCTCGGAAGAGCGATTTGCGGGAGACGTGGAGCCACTGGACAAAGTTGCGGGCCACATTCCTGGCGCATTGAATTTGCCGTGGGAAGACAACCTGGATTTCAGCGGCAGCTATCTCTCTGCCGATGAACTGCGCGCACTGTATGCGGACAAGATCGGCGCTGTACCGCCGGAAAATGTGATCCACATGTGCGGCTCCGGCGTCACTGCATGCCACAGCATCCTCGCCATGGAACATGCGGGTATGCGCGGTTCAAAACTCTATGCCGGATCATGGAGCGAATGGATTACCGATCCGCATCGACCCGTCGCCACGGGCGAGTAGTTCACGCGCCGTTTTTTTAGTTCAGCAAGCCTTCTGCACGCAGCGCAGTTTGCACCGCGGGACGCGCCGTGACGCGCTCCATATACGCCACCAAAACCGGCCACGGCTTGAGGTCGATTTCAAAACGCGGACTCCATCGAAGCACAACAAACAGATACGCATCGGCGATGGAAAACCGTTCGCCAAGCAGATATGACTTTCCTGCGAGGGATTGCGAAAGGAACCGGAACTTCTCCTCCAGCACATTTCGTTGGTAGTCCCGGCAGGGCGCGGGAAAGGCCGGATTGAACATCGGGCTGTACTGCTTGTGTACTTCCGTACCAATGAAATTCAGCCATTCCATCAAACGATAGCGTTCGAATGATGCGGCCGGCGGAGCCAATTCCGAACCCGGATTTTGATCGGCAATGTACTGAAGAATGACGGCACCTTCCGTCAAAACCTCTCCGTTATCCAGTCTGAGCGCCGGCACGGACCCTTTTGGATTCACCTGAAGATAATTCTCACCTGATTCCATCATTTTTGACACGCGATCCATCTTGTCCAGCGTGAATGGGACCTTTGCTTCAAGCAGAGCAATATGCGATGCCAAAGAGCAAACGCCAGGAACGTAGTAGAGCTTCATTGTTCACCTGAAATGAGTGGCGAAAGAATCTTGGATGTGATGTGCGATCACGTGACGACAAAATACAACGCATTCGGCCCGGTTGTCGAAAAGAAAAAAGAATCCGGGCAAAGGGATTACATGACGAGAAATTCTTCAGACAGGGGAAACACACCCTCCTCGCACTGCACGTCTTCGACTTCGCAATGCGGAGACCCGCGCCACAACCATTCGCAGAGTGCAACAACATCATGCTCCGCCCCACAGGCCAGGACTTCTACATCACCGTCATCGAGATTTTTGGCATAACCCCGCAATCCCAGCTCTTTTGCGCGCTGCCGGGCATAGGCGCGATATGCCACGCCTTGCACGCGCCCGCGAACAATGCATCGTCGCGCCACAATCACGGCAGGACAATCTTTGCCGGCTCGCCCGCACGCAGCGTCGCACCCTTCGTCCCGAATTCCACATCGACCGGGTATCGCGTGTCATCGCGCTTGGGGAGCGGCTCGAGCCCGACGCGAACCACCCGCCCTTCATACTCGCGCCCGCCCGCTCTTACCGTGACCTTTTGATCTGGCTTCAGCGTTCGCGCGGTGGAACTTGTAACTGAAGTTCGAGCGATCATTTGATCGGCCTCAGCAACAACAAGAAGCGGCGTGACCTGGAGCTGGCTTGCCACGGTTTGTCCTGCCTCGGCAAGGCGCTGCACAACAATTGCGTCGTACGGTGCACGTATTTCGCTGTAGTACAGATCACTCTCCGCCTGCGCGAGCTCAGCTTTTGCCGACGCAAAGTTCGTCTTCGCCTCGTCCAACGCGATGCGCACGACTTCCATTTCGTGTTCCGCCATCATCGTCGCCGCGAACATTTCGTCGGCACGACCCATTTCACGATTTGCCTCGTCCAGCAGGCGCGTCTGGCGCGCAACATTCGCCTTGGCCTGGTCAACCCGTGCAGCGCGCGCCTTGGTCTCGAGACGAAGCATAATGTCTTCCTTTTTCACGCGCTGGCCCGGGGTAACCGCGACGTCCACAATCACTCCGGATACCGGTGTGCTCAGTTCGACACGCTTCGACCATTGCAAAGTCGCATCTAGTTCCCCGGCGTATCCGCCCGAGCAAAACAGGGCGCTGGCGGCCAGCGCGATGAATTGCCATAGCGCTGGATTGGCCGCTCGTTTCTGTTCGCCTGCGCCGGACATTTTCGATGCCGTTTCTATCTTAAAAAACGGCCTCCCGTGAATTGACGAAATGAAGTTCATTTCGCGTCACCTCCGATAAATTCTTTGAGCGGTTTTCCCACAACAGCTTCGAGTCGCGCCAACGTCAGTGCAATCGCAAATTCTGATTCCGCCGTGCGCAGACGCGCCTCGGACGTCTGGGTCATGGCGTCACCCAGATCGGTTCGCAATTCCTGCTCATACAGCATTCGACTGCGATCCTGATAGAGCTCACGATAGTCCGACAGGACTTTCGCCTCTTCTTGCTGCGCACGCAGGTGATACAAGCGGTTATACAGCTCTGCTACCGCGGCTCGAACGTCATTTTCGCGTTGCGCAAGAACACCGTTGGCGTGTCGCAATTCTGCGGATGCTTGCGCGACATCGGCACCCACTTTCCCGCCAATATAGATTGGAATGTCGAGGACCAATCCGGCGCGCCACTTGTCGCGCGATGCCAGGTCTCGCGAATATTCGAATGCCTCAAACTCCGCATCCAGCGTCGGCCAGTAGCCTGCCCGAGCGCTTTTTACGCGCTCCTCCTGGGAAGTGACCCGTTCTCGCGCCGATTGCACTGGCGGGTTGTTCTCGAGGGCTGCGGATTGTAGTTCGTCAAGCGTCGGAAGCTTGGCCGGCAAGGGTTCAACATTCGGATGTTTCAAATTTGCGGGCAGTGGGCCTGCCCATTTCATGGCCTGCGCGAGCCGTGCCCGTGAACTTCTCTGTTCAGCCGTCGCCTCGTACCATGCGCGCCGAATTTCGTGGTAACGAGTATTGAGCTCAGCAACATCAATTTCTGATGATTGCCCGAGGGAAAGACGTTTTCTTGCACGATCGTAACGAATAAATGCGACGGACATCGCTTCGTAGTTACGCGCTGTGCGGAGATCAGAAATGATCACGTCATAGAACCGCGACATGATATCCAGGCGCCGCGCTGTACGCGCCACTCGGACATTGATCTCCTGGCTGTTCACGTTGAGTGAAGCTGCCGCTTCGGCACCACCAGATCGGCCAAAATCATAAATGCGTTTTCGCACCAGCAAACTTGCGATCGCATCCTCGTGAGACTGGTCGGGAGACAGATCTGACGGTTCGATATAGCGTGCCCGCGCCTGGGCCGTGATCGTCAAGCCGGACACGGATTCAGCGCCCATCAGTTGCGCGATCGCCATATCGCGCTCCGAATAAGCCAACTCAAGCTCGGGGTGATCGGAGTCTACGAAGGTGAGCGCGTGCTCGAGCGTCAGCGGATCAGGAAGTGTTGCCGCGTTGGCAACTTCCGCCGCCCGGGCACCCGCAGTAGCAATCAGGGAAACAAAGCAGACAATGATCGCGGTGGCGATTCGCGTCGTGACGTTCTCGGGCGTGAAGGCATTACGCATTTCGGCCTATACGGTCTTATCAGCGCATGTGGCGTGACGCAGCTCACTGCTGCGCCGTACGCTTTTCGCGCTTGAACTTGGCAAAGGACATTTCCTTTTCATTGTAGCGCCCCTGCACAACGTATTCGCCGAGCCAGAGAAACTCATCGACCGAGCCGGTGGCCCCGGTATATCGCGCCGTCGGCTTTCCTTCCAGATCGAAAAACTGGAAAACGGGCGTCGCACGGACGCGATTTCCGGCAAAGGCCCAGTCCTTCATGCTGCGAACCTGGCCGTCAAAATCGGTAATTTCGATATCCCCTTCAATATCGACCGGAAACAGCAAAAAATTCTTTCGATAATATTCCTGGACGACCGGCTGATTCAGCACAGTCTCCTTCATGCGGTGACACCAGGGACAATCGTCGAGCTCAAAGAAAACCATGATGCCCAATTTACCCTGCTGCTTCGCGTGGGCGAGCTCTTCCTTGAAGTCATTGAACGTGTCGTTGAAGAAAAATTTGTAGGGGTCCTGCCCCGCATCCGCGCGGGCACCGCATGCCAGCAGGATTCCAAACAAAGCCACAGCAATTTGAAATACGCCTCGGCGCATACTGTGTCTCCGGATTACTTTTTCGCGGCTTTTGTCTCTTCGGCGATGAACTTCTCAATCGATTTTCCGTTGACCGGCCCCACTTTCTGGGCCACGACTTCGCCCTGCGGGTTGACGAGGTAGCTGGTCGGCAACCCGGGGATGGGGCCAAGGGCGCTCGATGGGCCCGGCTTGGTACGCACGATCGGGTAACTGATGGAGTAGTCGCTGATGAACTTGGAAAGCTTATCCGTTCCTACGTCTTCGAAGTTCACGCCGATAACCACCGCATCCGTGTCCTTGTGGGTCTCGTGAAAGATGACCAGCTCAGGCAGTTCTTCCAGACATGGGGGACACCATGTCGCCCAGTAATTTACCAAGACCCACTTTCCACGAAAATCCGACAGCTTGTGAGTCTTCCCTTGCAGATCGGGTAATTCAAAATCAACCGGGTCGGCGTTAGCCGCCGAAAACGACGCGATCAGAACAGCCGCCAGCACAGACTTGAAATACGGGCTCATATGAAGAATAAAGATCGTGTTTTGGGGGTTAAAGTTCAACCGCGGGTCCGGCAGAGTGCCGGTTTTTCAGGTCGGAATCCAGCTGCTCCAGACGCTGCGGCGTCCCGATATCGAACCACAGTCCGGGAAACTTCTCACCGGAAACCTGTCGTGAAACCATGGCCTTGCGCAGAAGCGGCGCCAGTTGAAACGCACCGCCGGTGCACCCCGCAAACAATTGTGAACGATAGACACCAATGCCACTGAACGTCAGGCGCGTTTCTCCGTCATCACGGACTTTACCGTCATCCAGGACGAAGTCACCTTTCGGGTGATGGGGCGGGTTGGGTACGAGTACGAGGTGTGCAAGGTCTACTGGAACCTGAGTCAAACGCTCATAGGAAAACTCAGTCCAGATATCTCCGTTGACGACAACAAACGGGCCTTCGCCCAGCATCGGCAACGCTCTGAAAATTCCACCGCCGGTTTCGAG
>DKAR01000081.1 GCA_002450895.1 Proteobacteria bacterium UBA6921
TGCGCGATGCTTTGCAGCATCACGGTCTTGCCGGACTTCGGCGGCGCGACAAGCAATCCGCGCTGGCCTTTTCCGATCGGAGCCGCCAAATCGATGGTGCGGGGGGTGAGGTCTTCGGTGCTACCGTTACCGCGCTCCAGTTTCAGGCGCTTGGTGGGGAAGAGGGGTGTCAGGTTTTCGAAGAGGACCTTGTTGCGGGAGTTTTCCGGGGGCTCAAAATTGATTTCATTGACTTTGAGCAGAGCGAAATATCGTTCGCCCTCCTTCGGTGGTCGGATCTTTCCGGAAACTGTGTCGCCGGTGCGCAGGTTGAAGCGCCGAATCTGGCTGGGGGAAACGTAAATGTCGTCAGGGCCTGCCAGATATGAACTGTCCGCCGAGCGCAGAAATCCGAAGCCATCCTGCAAGATTTCCAACACACCGTCGCTGTAAATATCCTCGCCGCTCTTGGCGTGCGCTTTGAGAATCGAGAAGATGACGTCCTGCTTTCGCGAGCGGGAAGCGCCTTCAATATTCATCGATTCAGCAAGTTGGATTAATTCAGAGGGGGGACGTTGTTTCAGCTCGGTGAGGTTCATAGAGATAAATTTCCACGAATTAACGGAAGTGCAGGGAGAAACGGCACACGTTTCGGAAGACCAAGAAGGCCGGAGTTAATGTTCTAGTCGGGGGAAACCAGACAGAGATTTTTAATCTTGACTGTACTTCTTTCTAGTCTGGATTAGGCTAGCACGCAAAAATCGCAACGTCCAGCCACATGTTTAACGGTTGGGAAGTATGGCTTGAAACCTCAAACCAACCGCAATCAACTCCCCCTAAATGCATTGTTAAAATCGGCAGGCGCCCGCTTTACTTGAGCGCCCTTTGCCGTGCACAACAACCTGATTCAGATATTGCTGTCGATAAACGCTGTCAGCTGGGATTTGGAAACTGCGCCGACCTTGGTGGCTTCAACATTTCCATTCTTGAACAGCATGAGCGTGGGTATTCCGCGAATGCCGTACTTGGGTGGCGTACCCGGATTTTCATCGATGTTCAGTTTCGCGATTCGAATACGGCCCGCATAATCGTTGGCAATTTCATCCAGGATCGGAGCGATCATTTTGCATGGGCCACACCAATCGGCCCAGTAATCCACGAGCACGGGTTCGGATGACTTCAGCACGTCCTGCTCGAAGGTCGCATCCGTTACGTGAATAATCTTGTCGCTCACAGGTAAGCCTCCAGGCCAGTATATAAAATTGTATACAATTTGAGCCGATTCGAACCGCCAATGCAAGTCCGCCAGGAAAAAGCGGATTTCGTTCCGGACACGATGTTTAACGATACCGTCACGGGGTAAAGATTGATGGCGCTTTCTTATGATGACCTTGAACCCCGCGTGGCTTTGGCGCAAATCGCGTCGGAGTTCTATCGGCGCGGGTGGATGCCGGGCACCGCGGGAAACCTGAGCGCCCGCGCCGGTGATTCGCAGCTGTGGATTACCGCCAGCGGACTGCCAAAAGGACAACTCGATGCCCAGGATTTCGTCCTGGTGGATATCGACAGCGGCGAAATGCTGGAGCGACAACGGCCGGGGCAGAAGCCTTCGGCCGAGACGAGTATTCATCGCGCCATCTACCAGCGCTTTCCGGAAGCGCGCGCATGTTTTCATGTGCACTCGATTGATGCATGCCTGGCGATGAGTCGGTTACCTGCTCAGCTACAACGGCTCGCGCTTCCGCCCCTCGAAGTAATCAAGGGATTCGATCTGTGGGAACAAGACCCCCAGGTCGCGCTGGATGTTTTTTCAAACTGGCTGGATGTACCAAGGATCGCTGAAGAAATTACCGAGCGCTATCGAGACGTCTCACCAAACCTCAGCGCGTTGCTCATTCGCAACCACGGCTCAACGGTTTGGGGTGGAAGTTTGCAGACTGCATTCAACCGCGTTGAAATTGCCGAATTCATCTTGAGTTACATCGCCCGCGCCGGACTCCCGGTATAGGGGCACACACGGTTTCGCCCGGCGTTTTTCGCCGAATAGAGCGCCTGATCGGCGTTCGCCAGCAGGCGAATGCATGACTGACTCAATTCTTCCGGTTGGTGTTCCAGGTCGGCAGCGCCTATCGATACCGTTACCGGCAATGCTTCGGTTTCGCTGAAGCCGAATGCATGCTGCGCAATCGCGGCGCGAATTCGTTCGGCGATCTCCAGACCACGCTTCAAGTCTGTTTGAATAAGCAGTGCGGCGAATTCCTCGCCGCCGTAGCGCGCCAGCACGTCGGTTCCGCGTAATTGCGAGCGCATGATGTCTGCTGCCTGAATAAGCACGCGATCGCCGGCAGGATGACCGTGGGTGTCGTTAATCTTTTTGAAGTGATCCAGATCCAAAATCAGGCAGGTCAGTGCACCACCGTGCCGAACCGCGCGAGAAATCTCTTCCTGCAGGCGTTGGTCGAAGAACCGACGGTTCTTGACGCCGGTCAGTGCATCAGTCAGCCCCACGCTCTTGATGCGTTCCAGGTTGGTAGAGTTTTCAACGCACATTGCGACGATTGCGGCCAGTCGCTCCAGGAATTCAGTGCTTGGATTCCGCGTGAAATGTTCGATCCGCACACTTCCGAGATTAAGGCTGCCGATCAGCTCCCCGTGGCGAATCAGCGGCAGCAGGGCGATGCTTTGCGGCTCACGTGCCACGTTTGGAAAGAGCTCTGCATGTTGGTTGGCTCGAAACAGCCCGAGTTTTGGAGCAACTGAGATATTGAAAAGGCGATTCAGAAAATCGTCATTGCTGTAGAAAATGACGTTGGGTTCATCCTTGGGGTCGATGCCGTTGTCGCGCAGTGTACGCTGTGCCTCGTACAACGGATCGACAATCGCCAGCGTCGCGAAATCCGCGCCGCCGTAGCTGCGATACTCGTGCACAATGCGCTGAATGAGTTCGTGGAGTGACGTGCACCCGATCAGGCGCAGTTCGAACGCGTTGAGTCGCTGGAATTTCTGCTCGTTTTTTCGGGCGCGAGAAACCAGTTCTTTCAGTTGCAATCGTAACTGCTGGTTTTCGAGATACAGGTCGGCTTTCATGACAGCACCTGGCAGAGCCGTGGGTGCTGTTAAGTCTAGATCATGCGGCGAGTGTTTGTGCGATGTGGTCCAGCTCTTCCCGAGCCTCAAGCAGTTTGTTCAGTTTGGTATCGATCTGCGTTGGCGTAATTCCCAAAGACTGCATCGCATCGACGGGCAGGTTGCTGTCCGGGGCGTCGCCGAGTTCAAAACGCTTCAGCAGGTGATCGACGAGCCGGATCAAATGGACGTAAGGCGCAAAGTTCCCTGCGTAATCGGCGTTATGGTGTTCTTTCACGGTGGTGATGACTTCGCCGGGCATATTCCAGGCCTGCATCAACCAGGCGCCGATCTCGGTATGAGTCGCCCCGACGATCGAGCGCTCAAGTTCAACTACAGGGGTTTCCGGATTTGCCGCGACGGCGTCGTTGAGCGTATTGAACGTCGACGTGTCGAGGTGGCCCAGCACGACGAATCCAAAGTTGTGCAGCAGTCCTGCCAGGTAAGCCATGCCTTGGCGCGGGCGAACGCCTTTGCCAACGGCCGTGCTCAGTGACTGCGCCAGAATCGCGCTATAGGTGGCGTGCTTCCAGTAGGCATCAAGCCCGAGCGGGCCTTTTCTGCTGTGTTTGAATGGCGCAGCGGCGGCGATACCGAGCGCGATGTTCATGACCAGGTCGTAGCCCAGGACGCGCGCAATGGCTTCGTGGATCGAGTTGATCCTTCCACGGTACCCAAAAAATGCCGATCGCGCATAGCGAACAATTTGTGCTGACAGGCTGGGATCGAGCTCGACGATTGCGGCCAAATCCTGCACGCGTGCATACGGATTGGCGTTCAGCGTGACAATCTTGTGCGCCATGTCCGGCATCGGAGGCAGTTCGGTAATTTTTTCGACATTGAATTTCAGGCTCGGCGCCGCCGTTTTCGCCGGAGTCGGTGAAGGCGTCGCGGTTTTCGCCGGAGCGGCGCTTGCCGCGTTCATCGGTTGGGCGAAACTCAAGTTGAAATCCGCATTGGTGTGCAGCTTGCGAAACGCGTCTTGTCCCACGCGAATAAACGTATCCGTCGTGCCCGAATCGAAATACACGGTTTCCAGTTCAGCCAGGCTGCGGTCCACCAGGACGCACAGGCCGTAGTTGGTGGCGAACGGAGAAAATTGGGACGGTGCCCAGTCCTTGAAGAGCGTGACGTAGTCGCGCGGCGGTACAAAATCGATTTTGCGGCCGAGGTGTTTTTGAACGGCGTCGAGATTAATGCTGCGGTCCGCGGGTATCACAGCCAGAACCAACCCGTCAGTATCCTGAAGCACAACGGATTTCGCCGTCTTCTGCAGCAGCGAACGCGCTTCGCCGTTTAGCTGCTCGCGTGTCACCGTCGCGAACTCTACTGCGCTCGCGTCCAGGTGGTTCTTGATCATGACTGGCAATGACATAAAAACGCTCTGAACCTGATATTCACCTACAGATTAAATGACCCTGTCGTTATGACTATGTAACTTGTTCACAGTCCTTGGTAAAACCCGATCGCGTTCCGACAAGCGTGAGACGGTGGCCGATGAGCGGCTCTTCCCGTGTGATTCAGCAGTTTAGCGGCGCTGCTGATTCAGCAACTCCTGGAACCTTTCCGGCGACATCGCGGGTTTCCTACCTGTTTTTATCGACACGCGAATGGCGTTATGTAGGCTTGGGAATGAGCGCTGGTTGTCACTGACAGTAATATCGTAGGCCCCCTGGGGCAGCGACGCAGGCAGCTTTGCACTGAATACCCCCGGGCTTGACGGAAGAAACTGGATGACCGGCAGCAACTTAAGGGAGCTGAGTTTGCGTTCTCCGCCAAAAAACGCGAATCCGTCACCCACTGCGAACTGCGTCACTCTTTGCGCGCTCGAATATCGGTGCGTGACGAACGGGCGCGAAACGTCGTGAAGGTCGATGGCGACCAACTGGTTTTCGGCGGTGGTTACCAAGGCCTGATCCTTCAGCACTACGACATCGTTGATTTCGGATTCAAGGTCGAGTCCGGAGACCTCGGTAAACGACGTTTCATTGCGTGTCGCGAACCGAAGGCTGGACTTGCCATCGACCAGCGCGGCGGCGCGCTCGCCAACTCGAATTAGCCGAACGTTTCCGATCGCGCTCATCCAGGACGTCTTCGTGTTCAGCGGCATCCCATCGAGCGAATAAGCGGCGAGCCCAAGCGTGCCGCGTGCCACAAACAACGTGTTGTCTGCAATCCACGCATCATGAACACCTGTCGTGATCGTGCGCAGTTCTCCCGTGGTGCTATCGACCGTGGCAGCGATCCCGGAGTCGCTGATCGCGACGAGTCGGTTGCCCGAGGCGCGAAGCTGGACGGGCCGCCACGGCGTGGGAACGGTTGTGCTGCGTCGCGCCGTGAAAGGGTCGCGCATATCCAGTGCGGCGATGGAGTTACCTGCTGCGACGTAGGCCGTGTCGCCATGCCAGCCGATGGCCTGCGCAGGTTCCACGAGATCAATTCCGTTGATCCAGATTGGATTCAAGCCGTTCGTCGCGTCGTAGATCTGCACGCTGCCCGATCCGTCGACCGTTGCCGCGCAGCCGTGTCCCAACGCGACCTGAGAAATTTCCGCGCGCGCCTGATACTGATTGGACAGGTGCGGTTGAGTTGGATCCTGGATATCCACCCGCTTCACGCCGCCCCACCAGTCCAGCACATAGGCACTGGAACCACTCACGTTCACGCCCCATGCGGATCCGTCCGTGTCGGCATACGCCACGCGTTTTGGATGGCGCGGGTCACGCAGATCCACAATCTGTAACCCGGCTTCCCAGGCGGCGATAAAAGCGTACGTTCCCTGAAAATCGATGCCTCGTGCATTTCCGGGAATATCGAGGTGCGCGACTTCGCGCGGATTGGTCGGGTCCAGCGTGTCGATGACAAACAATCCCTGATCAAAAAAAGTTACGAACGCGTAGCGATCCCGGAGTCGAACATCCTCAGCCTGACCGCCGGGCGAGAATTGGCCGATCTGCCGAATGTGCTTTGGATCCGAAGTGTCAAAAATCAACAGGCCGCTGCTGTCATCCGCGACGAACGCGGTCGTGTCGCGCACGTCGACGGCCCACGCCTTACCCGGTGTATCGAAACTGCCGATCACTTGCGCGGTGGGGATGTTGTGTACATCGATAATGTGCAATCCGCCCCGATGGTCGGCCACGTAGAGCCGGTCGCCCACGAGTTTCATGGTGTAGGCGAGCCCGGTGGTCGGTACGTTCTTGACGGGTTTGGGATGCTCAGCATCCGAAATGTCGACGATTTGCACGCCATGGTCGTCGTCGCCGACAAACGCGTACCGGTCACGGACCACGACGCCTTTGGAAGATCCGGGGGAATGATAGTTTCCGATGTGGCGGATGGATTCCGGATTGGACACATCGTACAGATGGAGCCCTGAAAACCAGTCCGCGACGTAGAGCGTGTTATTACGAATAAATCCGCGGCGGCTGCCACCCAGGCTCAATCCCTCATCCGACAGCAATGACGCCGGTTCCGCGGTGAAATCGAGTCGTGACGTGAATTGTGGGCCGGCACTCCATGCGATGTCATCACGCAATGTGATACCGCGCGGAACCTCGTTCGTCTTGAGTCGAGAAACCAATAGTGGTAATTCGGGGCGCGAAATATCCAGCAGCGTGATGTCCCCGTGGTCATTGGCAACAAGAACGCGATCGTGATCCGCAGCAACGCGGATTGCACGTCCGAGCTTGTTGTAGCTTCCCGCAAGTCTTACTTCTGCGGGGTTGCTGATGTTAAGCAGCGTGAGACCCGCGTCGCTGTTGGCAAGTATCGCCAGACCCGCGCCCAGTATGGCGTCCGCTATTTCGCCGCTGGTCCGAAATCTGGAAATTTCGCGAAGTTCATTTCCAGCGCACTCAAAAATGTGAAGTTCCATTTTCGGCGCATACAACAGGCAGTGAGTTCCGTCGAACGTGAGGCGTTCGAGTTCCGGATCCGTGGATCCCAAAGATGACCAAACCGGCGGCGACGCGTTCACCTCGGCGCGCCACAGGGTCCCGTCGTCCAGCAAGGCGATGGCCCTGGATCCGGCGAGCGCGACCGCACGAACCGCCCGATCGAACACGTACAAGGGCTGAAGCGCAACATGGTCCGCGTCGGGCAATTGCGCCAGGAACACCGCGTTTCTGTCATCTGCCAGCAATGCCGTCGAGCCGAAAAATGCCGCCTGCGCAATGCTCGAATCGAGTATGGCGCGGCTGATAATTTCCGGAGGATCGGTTGTCCCGTTCAACAACGTCACTTCATGGGTGCTGACATGCACAATGCGGTCAGACTCGGGAATCGCATACAGGTCCACGGACTCCGCCGCTGGAATTCGCGCTGAAATGAAGGGGCCTCCAGGCGACAGGGCGATGCGCAGTCCCGGTCTTGCATCCTGAACTTTGATATCAACCTGGGTGTCGTGACCGAGAGGAACGACTGACGGCGAAATATCGACAACCTGCGGTACCGCGGCGGTGATCAACGAGAAAGCGACGGCGCTCGCGAAGAACGCGGAACGAAGCATGGGAATACTATTTGTTGTCCGGCAGATCGGGAATTGGCGCCGAGCGCGCGGCTCCCGAAACGTGCAGGTCGAGCACCAAGCCCTTGGCCGTGGTCAGATCGACGGGCTGAATAAGATAGTAAACGCCGCGAAATTCTTCGTTGACCTGTCGAATATGCAGGAAATAGGTGTTGCCCGGTTTCAGTTCCATGTCCAGGCTGCGCGTCATTTCGATCAATTCATTCTTGTTGGTGAAGCGAGTGAAGTTGCGCGTTGTAACCGTGATCGACGAGGGCTTCAGGTAGACGAGGGTGTATTCGCCTTTGCCAAGCTCCATCAGCGGAGAATTATTGATTTCAATCTTGACCGGATTGTCGGCGGCACCGCGCTCGCGATAGGTAAATGGCCGGATGAAGTAGACTTTTGCGGTCGTTGCGCTGGGTTCCTGATCCATCAGCGGATGGGTCTGGACGACCGTAGTTGCGCATCCCGAGACCAGAAGTAGAACTGCGCCCAAGGCAACGGCCAGCGAGCGAACAACGCGGGGCATGCGGTGAATCTCCCTATTCGTGACTCGAGCAGATTTCTGTGCGCCGGAGAATATCACGTGAGTCACGGTGTCGCATCGCGCGGCACTGGGCGGGGCTTGCGGTTTTCGTCGATGGCGACGTAGGTGAGCGTTGCTTCGGTGACCTTGACGCATTCACCACCACCGCGTTGGCGTTCGGCATAGACCTCGACGAAGACAGTGAGGGATGTATTTCCTACGCGGGCGATATCGCCATAACAGGAAATCAGGTCGCCCACAAAAACCGGTTTGTGAAACTGAAATTCATTAACTGCAACAGTGACTACGCGGCCTGCGCGCCGTATCGCGACGATACTCCCCGCAAGATCCACCTGCGACATGATCCAGCCGCCAAAGATATCGCCTGCGGTGTTGGTGTCGCGGGGCATGGCGACAACCCGAATGACTGGTTGGCGGTGGCTGGGAAGCGTATCCATGGCCGAGGGATAATAACGACGGTGCGCGGTCGCGCCAAGCCCTGTTGCGTTGGAAATCCCGATTGGGACTTTATATTAGTGGTCAGCGGTGTTTGGTGCGCCCGGGGCGTCAGCTTGTGGGGCTGTAATGGGAAGCGACGTGTCGTTGCCCCATTCGACCCAGGACCCGTCGTAGTTGGCGACGTCGTAACCCAGTTGTCGCAATACGAAGTAGGTTGTCGCGGAGAGTACGCCGGTGTTGCAGTAGGTCACCACCTTTTGAGAGTGATCCACGCTTTTAAAAACCGCGGCAAGCTCATCGGTGCTTTTCAAATATCTGATTCCATTTCGTGTGTCGAAATGATTCATCGCCGGAATATTGACCGCCGACGGAATGTGGCCAAACCGCTGTGCCAGCGATTTTTCACCGCGATACTCGGGAGCATCGCGCGCGTCGATGATTGTGGTGCCTCGACTATCCACCGCCAGGCGAGTGGAGAGCTTCGTGGCAAGCCGATCCGCGGCGACGGAAGGAATGAAGTTGCGCGGTGAAGGAGTTATTACCTGATTCGACACTGGCAAATTCATTTGCTGCCATGCCTTGAAGCCCCCATCGAGCGCCGTGACGCGCGAATGCCCGAACGCTTCGAAAACCCAAAATGCGCGCGCGGAACTTAGAAAATCCCCATTGTCGTACACGACCACCTGCGTATCTTTGTCGATTCCAGCCGCGCTGAATGCCGCTTGAACTTGCGGCAGTCTGCCGATGTATCGCTTGCCGTTCTCATTGATGAAAAGGCGATCGATTGGAAGATTGACCGCCCCCTCAATATGGTTCACCAGGTAGTCGTGCTCACTGCGCAAGTCCAGGACGCGAACGTCGGCATCAGACCGGTGCGAGGCCACCCATTCGGTCGATGCAAGAAAGCGTTGTTCCGGTTCTGCGGCACCGGAGGGGTGCCAAATTGCCCCGGCGATCAGCGCCAGCGCAGCGCAGTACCTGTAAAGAAAATTTCTGCGAATCATAAGGGTTCGGGCGTCACTCTGGACCGTGTCCACTGAAAATATCGGCCAGATATCCCGCTGCTCAAACCCGATCGACTTTGCGGTGATTCAATTCACTTCGGTGATCGCCGCATTCGGCGTGGTCGGTACGGGTCCCGCCGGAAATCCCGCAATCGTGTCCGGCGTCATAAATCCACGCAGTCGTGGCGGCGCTACACGTCAAGAAAAGGCGCCCCGTGCCGACCCTGTACTCGGTATACGACCGGACCTAAACGCCCTGTGAAAACAACGTCCTCCAAAGCGGTGATCCTGGCCGGTTTTCTTGCGATCCTTTTATTGCAGGCGTGTGAAATGCTCGCGTGGTTTGGCAGCGAGCAATACCACGACCGGTGGTTGGCCGATATTGCCGGCCGGCAGCGCGATCAACAACTCATGGCGACGATACGGGATTCAGTTCTCAACAGATCGATCAGCCTGTTTCGTATCTATGAGACCGCCGACCCCGCTGCGCGCGAGCGCGAATTCGAATTATTTAACCGGCATGCCAACAATTTCTCGCAGGCGCGCGACGATTTGATCGCCCATAAATCACAGGGCAACGAAGCGTTTGAAAACGGTCAGGCGCTTTGGGAGAGAGTTCGCCCCGTTGTTACCCACGGAATTGAAATTCAGGATCAGGCGGCAGAGCTACTGCGCCTTGGCCGGCGTGACGAAGCTGACAAGTTCCTGCGCTATACGCTCATTCCCATACAGGATTCCGTCATCAGCGCGTTGACTGCAGTTTCGGGAACCACCGATGCGGCCGTGGAGCAAGATCTGCTCGAGGCGCAAAATTCCAGCAAAACTGTCAACACGCTTGTGTTTTTGTTTGGTCTGGGCGCCTTCGGCGCAGTTATCGGCATCGGCGCCTATGTGCTGTCCCGGACCGGGCGGGCTGAAGGCGCGCTGCGCGAGCAATCCAAGAATATGCAGCAACTGAAGGATATGGCGGAAAGTTCAAATCGCGCCAAGTCGTCGTTTCTCGCCAATATGAGTCATGAGATTCGCACGCCGCTGACTGCGATCATCGGATTCTCGGAGTCGCTCCTCGACACGAACGTGACTCCGTCGGATCGCCACACAGCCACGCAAACCATCAATCGCTGTGGCAAGCATTTATTGCAGGTCATCAATGACATCCTCGATCTGTCGAAGATTGAGGCCGACAAACTGCACATTGAAAACATTCCGGTCGATGTATTTCAGATTGTTTCCGATGTCAATTCGCTGGCTTCCGTGCAGGCAACCGGGAAGGGAATCGGCTTCAATGTTGACTACGATTTTCCGCTTCCGGCGACAATTACCAGTGATCCGGTCCGCGTGAAACAGATTCTGTTTAACCTCGTGGGCAATGCCGTGAAATTCACGGCGAGTGGCGGCGTCCGGATGCGCATGGGTTATTCCCCCGATACGAATCTGATGCGTTTCGACGTGATTGACACCGGTGTTGGGATCAACGGTACGCAACTGCAAAATCTTTTTGAGGCGTTCAATCAGGCGGAAGCATCAACATCGCGCAAATTTGGTGGTACAGGATTGGGGCTGCACTTGTCCCGGACTTTGTGTTCAAGACTGGGCGGCAGCATCGCCGTCGAAAGTACGGAAGGTGTCGGTAGCATCTTCACGGCAACGATCAGCGCCGGACCCAAGGCTTCGGAACGTCTCATCGACAAATTGCCTGCCACCGCAGACAGGTCCGCGGCATACGAAATTGACCGACAACATTCCGGAAAAGTACTTCTCGTCGACGACGTTGCGGAAAATCGCCAGCTCATTTCCCTCTACCTGCGAAAGATGGGCGCCACAGTCACTGCGGTGGAAAACGGCCTGCATGCGGTAAGCGCTGCGTTGGCCGAATCTTTCGATCTCATCCTGATGGATATGCAAATGCCGGTGATGGATGGAACTGAAGCGACCGCGTTGTTGCGCCAGCGCGGATACGGCGGACCCATCGTGGCGCTCACCGCCAATGTCATGAACGCCGAAATTGAACGTTGCATAAAGTCCGGCTGCGACGGATTTCTTGGAAAGCCGATCGATCGTCAGGAATTCGTGACTGTTGTCGGAAAGTACCTGTCAGCCGGGCACGCAGCGGGTGGCGGAACGAATGAGGCACCGCCAGTAATTCGCAATCAGCTTCTGGACAAGGAGCCGGAGATGGCGGATCTCGTGGAAAAATTTATCACGGAATTGCCGCGCTATGTCAGCGAGCTGCTCGTTGCTTCACGCGAGCGAAAATGGTCGGACTTGATTCGTTATCTGCACGACTTCAAGTCGATGTCTGGAAATTTTGGATTTCCTCAATTTGCCAAGATTGCGGCAAACGCACACCAGCAATTGAAAAGCGCGCAGTACGACGATTTACGGGAAAGCATTGATCAGATCGCAAAGCTTGCCCGCCAGGTGAAGCATGTGCCGGATGCAGCGCCTTCGCGCGCTGCCACGGCAAATTAATGGGAGAAGGCCAATGACGTGTCCACACAAGCCCACGTGTGAATTGTTCCCGCTGATTTCCGGCAGTGGGGCTCTGAACATCTGGCAAAACTACTACTGCGATGGAAAATTTGAAGGCTGCAAGCGTTATCAGTCCACGCTCGATGGCAAGAAAATTCCCATCACTCTGCTTCCGAATGGCAAGACGCTGGATATCAGCGCGCTGAAAGGAACAGGGAATGACAAGAAATAACGTTCCGGAACCCGAGCCGATGGGTCGTCTGGTTCGCGGTATCGTAGTGCGAATCGCGTTCCTGTTTGCCCTGCTGGGCGTGTTTGTGTCCGCGCGAGCAGATGCGGATCCCTGCTGCGCCAACGCCGAAGCGCGCGCGTCAACCACCGTTGCGGCGATTGCGATGCCGTCCGCCGGAGACGCCGGCATACAACAGCGTGTCGCGGAATCCATCGCCGGGAAAAAGACTGCTGATAGACACTTCTGGCCATGGTGGATGGGTGCGGTCGCGTTGGGCTGGCTAACGCTGGGATTCTGGGGGCTCATGGGTTTGCCGCTCGGCGTATCGAACAGTTGGGAAAAAGTCTCTACATGGCGTGCCGAACAGGCACGCCAGAAACAGGAAGCTGTCGTTCTCGATGCGGATGCGGAACGCATTCGCGCGGCGCTCCTGGCAGAAACACTCGCAGAGTTTGGTCAGGATGCGGTTGATCAGGCGGTAAATGCTCCGGTCGCGCCGCAGGAAAAAACGGCCCCGCGACCACGACCGCCGGTTTCTGCGCATCTGACATTTCTGGTCATGATCGGTGTGGGTGGATTCGTTTCTGCGTTCATTAACAATGATATTCACTGGTCGGTTGATCTTGGTGACGTGCACCGATCACTGTTCGGTGACGGAATCTGGATGTGGCTTGCGCTGTTTTTCGGCGGAATGTCCGTCGGATTCGGCACACGCCTCGGGGGCGGTTGTACGTCCGGGCATGGCTTGAGTGGAATGTCGCGGCTTCAGATCGGAAGCATTATTGGAACCGCCAGCTTTTTCGGGGCGGCGATTCTGGTTTCCCTTCTGCTTGATATGTGGCTCCTGAAATGAAAATCGAANNCCCGCCAGCATGTCTATTTGGGCATCCTTGGCTTGATGCTCGGCTACAGCCTGGAGCGCATCGGCTTCGCGGATTTCGACGAAGTCCATCGTCTGTTCGTTTTTCAGGACGAGCGCCTGTTGTTTACGTTCATGGGCGCCGTAACAATCGCAATGATCGGTTTCTATTTGATTGCGCGCGGCAAGGCGATCACTACGCGTCCGTATCACAAGGGAAGCATTGCGGGCGGAATCCTGTTCGGTGTTGGCTGGGCGCTGACCGGGGCGTGCCCGAGTGCCGTCCTGATCTACATCGGATCCGGGCACATTGTCGCGATCGCAACGATCCTGGGAATCGTGCTCGGGATCTGGATCTACAATCGCCTGAAGCCGCGCTACTTCCGCTGGACAACGGGCGGTTGCGAGTAAGAAAGGTAAAAAAACCGCGCCCAACAACATGGCGGGCGCGGTTAAATCAGCCAACAGACCACAAATTACTTGGCCAATAGCGGACTAGTCGTCAACACGTTCGATGATGATTTTTGCCACCGGATTTCTCCAGTCCATTTTTGCCGCGTTCAGATTTCCGATCCCGTGAACTCCACCGTGAATGTGGACGAAACCTTCTCCGGCGTCGTTCGGCGAGTAACCTTCTCCGCCGAGTCCGGCAACCGTTGAGCTGAGTTCATCGTTGGTTTCGCTACCGGCATCGTAGGCGTCTGCCATGTACGTCGCGGTGCGCTTGTCTTTTGGAAGCGGCATGTCCGCGATAGCAAGGAACGCATCATTGGTTGCGCCCAGCATCGCCCCAACACTCACCGAGTCCCAATCACGCTTTGCTTTTACCGTGAATGACGTTGAATGTCCGGGGAACGTCAGGCCTCCGGTGCTGACCTGGGCATCGCGCACGCCCGTCATCGTCAGCAGCTTTGCCGCCATCGGTTTTCCGTTACCCGCTTCTGCGAGCATCGCCAGCTCGTCACTGGGCGCCGCGCCTTCTTCAAAGAAGGACATGCCGGGGCGGTGTGTTGTGGCCATGATCGGCGCAAAAGGTTGGCCAGGCGTCAGATTGATCACCGTAATCTTGTAGGTCGTCATGTCGTCGGCCCAACCGGCCGTGGCAGAAAGCAGGCTTGCAGAAACCAGGCATCCCGCCAGCAGGGGTTTGATTGTTCTCATCGTAAAATCTCCCGTGTTGTGAACATTGATCAGTGGGTTTTCGCGGCGCATGAGCTGCGCCAGAGATAAAGTCTCGAAGACCCGGTTCACGCGGGAGTCACGCAAATATCACGTGTTTATCACGGGGCCTGAATGACAATGTGTTTAGTTGAACTGTTCGCGCAGCTACAAAAACTTAAGAAAGTCCAGTCCCCCACAAAAATTTTGGGACACCGCCACATTCTTAAGACAACCGCATTGGAAGCCCAATTGGAATGTGGTCTACTCGCGCCGGCTGTATCTACAGTCAAACCTATTCAGGAGAATGGAACGTATGAAAAAGGCGTTGATTGTCGCGATGCTCACGATGTTTGCCGCGGCTTGCTCGTCAACCGGTCATGAAGAACATGGCTCAGGTGAAATGAAAGACATGAAGATGGACAAGCCCATGTCCAGCGAAGCTCCGGCAGCTACGGAGGAAAAGAAAGAGGCACCGAAAGAAGGTGGCTCGATGTAATGGTGCACGAGCCGGGCGCATTACGCCCGGCTCGATTTGTCTCACTTCCGCATTTCCGTCAGCACACACGTCAGGCCATCGCGGCCCCCGCGCTACCTCTCAGTCGCCGCATGTACTACCAGACACGCGCCTATCAATGGCTACGGCAGCCGCTGCGATGCCCCGGCCGGTTTTTTTTCTTTCCGCTTAAACCAATCTGAAAATCGGGGTGGTAACGGCGTCAGTTCGATCTTTTCGGGCCCGGTCAGCGTTGTCGCGAACTGATGGATGCGTTCAATGCGCGTCTCGGTTCCCGGATGCGAATTAAAAAACTCCGGCGGTGCCATGCTGGAACTTTCCTTTTCCAGTACCTCAAACAACGCGTCCGCGCCATCGACATGCCCGTAGTGGCGGGTCAGCGATTCCAGCGCTGTCGCATCCGCCTCACTCTCCTGTTCGCGACTGAATTGCAGCGCGGTAAGCAGCCCGCCACTGGCAAGAACCTGGTCCGTTACTGCGTTGCTCAGTGTTGCACTGACGGTTGTTAGTGCCAAAGCGATAACCACACCGCGGCCCGCGCCCCGTATGGGGTCCCGATGTTTGATGTGCGCGATCTCATGGGCGAGTACCATCGCGAGCGAGTTTTCATTTGGAAGTCTTTCCAGAATTCCGCGAAACATCACAATATTTCCGCCCAGTGTAGCGAACGCGTTGATCGTGTCTGCATCCACGTAGTGGACTTTGATGGAGAATTCGGGCGGGAGATCCTGTGCTTGCGCCAGTTGTTGCGCCAGCGTGTTGAGATAAGTTTCCATTTCCTGAGATGCCGTCGTCGTTTCGAAGCGACGGGTCAGCGCTTTTTCCGCGCTGAACGGAATTCGGTTCGCGAAATGATCGACGAGCAGGCTTAATCCGAGTGCAACAACGACAACGATGACCAGCAGACCGCCGGTAAGAATCGCAAATTCGCGAAGCGGGTTCTGCTGGCTGGTGTTGATTCCTTCGGGGATGTGCGGATTGCTGTACTGCATCGCGCGCCAAAACTACTCAATTATTGCAGTGCCGTAGGCGAGGACTTCGACGGAACCGATCTGGCCACGACGTCCCTGGGAAATACTGGATGTCGTCAGCTTCACGTTAAAGATCAATTTCGCGCCCTGGCTTGCGGCCTGTTCCTTCATTCGCAAGATCGCTTCGCGTCGCGCGCGATCCAGCAAGCTTTCGTAGGAGGTGACGCGACCGCCAAACAGATTTCTGAGTCCCGCGAGAAAGCGTTTGAAGTAGTCGACCGAAATCACCACGTTTCCCTGGACCAGCGCAACAGTAAAGGGGCGCCCCAGCGGGGGAACCTTTATGGCGACGGCAGGAATGCCGCGGAATTTGTTTTCGCGCGAGATAATGGATTTGTAATGCCGTGCCTCGATCACACGTCCGAAGCCGTAACCGAATGTGAGCAGGACGAGAAAAGTAATCAGATCTTGCACTGCATTACTCCAGTACGACAGCCGTACCGTAGGCAAAGATTTCAGCCGCGCCGACGGCGACACTCGATGTGGAATATCGAATATTCAGTACCGCGTTGGCGCCGACCGCGCGCGCCTGTTCGACCATGCGCTCGGTGGCTTCGTCTCGGGATTCTTGCAGCAACTCGGTGTACCCCTTGAGTTCGCCGCCGAAGATATTTTTGATCCCGGCCATGATATCGCGTCCGACATGCTTGGCCCGGACCGAACTGCCCTGCACCAGGCCGAGATGTTTCGTAATCCGCTTTCCCGGAATGATTTCGATATTCGTGAGGAGCATGTTGACCTCGAGGATTCGAGAGAACAGCAACGACGTTTCGTTCGTGGTGCCGCGAATCCTGTCGCGACAATATTAACTGCTCGGTTATCGGTACGCGTTCCAAGACGCGTTAACCGGTTTTCGGATTCGCGCGCGCGTCACATGCAACGCAGAGAACACTGAAGTGCGGGTGAAAACTACTTCTCTGCCGCGGCCTTCAGTGCGCGATTCATCGCCTTGAAGCTGGCGGCGATGTCGGACCCTATTCGATTGTAGACACTATCGGCGAGCATGCCGCTAAATCGTTCCCGCTGGATGAAGCACGACCCGAAGTGCCCGCGCTGGACGATAATCATGGCGTGTTCACTCGCAAACAGGCCACCAAAACCCATTGTGCGCCGCCAGCTAATTTCTGCACCCGGTTTGAAGTCGGTGATCTTGGCTGTGTAGCGTATTGATTCGCTGCCCGGTGGTCGTCGAACGCGAATATAGAGTGTCCCGCCGATGCTCAGCTTGTCGGCCTTGATGCCGCGGATGAACGGATTCCAGACCTGATAGTCGTCGAACTCCATAAGCAATTGCCACACCCGGTCCGGCGCGGCTTCGATATCCACGGTTGTCCGAATTTCCAAAGCTTCGCTTGTCACTGTGATACCGATTCCTGTTTGTGCGCCCCTCATGCGGTCTAACCGCCGATCTGCGAAGTGGCTGCAAAGGTCGCGCGTCTCCACCCGGGCCGGAAGAACGAGTCTCCGGCCGAACCGAACTTCTCGACGGGTTACCTCTCACTATCGGCAGGTTCGGCCAACAATTCAGCCGCAGCTCATTTGGATGTATTTAACTGCGGGAGATGGCAAATACCGCCCGTCAGGGGGTAACGGGTGGAACTCGAACGGAGACATTTTTTCACGCAAACACGTCGGAGGGGCATCGAGTGACACAGCGTCTTCTATCGCCGGATCAGAAAGCGCCGAATTCGAGCGCGAATTGTAAAGAATTTCGTCAGCCGCTAACACATTGCTTCAACGCCCCAACTCAAACCGGTAAAATTCATGCTGGGTTGGGCACGCATGGCACGGACAAGTGGTAACTAAGCTCGAAGGTCTTCGATCATTTGTTTTGCTGGGGATGTTGGTCTCTCCAGGATTCGCTGCTTCCGACGGTTCCGGACGCATTCAGGAACTCACTCAAACGGCAACGGAATACAACGATGCCGTGGCCCAATACCTGCTCGGTCAGGCCTATCTGACCGGGGACGGCGTGAAGCGCAATGAAGCGCAAGCCAATAAATGGTTTGCGCTTGCCGCCGGACAAGGTCATGTTGAAGCGCAGTTCGAACTCGGGATGTCCTACCTAAAGGGGCGCGGAATGCGCCAAAACGCGTCCAAGGCCATTGAATGGCTGATCACCGCCGCGGAATCCCGCCACGAAGTTGCGCGTTACGAGCTCGGCGAATACTACTTCCGCAATCGTGATTACAAGAATTCGTTCCTTTGGTATTTCAAGGCCGCCGGTACTGGCCATACGGCGTCACAGTTTGATTTGGGTCAGCACTACGAAAGGGGGCTGGGTGTTGAGCTCGATCTCGACGAAGCCAAGAAGTGGTATGCGCGCGCGGCGTCGTTCGGCTATGCGGCGGCCAGCGAGGCGCTCGAGCGCCTGAACGCGCCACCCAAACCGCCGGCGCGAGTCGCCACGGCCAAGTCCCGCAGCGAATCTGCCAAGGCGACGACGAAGCCCGCGCCAACGACAACGAAGCCTGCACCGACGACGAAACTGACGCTGGAAGAGTCTGCGCAGCGCGGAAATGTCGATGCCCAATACTCGCTGGGCATGGAATATCTGGGCGGAAAGAAGCGCTCGAAAGACGGTGGCCAGGCGGCGCTCTGGTTGCGAAAAGCCGCCGAACAGGCGCATGCGGGCGCCCAGTACCAGTTGGGGTTGCTTTACCGCGATGGAAACGGCGTTACCAAAAGTGAAAGCGAGGCTGTGAAATGGCTGCGTCTGGCGGTTGGGTGGGGTGTGGCCGATGCACAGACGGCGCTCGATGAGCTGTTGGAAGTTCAACTGACGCGAAACCTGAAACAACACGTTGCAGCGGCCGAGCGCGGTGATCCTGAAGCACAATTCACCCTTGCCAACATTTACGCCGAAGGCAAGAGCACACCGAAAGACCTCAACCAGGCCGCCAAGTGGTACACAAAGGCGGCGCAGCAAGGACATATCGGTGCAGCGTTTCATCTTGGGGAATCCTATCGCCAAGGGTTGGGAGTCCCGACGGACCTGGCTGAAGCCAAGAAGTGGCTGACGCGCGCCGCGGATGCAGGCTACGCCAGCGCCAATTCAATCTTGCAGAGCCTGCTTGCCACTGAGCGGCAGAAACTGGTGGACAGTCAGGCCAAACTGCTCGCAAACATTCCGTCCATGCCTGTCTACAAGGAGGCTGAAAGCGGCGATCCGGAATCGCAGTTCCTTCTCGGGATGATGTATCTGAACGGAAAAAATACTGAACAGAACCCCGCAGAAGCACAAAAGTGGCTGGCACGCGCCGGCGAAGAAAAACACCTTGGCGCGCAATTGGCGCTGGCGGAGCATTTCTTTAAGGGCGACGTTTTCGAACAGGATTTTGGTGAAGCGGCCAAGTGGTACGGGCGTGCTGCGCTCCTCGGCGATTCAGATGCGCAATATATGATGGGCGATCTTTATCGCCAGGGATTGGGCGTCAACCGCAGTAATTCCCAGGCTGTGAAGTGGTATCGAATGGCCGCGAACCAGGGGCACCGCAAGGCGCGGGACAAACTTGGCGGCTGCATTCAATGCTGACAACAAATTTTGTCCGACCGTAATTCCCGTTTTTTTTGTTCAATAAAAGAAGGCGGCTTTAAATGACCAGGAATCACTTTCGTGCGGTGAGCTTTTTCGCGGCTTCAGTTTGCATGAGCGCGCCGGCCGGTGCGGTAGACTTCAGCCTGTTTGGTGACGTCATCGCGCAGTCGGGCGACCGAGAAGAAGATGTGTCGACATTCCGCCTCGGAAAATTCGACTTGTTCGTCAATCAGGAACTCGATGACGAAACGCGAGTGAATGCGGAACTGATTTTCGAGGACGCCGGGCACGGTTTCGAAACGGATATCGAGCGATTCGGAGTGACGCGGACGGTCAATGAGAGCCTGAATATTGCGGCGGGCCGTTTTCACACGCCGCTGGGATTCTGGAACCACAACTTCCACCACGGAATCATTGTGCAGGATACCGTGACGCGCCCGTTCTTCCTTGAACCTGATGACGCGCACGAAGGTGTTTTTCCGACTCACGTGGTCGGTTTGATGGCGAACGGCACAGCCGAGCGCGGTGACTACACGATCAATTATCACTTTGCTATCGCGAATGGCCCGTCAATTGATACGACAGCGCGCGACGAACATGACGAACCGCCGGAATTGCAGATCAATAATTATCAGGACGGCAGTGATGACAAGGCATTCGTGGCGCGCGTCGGCGTTGCCCCGACTGACGGCAACTGGGGTGTCGGGCTTTCTGCAATGAACAACACCATTACAGAATCCGGTGAGAAGTTGGCGGACCCGGCCTCATCTCCCTATCTGGATAAAGGCGAAGTCCTTTTCAAGCAGCAAATTGTCGCTCTCGATGCGCGCTACACGACCGAAAAGTACTACGCGATTGCCGAATATTTTACGATTCGGATGACGGACGGCGAAAACTTCAATCCATCTCGAACCGATGTCACGGCCAGTTCAGACCAATACACCGGAACGGCCCAGTATCTTCAACTTGGATACACTGTAAACGATGAAGTCGGCGTCGCCGTGCGGCTTGAAGAACTGAAGTTCGACGAAGGCGCAGCGTTTTTTGAGACGCTCGGTTTTGTCCCGGAAACGCGCACCGTCTACGCGTTGCGCTACAAACTGTCGGACAGTAATGTGTTGCGATTCCAGCTGACAAAAGCGAAGACTGACGACGAATCCTTCACTCGATATTCTGTGCAGTGGTTTTTCATGCTGTTTTAGATCGCGCAGTGTTCGTCGGCGCGATACCAGGCTCCAGCCCTACATCATTGTCGGCGGGTGCTTTTCTCCGCCTTCAGGCATCCTGTGTTGCAAGGTAAACCGAATAGTGGTGCCGTAACCGAGCACCGATTCGGCGCGAACTGACCCGCCGTGCCGCTCGACAATGCGGCGCACGGTCGCGAGACCGATGCCTGTTCCCGGAAACTGGCTGGAGCTGTGGAGTCTCTGAAACGGCTGGAACAGTTTCTCTACGTAAGCCATGTCGAATCCCACGCCGTTGTCCCGAACGTAAAATTCCTGTGAGCCATCGGTCCACGTACTTCCAATCTCGATCTCCGGTTGCTCGACGGTCGACGTAAACTTCCACGCGTTCTGCAGCAGGTTCTCAAACAGTATCCTCAGCGTCCCCGGATCGCCCATGGCGATGAGATCCGGTTGAATAGTCACGGTCACGAACCTGCCGGGTTCCGCATTGTGCAGGTCAGTAACGATTGCGCCTGCAACGCACGAGAGATCCACCCGGAAGAAGTCGAGAGACTGCCGCAGCAGTTTTGAAAATTTGATCAGGTCCGCCGTAAGTTGGTCCATGCGTTCGGCGGCAGATGCGACTTTTTCAGCCAGGTAGTGGAAGTCGTCGGACAGTTCCTCGCGATGATCAGTGAGAAGAACCTTGGTGTAGCCCGTGATGGCTCGAAGCGGAGCTCGCAAATCATGTGACACCGTATAGCTGAAGGATTCCAGCTCGCGGTTGGCGATCGCCAGGTGGTGCGTGGTGCGTCGCAGCTCCAGTAGCTTCATGACATGCGTGCGCAGTACGGCGAGCGTCTTTTTCTGTTCGGCAGTCAGAGTTCGCGGGTAATGATCGATGATGCACAGCGTGCCGAGGCCACAGCCATCGTCGGTAACTAAAGGTGCGCCGGCATAAAAGCGGATGCGGGGCGGGCCGGTGACCAGCGGATTATCAAAAAAGCGCTCGTCCTTCAGCGTATCTGGAACCACAAACAAATCGGGCTGAAGGATCGCGTGGGCACAGAATGAGACGCTACGCGCCGTTTCCGTCGCAGCGATTCCAGTGCGCGCCTTGAACCATTGTCGTGACTCGTCAACCAGTGTGATCAGCGCGATGGGCGCGTTGCACAGCAGCGCGGCCAGTTCGGCAATTTCGTCGAATACTTCTTCGCGAGGTGAATCCAGAACATCGTGCTCATAAAGCGCGGACAAGCGACGCGCTTCGTTTCGGGGCAATTCCGCGGCGTGCATATCGTTAATCTTTCTTTAACGACGCGAGTCGCTCAAGCAGAAGACAAAGTGCAATTCGTGAGCTTGCGGGCGTCTGGTTTAAAAACAATCGACCCAGAGCACTTTATACACTCCTGTTTTGGGTTCCACAAAAGAATTAAAGTTAAACTCGGAAATAAAAGAATTTATGTGTTCACCGGTTTGTCGCGGACGGTAAGTGGCTAAAAATGCGACCACCTCGATAGCGAGGTCGCTCCATGTCCCGTTTTGGTGCGCCCTGACGACGTCAGATAAATGCGTAGTCTCTGATGGGTCCATGCGGCGACATTTTCAAATCCTGTCCGGCATGCAATCGGAGTGAAGCCTGAATGATGCAATGTGTGTGGAGGCGTTGAGGCCGGCCCAAGAACTGAGCCGGCCTCGGGACTCTATGTACTTCTGCTTACGGATTGATGACGAAGTGGGCTTTTGCAATATTCGATGCAAGACCAAGCGCCTTCAAATCTTTTGCATTGCAAACTCCGTCGCCGTTCGCATCGGGAATCACGGCGGGTGCATCATTGTAAATTCCGTCGCCATTGAGATCGGCGGCAACTGCGGCATAAACGACGCTTTCCGTGTTCACGCCGAAGTTCGGCGCGCCAATGATCCACGTGTCCCAAAGCTCGACTTCGTCCGTCGTGACGTTGGTAACACCGGTCAGATTAAAAAGATTGGCCACGTTCTGGCATGATCCGGCACCGACAATTGTCGTCGGGAGTAGCACGATCAGGCCGGGAAGACGGTCATCAACGCCCGCAGAGAAAGTGCCCGGAAATGGTGCGGCGTTGTTGTGGCCGGCCGGACCGGTGATTTGAAAGCCAGTAAATCCGGTCTGTTCCAGCGTCGCTTCATATTGCACGGCCAGATCGACAAACCAGCCGCGGCCGCCGATCCCGACGTGATCCCCATTGGCCGGCGCGAACATCTGCACGTGCACCGGCATGCTTTTCTGATCCATATCGTCGTCGCCATTGGATGTGGCAAGCGCCGGCCCGCTCATGAGCGTCGCGACAGCGGCCAACACCGGTAAACGGAAAGCCAGGAAAGATTTCATAGATACCGCTCCTCAGTCAGTTTGTTGTGATGGAAAACGCGCACGCCATGGCCGCGAGGGCCTGAAAACGGGTACGTGCCTAGGGATGAACAGCGCGCGGCTGAAAAATATTCCCGAACCCAAAAAAACCTCTCCAGGCGGCGAAACAATTCCTGCCGTCAGTCGTCTTGTCCTCGCAGGGGCCCGTGACGGATTTGTGAACATTCGCGGTTACGCTCAAAACGATGGGAGCCGACGCAGAAATGACCTACCGGATTCTGGTGGTTGAGGACCATCCCGATATTGCACGGATGCTCAAGCTGCACCTCACTGATGCTTCCTATGAGGTGGTCGTAGAACATGACGGACTCAACGGACTCGAAAACGCGCAGCGCAGTCGTTTTGACCTGATCGTGCTCGACATCATGTTGCCGAAACTCGACGGCCTGGAAGTCTGTCGTCGATTGCGCGCTGCGCCACCGTACGTCCCCATCCTGATGTTGACGTCCAAGGCCTCGGAACTGGACCGCGTGCTCGGTCTGGAACTGGGTGCGGACGACTATCTCACCAAGCCATTCAGCATTCAGGAATTCCTCGCGCGAGTGAAAGCGATCCTGCGCCGTGTCGAGCAGTTCAAGACCGCCGCCGTCGAAGGTCCGGCGGGCGAGCTGCGCTGTGGCGAGCTCTACATCGATATTGAAAAGCGGACCGTGACTGCTGCAGATCGCCCTGTGGATCTGACCGCCAAGGAATTCGAGCTGCTGACGTTCTTTGCAAAACATCCGGGCCGCGTCTACACGCGCACCCAACTGCTCGACCAGATTTGGGGCTATGGGCACGACGGTTACGAGCACACAGTCAATTCGCACATCAACCGTCTGCGC
>DKAR01000024.1 GCA_002450895.1 Proteobacteria bacterium UBA6921
GTGTCGGCGGCCGCCTACCAGCTGATTCTCGACCGGCGCCTCGGCGAGTACCGCGTACCCGAAGGCTGGGCAATTTTTGCGGCCGGAAATCGGCAGGGCGATCGCGGCGTAACGTACGCCATGCCAGCGCCGCTGGCGAACCGTTTTTCGCACTTTGAACTTGAACCGAACCTGGACGATTGGGTCCTGTGGGCGCTTGATAACGGTATCGACGAGAGGCTCATCGGTTTTCTCCGCTTTCGGTCTGAACTTCTGTTTGAATTCGATCCCGCCCATAGCCAGCGTGCCTTTCCATCCCCGCGAACCTGGGAGTTTGCTCACCGTGCATTGCAGAAATTTTCATCCGAACCTGGCCTGCTGCGTGATGCGGTCCAGGCCTGCGTTGGTGAAGCTGCGGCGATTGAATTGATCGCATTCTTGAAGCATTTCGAGCGCCTGCCCGATATCGATGCAATGCTCGCCGGTGAAGATGTTGAGATTCCAAAGGACATCGACATTCAGTATGCCGTCGCATCAGCCCTTGTATCGCGTGTATTGCGCGAAAAATCCGACAAGACGAATTCGCCGCGCTTGTCCGAAGCACTTCGCTGCGCTGGAAACTTCCCACTGCGCGAAATTGGAGTCATGGTCGTACATGATCTTGCGCGGTCCGCTGGATCGGAAATTTACAGGCTTCCGGAATTTACACGGTGGGCAAAAGAGGTTGGACGACTGTTGTTGTGAACACGTCGGATGTCCATGAAAAACTGAGTGCCGCTCGCGCGCGATTGATTCTCGAGCGACCTTTTCTTGGTGCTCTTGTTCTTCGGTTGGAGACGCATGAGGCCGACGCAAGCGCCTGTCCCACGACGGCGACCGATATGCGTCGCCTTTACTTCAATCGCGAATATATTGAAGCGTTGGGTTCCAGACAATTGGAGTTTGTACTTGCTCATGAAGCGCTCCACTGCGCGCTTCTGCACCTGCTACGGCGGGGTGCGCGCGACAAGCATCGATGGGATTTGGCGTGCGACCTGGCGATCAATCCACTGCTCGTGAACGAAGGTTTGGTGCCGCCTTCAAATGCCGTCACGTTCTTTGAGTATTCGGGAATGACGGCAGAAGAGATTTATCCGCTTCTTGACGAAAACTCGGAAGAGTCCGCGATGGATGGGCATATTGAGGGGAATCCTGAGCCCAAGTCGCCCAGTCAGGCTGCGCAAGACGATGGACCCGCCGGATCGGCATCGAATCCAACGAATGCCGAATTAGGCGAGCAGTGGCAGCAGCATCTTGCATCTGCCGCACAACGCGCGCGGATGGCTGGGAAACTCAGTGGCGAAATGATGCGAGTGGTCCACGCATTCCTGGAGCCAAGGCTATCGTGGCGTTCGCTCCTTGAAAGAGTTATGCGCCAGGCCGGTCGCGATGATTACAGTTACATGCGGCCGTCTCGACGCGATACGGACGCCATTCTCCCCGGTATTAAGGGCGCGTTAGTGTCCGTGGCGTGTGTCGTTGATGTCAGTGGCTCGATATCTGATCGTGAATTGCAGGAATTTGCATCGGAAGTCGACGCACTTAAAGCTCAAGTCAACGCGCGCGTTGTTTTGATCGCGTGTGACAGCGCAGTAGTGCAGGTGCCAGCAACGTTTGAGCCGTGGGATCAACTGGTTCTCCCAATGACATTGCCCAAGGACGGGGGGACGGATTTTCGGCCCCCGTTCAAATGGCTGGAAGAAAATGCGGTTGTACCTGATGCCGTGGTTTATTTTACGGACGGCCAGGGGGTGTTTCCCGAAGTTGAGCCAGACTTCGCGGTGACGTGGCTGGTGAAGGGGAACGCGACTGTTCCCTGGGGTCAAAGAATTCAGTTGAATTAGTCGTGGGTCGGAAGGGCAGGCCAAAGTCGAAATGGTGGAGTTCTCTTCAGGTACTGCGACGTGAAACTTTCCTCCGAAGATGAATTGCGCCTCAATGTATTGCTGGCAAACGCCGTCGCGATTCGCCTGGATGAGGCGCGCGGAGTCGTGCATGGCCTTGGTCAAGATGATGAATTCGAGTTTCGGCTCTCTGAAGCGAATTCGGTAGAAGCGGCAATTCAGGCGGCACGTGCTTATCTTTCCACTCGAGTTCTCGGGTCTCCAAAACACTTTCCGACACACCTTCGAAGATGGTCTGGCCTCGGTCAGATAAGCAATGCCCCATTGGAAAAGCTGCTTCTGCTGGGAGATCCCGAGGCCATCTACGCAGTGGCTAGTTCGTCGAAGGTGACGGCCGAGCTTGCGGAACGTGCATGGTGGTGTCTGCCTGAACCTGCCATTGCCAGAGCCTTGCTACGAAACGAAGTTGTTTCAATTTCGCCTTTGGGACAGACCTTGGCAGCCTGGTTGCTCGACTACTTGCCGTTCGAAGAAAGTCCAGAAAATCTCTATGAATCCGTCGTACTGCTGCTTCAACCGAATGTTCTGGATGACTCTACTCGCCGAAAAATTTGGGCCAAAGGGCGGCGAAACAAGATCTATCGGGCCGCGTTCCTGAGCGCGTGTCCATTGCGGATTCCATTACCTAATCCATCAGGTATCGAGAACGCTGGTACGCGGCTTAGCGAATCTCGCAATCAGCCTCAGTCACTTGATTTTGAGTCGCTGTACAAGCCCGAGATGCAAGCGCTTATCGCAGCCTGTATTGATGTACTCTCCAGCGCCTCGCATCCGATCGAAGTGATCGCCGTCTTCAAGGCGATTGAATCTCACTTCAGAATTGCGGGCGACAACGGACGGCAAGGTTTCAGCGCTTTAGACGGTGAAGTTGGCGAATCGCTGGCCCGGTTGGCCGACGTTCGCGAAGAAGAGTTGAATCCGCTGTTGGGGAGAAGTGACGCCGTCGGTACAGTAATGCGTGCGCAGCTCCGTCCGGTCACCGAGCCGGTATTGAATAGCTTGAAGCGATTGGTCGCTTTTTGATCAGTGAAGTGCCATGTTGTAAGAAACTCCGTCATATTGTTCGGCCGTGCTGTTTCAAATGATCGGAATATCGGATTGCTCTAATTTTTCAGGCAATTTTCACGGAAATTTGGGATAAATAATTATTGCGGGGTGACAAGCCCCGACTATAATGACGAGCTTTTCGGGGGTGCAGTCCTTGATCTTGAGTTGGCGATTAGCGGACGATAGCGTATCGGAAGTGCGCCGAAAGTGCGGTTCTTCTTTTGGTCGGCAGTTGAGGTAGGACGATGTCAGTTAAAGGACGTTCAAAGTCTGGTGATGGATTGCAGCTGGCGAAAGCGCTGCTTCTCCTCGATGAATTAGTTACCCCCGAATCCGAAGCGGTCGTCAGTGAACATTTGCGCGTTCTGGTTGAGGACGCACAGCGGGATTTCGCTGATGCCGAGGAAAAGTTCAGTAATTTGATTCGTACCATGTTGGATGCTCTCGCTAACCGGGTCGCAATGCGTGAACCGGTTCTGGAAAAGCAGATTCGCATGGTCGCCTTGAGGCTGACGCCGCCTATTACCGCTACGGAGTTGGCGGCGTTGGAAGAATACATTTCTACGATCATCAAACGGACCTCGGCCATGGCGCCAGCTCAACCCGCAGGCATGCCTCCACCACCTTCAATTTCAGATTTTGTACCGCCGCCCATCGCGCCGTTACCACCCATGGCATCGCGGGCGACAGAGCCCAAGATTGACCGCGAAGACATGTCCGAACATGCAGCCTCGCCGATTCCGGAAACGCCACCCGCAAAACGTTCGGAAGCGATTATTCGCGAGCAGTTGGCACAGCGCGGGCAGGAAACCAGTAAGGTACGGGCGGCGCTGGTTCGCCACGTGGACGAGGCGATCGCCCAGAATCAAGAGTTTGGGGTATTGCTAAGTGTCGAGTTGGAAGCATTGCGCCAGGCAGAGCGGATTCAGGACCTCGAAAAACGGCGTGTGACCCTGATTGCTGAAATTAACAAGTTTGTTAAGAAACATCGGGTTTTATCGGACAAATTCGACAGCGCGAGCAAGTATCTCCGCTTGGTTGAGTCAAGCAATCAGCAGCTCAGCGATGAATTGGACCGGGTGCGTCTTTTGAGTCTTACGGACGAATTGACAGGCTTGCCAAATCGTCGGGCATTTTTGCGTCGCCTTGAAGATGAAGTCGGTCGAGTTAAGAGATACGGCGTTCCCGTTACGATGACCATTATCGATCTCGATGATTTCAAGGGAATTAACGACAATCGAGGGCATGGCGGTGGCGACGCCGTGTTGCGTGGGTATTCCGATCACATTCTCTCCATATTCCGACACCATGACATGGTGGCGCGTTATGGTGGCGAAGAATTTGCCGTGATTCTCCCAAATACGTCTGGCGATGGAGCTCTTAGGGCGCTTCAGAAAGTGCAGAAACGCGTCGGCGAAACTTTCTGCAATTACAACGGCGAGAAGTTTCCAATGCCCACATTTTCTGCAGGCCTTGCGGAGTACCGGGCTGGCGAGACAGTCAGTGAATTCATTGAGCGGGCGGACTCCGCGCTATATCGCGCAAAGCACTTAGGGCGTAACCGCGTTGAAATTGCTACTGATATTGCGGGGGGATCAGACCCAAAAAAAGGTCACCGCGATGACGTTAGCGCCCGTCATGCTTAAGGCACTGACGGAGAGCTGGATAATTCATTAAGTTCAACTGGTTATCCTAGTATTTCGTAATCCCTGCCGCCCTCAAAGTCGGGTATTTGGCGACCTGATGGCAAAAATACAACTTGGTTTGAGTACCTCCCTCTCGTTAAAATTCGCCCTGACTTGCATGATGTAATGCGCAAGTTACTAAAATCATTAAAAGAGTAGTAACGGCTCAAGTATTCTTGGCCCGCCCGATAAGAGCAGTTGGAACGGTCCTTGAAGTAGCATTTTTGCCGCACAAACGAGGAAAACACATCGCGGATGGAAGCAACCGCGACCGAGCAGCTAACTGGGACGATTGGCGAGGGTTTGAGTTATGGCAACGCAGCGGTCTTCAGTTCGTACACGTGCCGGCTACGGGCATTACTACCTGTACAAGGTGCTGATCTTTTTTGTCCTCATCGCCTCGTCATTCATGTTCATTAATACCATTCTTGTTGGAAGCGCTGCGGACCCTTGCGGCGGTTTGTCCCTATTCCGAGTCGTTCCTACATCGTGCGAGCAAACGGGCAGCTCCGAGTCGGTCTCTGACAAGGAAAGCGAGAGGCCGCAGACCATTTGGAACCCGGTGGCGAAATCTTGGCTCACTGGACAGCAAGTTCAACTGTTAAAAACCGCGTACGACATTGGCCTGCAAGATGGCGGGTTATCTCAGGCCCAACTGTTACAGAGCACACTTCTTCAGGAAACCATCGCCGGTCAGCTCGGCCGGATTGGACATCAGTCGGCACCGGTTGGAAAACGCTCCTACGGGGTCATGCAGGTTAAGGTAACTGCCGCACAAGACGTACTGGCGGCGTATCCCACCTTAGGTGGGTTCAGGACTGATGAAGAACTGATCGTTCGGTTGATGATGGACGATGAATTTAACATTCACGTAGCATCGAAGTTCCTGCTACTGATGCGCGAAAAGACGGGTAGTGATTCCGAGGCGCTTGTCGCCTATAACATCGGACTCAAGGCCGCGCGTCGTTTTGTCGATCACGGCGATTTTCGATACGTCAAAAACGTTACACGCTACTTTGTCGACGTTGTACGTCCGTTCAATCGAAAATATCTTGGAACGGACTCGGACGACACGACCCTGTCTTCGTCGGTTTAATTCTCGCTTTCGTCGACCTTAGCCAAAGTGCCCATTGTGTCGTGATTGTTTCATCTGCGCGCGCGGTGGTCTCCAACACGCGCGCAAACGCTCATTTTCTAGTTATGTAAGTTGGGCGCCTAGAGGTGTGATTCCGCGTACTCGGCAAGTGCGGAACGAGGAACGCCGTTTAGGTGAACACTGCCGCCATGGGCAAACCCCTTAAATCGCTCTGTCATATATGTCAGCCCGGATGACGTCGGATTGAGGTAGGGCGTATCGATCTGAGCGAGATTGCCCAGGCAAACGACTTTGCTTCCTTCGCCGGCGCGCGTAATGATCGCTTTTATCTGGTACGGTGTCAGATTTTGGCTTTCGTCGATGATAATAAAGCTCTTTTGAAAGCTTCGTCCCCGAATGTAATTCAGAGCCTTGAATTGAATATTTGCTTTCTTCTTTACGAAATCAATGCTGCTGCTGGGGTTCGCATCGTTGAGGTGAAGCGCCTCGATATTGTCGTTGATTGCCCCTAGCCAAGGATCCATCTTTTCTTCTTCGGTCCCTGGAAGGAAACCGTGGTCTTCCGCCAACGGAGGCGTACTGCGAGTAGCGATGATCTTGTTGTACAACTGGTGCTCAACGGTCAGTTCGATTGCTGCAGCAAGTGCAACGATTGTTTTTCCGGATCCGGCCGATCCGGTGAGATTTACGAGATGCACCGATGGATCAAGCAGCAAATTGAGTGCAATCGCCTGATAGATATTTCGTGGTTTCAGTCCCCACGCTGTTTGATGCATGAGTTTTTCACGCGGGAGATCCCTGAGCGTGACCGTGTCTTGGGTCACTTCTATTACGCGTCCAACGAACTGCTGACTATCAATCACGAATTGGTTCGGGAAAACGTTGTTCCGCAGCGAGTCCGCCGGGACGGTGTGATATGCAGAGCCGTTTCGATACACGGTAGCAACGTTGCTGACCAGATCCCAAAATGAGCCGTCGATATCGATGTAACCCTTGGTCAGTTGTTTTATATCAGATACAAGCTGGTCACTTTGGTAGTCCTGAGATTCGATGCCACAACCACGCGCCTTCAAGCGCATGTTGATGTCTTTTGTTACCAAAACGAAGGTCGTGTCCTTATTTTGAGTCTGCAAAACTCGCAAGCGATTGATGATTCTATTGTCGTTATCGTTGTCAGGAAGATAGAGCTCGTTGTTTCTTTCAACCTGAGTCAACATGATAGAAAGTGACCCAGCGGCTTCACCTTTTTCGGCGCGGCGGATGGGTATACCTTTTTCTATCGCTTCTGGTGGCGCATCTCCCAGCAACCGGTCGATCATTCTGATCGCGGAGCGGCAGTCTGCAGCGATTGCCAATTTGGTGTCTTTTAACCGGTCAAGTTCTTCAAGAACCGTCATCGGAATGATGACCTGGTGTTCTTCAAAATTGAGAAGGGAGTTTGGATCGTGGATGAGGACGTTGGTGTCGATTACGTAAGCAATCTTTCTGAAAGGGCGGTCATTTTCCATCGGTTCGCCTCTAAAAATGTGATTGTTCACGACTGCGGACGGACGAGTCATTTTGTTTTTTTCGGTGCCTCCTTAGTTCATTTATCGGCAAGTATCTCGGGACCAACAGCGCCCTCTTGTTAACAGCTTAGTTCCATTTTTTCAGTTCGCCCAGTAGAGCGGGAGCAGCGGATTCTGCCCGCCAAATCGGATTGCCCAATGGTTAAGATTGGTTCAGGGGATCAAAAGGGCGCAAAACCGCGACGCCACACTGGGTCGGAGAGCTGAGGGGAGCGGGCAGGGGAACACAAAAAACACGCCGCAGACCTTTTTGAGGTCTGCAGCATTTTTCATCGGCGAAAGCTTCGAAGAGATATCTCTTGTTGATTAATTGCTTGTACGGTCAGTTTGTAGCCGAATTTGGGTCGCGTGGAGACCCTTAGGCCCGTCATTTAATTCATATTCGACTTGCTGGCCTCTTTTAAGGGTCCTATATCCCTCCATCTCGATAGCCGAAAAATGGGCGAAGATATCGTCCCCCCCTTCAGCAGGACAAATGAACCCATACCCCTTTGCACTGTTAAACCATTTCACAACACCGCTCGCCATAGCTTACGTAGCCTCCCTCCTACCATCCCCAAAAGCACTATCCTCAGGGGGTGTTGACCTGCGAGCCCAAAACACTCGCCCATGGGATGCTGCGTCTCTGCGACCCGGGTCGCGAAAAAAGACATTCCCGATCACCGACCTACTGCTCCCCGCCGGCAAGGGCCTGCTGAAACAATATACATAGCAGAAAATTTGGAGAGTTAAAGCTGATCTAAACTAGTGATAACGAGCCTTAAGGGCAGAGGCGCCGCGGCTATCGCCAAACGTGAGATCCTGGGTTGCGCCAGCCCACGCTTAAATGCGAGATTTAGGATGAACGACGCCTTGAAAATGAAACTTGGGCACGCAATTTGAATCTAGACCATAGACCATAACGCTGCAGACATGTCGACGCCAAAGCAAAACCAGCCCGCCAGAAGTGACTCACTGCCGGTACAAGAGGCTAAGCCGCAGATAAAGCGGCCTCCTTTGTACAAGGTCGTGCTGATAAACGACGATTACACGCCCATGGAGTTTGTAGTGCATGTGCTCGAGCAGTTTTTCACCATGTCGCGAGAAAAAGCGACGCAAGTAATGCTGCATGTGCATACAAAAGGAAAAGGGGTCTGTGGAGTCTTTTCGAGAGAAATTGCAGAAACCAAGGTTGTGCAAGTAAACGAATACTCGCGCAAACATCAGCATCCACTGTTATGTACGATGGAAGCAGCCTGAGCTGCCAGAGGTTCACCTATGCTTAGCAAGGAACTCGAAGTTACCTTAAATACGGCTTTCAAGACTGCGCGCGAGAAACGCCACGAATTCATGACCGTAGAGCACCTGCTGCTTGCGCTGGTCGATAACGCATCTGCCGCGGCCGTCCTTAAGGCGTGTGGTTCAGACATGGACCGTCTTAAAAAAGACATATCCACATTTCTCGACGAAACGACTCCTCTTCTCCCGGAAGACAGCGACCGCGAAATTCAACCAACGCTGGGGTTTCAGCGGGTACTGCAGCGAGCCGTGTTTCAGGTGAATTCGTCGGGCAAGAAAGAGGTGACTGGCGCAAACGTGCTCGTGGCAATTTTTAGTGAACAGGAATCGCAGGCTGTTTACTTTCTCAATCGACAGCATGTCACTCGGCTCGATGTCGTCAATTACATATCGCATGGCATTTCGAAAGTTCAGGAACCGGAAAGTGGTGAAGCCCCGCCCGCCAGCGAGGAGGAGGCCCCTGTCGAGCAACCCGGCAGATCGCCGTTGGAGCTATATGCCCAAAACCTGAACGAACTGGCGAAGCAGGGAAAAATCGATCCTCTAATTGGCCGAAAGGACGAAATCGAACGCACAGTTCAAATTCTCTGTCGCAGACGCAAGAACAACCCTCTCTTCGTGGGTGAGGCCGGAGTCGGGAAGACTGCGATTGCAGAAGGATTGGCCAAGAAAATAGTTGACGGTGAAATTCCGGAGGTTTTGAACGATTCGGTGATTTATTCGCTGGATCTTGGCGCGTTGCTTGCGGGCACAAAGTACCGCGGCGATTTTGAGAAGCGTTTGAAGGCAGTGATCTCGCAGCTTTCAAGAGAGCAGGGATCGATACTTTTCATCGATGAGATCCATACGATCATTGGTGCTGGTGCAGCATCAGGCGGCGCAATGGATGCCTCAAATCTTATCAAGCCGGTGTTGGCTTCCGGTCAATTGAAGTGCATTGGCTCTACCACGTATCAGGAATATCGCGGAATTTTTGAAAAAGATCGCGCGCTGTCACGCCGCTTCCAGAAGATCGACGTTGTCGAACCGACGATCGAGGAGAGTGTCCAAATTCTCGAAGGACTCAAGTCCAGATTCGAAGACCATCACGACGTGAAGTTTACGCATCCGGCGTTGCGCTGTGCCGTTGAGCTGTCGGCACGCTACATAACTGATCGCCATCTGCCGGACAAGGCATTCGATGTTATCGACGAAGCCGGCGCAAGCCAGCGTTTATTGCCCCCATCAAAGCGCAAGAAGGTCATCGGTCTGCGGGAGATCGAAAACGTCGTCGCAAAGATGGCGCGTATTCCGCCAAAGAGCATTACCAAGTCGGACAAAGATGTGCTCTCAACGCTTGAACGCGATCTGAAGATGGTCATCTTTGGTCAAAGTCCGGCCATCGATACCTTGGTGACCAGTATCAAGATGGCACGTTCCGGTCTTGGCAACGTTCACAAGCCCATTGGTTCGTTTCTTTTTGCGGGACCGACAGGAGTAGGAAAGACCGAGTTGACCCGCCAACTTGCCCGTTTAATGGGTGTTGAACTGATCAGATTCGACATGTCGGAATACATGGAACGGCACACTGTGTCGCGGCTCATCGGCGCTCCGCCCGGGTATGTCGGGTTTGATCAAGGCGGCTTGCTTACCGAGGCGATCGCGAAAAATCCGTATTGTGTGCTGCTCCTGGATGAAATTGAAAAAGCTCACCCGGATGTATTCAATCTCTTGCTTCAAGTGATGGATCACGGGACGTTGACGGACAACAACGGTCGGAAAGCCGATTTCCGGAATGTCATTTTGGTGATGACGACCAACGCCGGTGCGGATCGCGCCAGCCGGCCCTCAATGGGATTCAAGCATCAGGATCATGCGACTGACGCGATGGACGTCATCAAGCGAATGTTTACCCCGGAATTCCGCAACCGTCTTGATGCCATCGTCCAGTTTGGGGCATTGGCAGCAGAGCAAATCGGTCACGTGGTCGACAAATTCATCATCGAGCTCGAAGGCCAGCTCGAGGAAAAACGAGTCACGGTCCATGCCGACGATGCTGCGCGTCAGTGGCTTGCTGAGCGGGGTTACGATCCGGCGATGGGCGCACGCCCAATGGCACGCGTCATTCAGGAAAATATCCGCAAGCCGTTAGCCGATGAGCTGCTGTTCGGTAAACTGGTGAATGGCGGTCACGTCGACATCACCGTCAAGGACGACCAACTCGTGTTCAACATCACGAGCGCAACGGCAGAGCCGACCAACGAGAACAATCCGGAAAAAATTATTTGAAATCGCGAAAGAACTATTTTGCGCGAAAAATGATACGCCCCTTGGAGAGGTCATAAGGGGTCATTTCGACCACGACGCGGTCGCCGGTCAGGATACGGATGTAGTTTTTGCGCATTTTTCCGGAAATGTGGGCCGTTACGAGGTGCCCATTGTCCAGTTTGACGCGAAACATCGTATTCGGCAGCGTTTCCGCCACCGTGCCTTCCATTTCAATCTGATCTTCTTTGGCCATTCAGTCTCAATCCGCCCAAAATCAGGGCGCAAAGTGTGCCCGATTCCTGCTGATTTTGAAAGTCCTGATCCAAAAACTAAAATGCCGCAGTCTTTTGGACTGCGGCATCTAAAAAACCAAGTATTGTCGGGGCTAACTGGCCAGAGTTTGTCGCCAGGGCGCTTCTGACCAGGTCACCACGGGCAGCGCCGCTTCCTGGTGCAGCACGATTTCCATACCCAGCAACTGAACCATCGACTCCAGATCATCCGGATCCAGGATTTCCTGCTTCAGACACTCCAGATGTGTGTAGTTGACGTACAGCAGGTTGGGACTGAATCCATGTTCTTGTTCGAACTCGTTGGCGATCTGATAGATGAAGCTCAACATTGCGAGTTCCTCGTTTGGATGGTGGCGACAAGCACCGAATCCAATGACCTTTCGGGGAGTGTCGTAAACCGCTACAAAGGTCTTATCGGCGCAGGGGCATGCATTCTTGATGGGTGCGTCACGATTTGCGACGCCGATCAAGGAAAGGAAAAAAACTAAATGGAACTTAAGGATTTAGGGAATGAGTCCCAGCGGTCGTTTTGGTATATCTGCAAGGGCTGAAAATTGGCCTTGTATCGCATGTTGTCGCACTCCGCGATCCAATACCCTAGATAGATGTAGGGCAGTCCCATCTCGCGGGCAAGCTCAATCTGCCAAAGAACGGCGTACACCCCCAGAGCCCGCTGCGGCAGGTCGGGGTCGAAGAATGTATACACAGCGCTCAGACCACCATCCAGATGGTCTACCGACGCCACCGCCAGGAGTGTGGTGCCCAGGCGAAATTCGTACAAATAGGATTCAATCCACTCGCATTTCAGGAACGAGGCATAGTGTTCGGGGCCATAGTTTTCCATGCTCGACCTAGGATGGCGCCGGGTAACATAGCGCTGATAAAGCTGAAAGTGCTCAGGGTCAAATGCGGTTGGAACACGACGAACGGTCAAATCGGCGTTGCGGCGCCACGTTCGCCGCTGGCTGCGATTGGGCTCAAAAGTGGCCACCGGAATCCGCGCCGGGACGCAGGCGCTGCAGCCTGGACAATAAGGCATGTAGACATGCTCGCCGCTACGCCTAAATCCTCGCTCCACCAGCCAGCCATAGCGTCCCGTATTCATCCGAGCCAAAGGGTCCACAAAAACTGTTACCGCAGTTCGATCGGGTAGATAGCTACAGGCCGTCGGGACTGATGCGTAAAAAGCAATCTGGCGTTTAATCGGTTCCTGCATCGTGCCCGCCCGAGGAATAGATTGACGTTACCATCTCGCGATCGAGTACCCAGGGCTTTCGATCTGCATGCAAATGGCAATCGCGTTTCAGTATTGAAATGAACTTCAAACGCGGAATGTCCTCCGAACCGAGACTGCGCAGATGATCAGACTGGATCTGGCAGTCAATGACGGAAAAATCCCAGGCCTCTAGCTGATGGACCAGCGAAATAAACGCGAGTTTCGATGCATTGGCGACGCGGCTGAACATAGACTCGCCGAAAAAGACTTTGCCGATGGCGACGCCGTACAAACCGCCAACCAGTTTCTTGTCCTGCCACGCTTCCACCGAATGAGCCAACCCTAGACGATGGAGATGAATGTACGCATCCGCAATTTCCGGCGTGATCCAGGTTCCGTGCGAGCTCTGCCGGGGTTGTGCGCAGGCTGCCAGAACGTCCCGAAACGCTTGATCCAACGTCACTTCGAATCCGCCGTTGCGAAACGTTTTTCGCATACTTCGCGAAACTTTGATCTGGTGCGGAAACAGCACAGCACGCGGGTCCGGAGACCACCAAAGAATGGGCTGGCCCTGGCTGTACCAGGGAAAGATTCCCTGCATGTAGGCGGTGATCAGGCGGCGAGGAGACAAGTCGCCGCCGACGGCGAGCAGGCCATTGGGTTCGCGCAACGCGAGCGAAACATCGGGAAACTTCGCGCGATCATCCTTCGGGTCGATCCAGAAAGGCCCTATCCCGGTCATGGCGTGGTAACTCCCAAGGCTCACCCAGTTTCATTATATCCATCGCGTCGTCCATCTCCATGGGCTGACACCACAGAATCTTTTTTCCCGAACGCCTAAACTGACTTTCGAAAGGGTAGATGGGTCGCCAATTCTTGCATGTAGCCGTCCAGGGCGCGTCGTTCACGCGGCAGAAAATCAGCGACGGCCAGAGCGAAGGATTCATCCGCCAGCCAGTGGGCTGACCACGTCAGAGTGGGTACAAATCCACGTCCAACTTTATGTTCTCCCTGGGCACCAGGTTCAAAATGTTTGAGTCCATGGCGGATGCAGTAGTCAATTCCCTGGTAATAACAGGCTTCGAAGTGAAGACTGTTAAATTGTGCGTCACAGCCCCAGTGTCGACCAAAAAGTGTGGTTTTGCTGCGCATGCAAAACGCCGCCGCAACATAGCGGCCGGAATGACGCGCGAAAATCAACACAACCTGATTGCCGATGGTTGCGCCGAGGTGCCGGAAAAACGTTTCGCTCAACGTCGCGTAGCCACCCAGGCGGTCGAACGTCGAAGTGTAGAAACGATGGAGCGTTGTCCATTGTTCACTGGTGGCTTCATGCCCATGAACAATTTCGATTTCAACGCCGGCATCGACCACATGGCGGCGCTCCCGCTTCAGTTTCTTGCGCTTCTCCGCAGTAAACGTTGCGAGAAAATCATCAAAGGACGAGTAGCCATTGTTAGTCCAGTGGAACTGGCACCCGGCGCGACGCTGGAAGCCGAACGACTCTAGGAGTGCGGTTTGGTTTTCCGGAGTGAAAAGGATATGTAGGGACGATAATTTGCGGGCGTGGGCAAACTGCTTCGCCGCATCGAGCAACGCGGGTACGAGTTCTTTTTTTTCGTAAAGCAACCGCGTTCCGGTTGCCGGGGAATATGGTACGGACACAACGAGCTTGGGATAGTAATTCCTGCCATAGCGCTGATACGCCTGCGCCCAGGAGAAATCGAATACGAATTCGCCGTACGAGTTGTCCTTGATATACATCGGCATCGCCGCGACCAGGCGACCGCCATCGTGAATCGCAACGTGACAGGGAATCCAGCCGTACGGCTTCAGGCAGTCGCCGAGTTCGAGTGCCTCAAGGAACTCATAACGTATGAACGGATTGTCGTCGGGAAGCAGGGCGTTCCAGTCGTCACGCGCGAGCTCGCGCATACTGCCGACGATCCGCGTTTCCATTCGCTAGCCTTTGCCGATTTTTTCCAGATAGCGCTCTGCGTCCAGAGCCGCCATGCAGCCCGTGCCCGCAGAAGTGATCGCCTGACGGTAGATGTGATCGGAAACATCGCCAGCGGCAAAGACACCTTCCACGCTGGTCGCAGTCGCTCCGCCCGATGTTCCGCTCTTCACGGAGATATAACCGTGCGACATGTCGAGTTGTCCTTCAAAGATGCCGGTATTCGGTTGATGACCAATGGCGATAAACACGCCGTGTACGTCGACGTTTTTAGTCTTTCCGTCGTTGGCGTTCTTGATGCGCATTCCGGTGACGCCACTGTCATCGCCGAGTACTTCGTCGAGCGCGTGGTTGTATTCAATCGTGATCTTTCCGCTCTTTGTTTTTTCAACCAGCTTGTCGATCATGATCTTCTCGGCCTTGAACTTGTCGCGCCGATGCACCAACGTGACATGGGACGCAATATTCGAAAGATAGAGCGCTTCTTCCACGGCCGTGTTGCCGCCGCCAATGACAGCGACAGGTTTGTTCTTGTAAAAGAAACCATCGCACGTCGCGCAACCGGAAACGCCGCGGCCTTTGAACTCCGCCTCCGATGGGATGCCCAGATATTTTGCAGACGCGCCTGTCGCAATGATCAACGCATCGCAGGTGTATGTCGTGCCCGAATCGCCGGTCAAGGCGAAAGGTCGTGATTTCAGGTCGACATTGGTGATGTGATCGAACACGATTTCGGTATTGAAGCGCTCGCTGTGCCGCTTCATGCGGTCCATCAAATTGGGTCCCAACAGGCCTTCCACGTCGCCCGGCCAGTTGTCGACTTCCGTTGTGGTCATTAATTGACCACCTTGTTCGAGCCCCGTGACCAGTACAGGATTTAGGTTCGCTCGTGCGGCGTAAATTGAGGCGGTGTAGCCCGCGGGCCCGGAGCCAAGAATCATCAGACGGGCGTGTTTTGTTGTGGTCATCGCTGGGTAACTCCTGACATGAATGTTGGTATTCGATGCGTCAGCCCGACGAGAGGTTCCGCCGGTTCCGGCATCTATACTAGCTGAGTCGAAAAGGGAGGGAAAAGGATGCGCATCGGAGTGCCAAAAGAAGTCAAGATTCGCGAAGGACGGGTTGCGCTGATTCCAGCCGCGGTGGCGGAGCTGGTCCGCCGTGGTCATGAAGTGTTCGTTCAGGCCTGGGCGGGGCAGATGAGCGGTTACTCTGACGATGATTTTCGTGCGGCAGGGGCGCAGGTGGTCCCCGACGCGAAGGCCGTCTACGACGCGGCAACGCTCCTGGTGAAGGTAAAAGAACCCCAGCCGCAGGAATTGCCACTGTTGCGCCGCGACCACATTCTGTTTTCGTACCTGCACCTTGCCGCCGAGCCGGCGCTCACGAAGGGCCTCGTCGATGTGGGTTGTACTGCCGTCGCGTTTGAAACCGTGCAGGAGCCCGGCCGACGGCTGCCACTGCTTGCGCCGATGAGCGACATTGCGGGACGAATTGCGGTGCAAGTGGGTGCCCATCTGCTGCACCAGCCTCAAGGCGGGCGTGGCATTCTTCTGGGCGGCATTCCCGCCGTGGAGCGGGGGAAGGTCGTCGTGCTGGGCGCGGGAGAAGCGGGCGGCAATGCGGCCGCGCTGGCGGCGGCGTTGGGTGCGGAAGTGATCGTATTCGACCGCAATCGCGAAAAGCTGGCGCGTATGCGCGCCCTCGGCGGCAATGTCACTGCGCTGTACCCCTTTGCGGACAGCGTGAAAAAGGCCGTGCTGGATGCGGATTTGCTTGTCGGCGCGGTCCTGATCATCGGTGCGCGCGCGCCGCGTCTGGTTGATGCCGACACGGTCCGTCGCATGCGCCCCGGGGCGGTGATCGTGGACATCTCCGTGGATCAGGGCGGTTGTATTGAAACTACGCGGCCGACCAATTATGAGAATCCGACTTATGTGTGGGAGAACATCGTGCACTTCGCGGTGACCAATATGCCGGGTGCCGTTCCGCGCACGTCATCGCAGGCAATTTCCGCCGCGCTAATTCCATATTCCACGATGCTGGCAGAGCAGGGACCGCATGCCACGCCAGCGCTGCAGGCGGGAATTAACGTGGAATCAGGAAAGATTGTGCATCCGGCATTGCTTGATCATCGCGCTGCCTAGGGTGAGCAGGGTATGCGAGATGAATGTTGCAGCATCTAGGGCCGGTGTCGGCTTTCGCCGACTGTGACGCCGCCGGCAATGAGATGCGCCGTGCGTAGCGGTTCCGGCAAC
>DKAR01000198.1 GCA_002450895.1 Proteobacteria bacterium UBA6921
CTGATCCCTAACTTCCGCGAGGTCGAAGCGGACTATTTCAAGCGCACCAAGATTTTTCCGATCATGCACACGATCGTTATCCGTGAAGAAGTTTACGAACAAAATCCTTGGATCGCTCAAAGCCTGTTCAAAGCGTTCAACGAATCCAAACGAATTTGTCAGGACGCCATGTACGAATTTTCCGCGCTCAAATATATGATGGCCTGGTCGATTGACGAGATGGAAAAGGAAAGGGAGGCCCTCGGCCCCGACCCCTGGGCCTATGGCTTGGAAGCCAACCGGCATATTCTTGAAACCCTAGTGCAATATACCTACGAGCAGGGGTTGATCAGCAAAAAGCTCGAGGTCGATTCGCTGTTCGCGAAAAGCACTTTGGAAGAGTTCAAAATCTAGCTTGTCTGAACCGATTGGCGATCGAAGCTTTATTATGGCGGACGAAAAAGCTCCAGCATTCGAAGAAACCAAGTGGTGGATTGACCGCCGGGCGGTCAAGGAGCGCGATAAGTCGGCGGCGCCACCAGTGCGCGGGATCATCGAGAAATGGGCCGTCGAACTGCTGGAGAACTATAATCAGGATGAGGCGGCCAAGAATTTAGTCGATATTAACTTAAAATTCTTTCGCGAGCTCAAGGTCGACGCGGGCCAATGGGGTTATTATTCGCTGGACATTGGCAAATATCCGCCGGACAAATTGGAAAAGATCAAAGCGGCACTCCCCTTACCGGCTGGGGCGCGCGGGATTGTCATCGATGCCGGCTTCTCGGTACGCGTGATGATCACCGGTGAGCCAGTGGGCGAGCGCTACGTCGACATTAATTTTGTCGACACGCCGTCATTGGACTATTGGGTCAAAGGCCAATTGATCGAAGAACGTGTGTTCGGCAACATCGGTGAAGCGCTTAAACGCATCCGTCCTGACCTGCCGAACTATGTCATTCCTACTGAGGACTCAAGGTGACCGGGCATTACTAGGGATCGGTTAAAAGAGCGTGGCTAGTTTTTCGAACGCCTCGACAACCATCAACTATCAGCGTTGGACTTGCGGTTAATCGACCGGTTCGCGATGCGTCGGTAAACTTAATTCAATGCTTCGGTCCGCTAGATAGTTAGTGGCAGCCGCAGGTTTGTGGCGTGCCGGTGCAGACTGGGCCGTCTGGCGTCGCATCCCCAGTGGTTGCCGGCGCGCTGAAGACGGAAAATTGTTTGTCGAGCTTTTTGCTGGCACATTTTGGGCAGCAGATCTTTTCCCGGACCGACCTGACAATCGTTTCGAACTGATGGTTGCAGCCGCGGCAGATGTATTCAAATATCGGCATACCGATTCTCGCTTCTCGCAAATCGCAAATTTCACGTCACCTAGTGTAGTGTCCCCAACGCTTCTTTACATTTGGCGATTTTGGTCATGATGCTATCCGCTGAAGCTTTCCAAACGAAAACGCGAGGGTTTTGGTTGTGACATTTCAGGTAGTCTTCGATCGCAGCAATCAATTCCGGGACGCTCTGGAAACTGCCGCGGCGAATCCGCTTGTCGGTAATCTCTCGAAACCAACGCTCGACCAGATTCAACCAAGAACTCGACGTCGGGACGAAGTGGATGTGGAATCTGGGATGTCGTCTGATCCAGGATTTGACCCGCGGGTGTTTGTGGGTTGCGTAATTGTCCACGATAAGATGCAGATCGAGATTGGACGGCGTCTCGGCATCGATCTTGTTGAGAAAACGAATGAATTCCTGGTGTCGATGACGCGGCATGCAGTCGCCGATTACTTTGCCATCGAGCATGCTCAGCGCGGCGAACAGTGTGGTGGTTCCGTTGCGCTTGTAGTCGTGCGTCATTGTCCCGCAGCGCCCCTTCTTGATCGGCAGTCCAGGCTGGGTACGATCGAGTGCCTGGATTTGACTTTTCTCGTCGACGCACAAGACCAGCGCCTTGTCTGGAGGGTTGAGATAAAGGCCGACCACATCGTAGAGCTTTTCGACAAACCGTTGGTCGCGGCTGAGCTTGAAAGTCTTGGTCAGATGAGGCTTGAGGCCGTGTCGATCCCAAATACGCTGAACCGCCATCCGGCTGATCCCCTGCGCCTTGGCCATGGTGCGGATGCTCCAGTGAGTGGCACTTCGTGGTGTCGTGTGCAGAGTGGCCTGCACGACTGCCCGCACTTTTTTCTCGGGAAGACTTGGAATACGGCCTGGTCGCGGGGCGTCTTTCTTCAATCCTTCCAAACGAAGGGCAAGAAATCGTTGCCTCCAGAGCTGGACTGTCGGTCTGGAAACCTCCAATGTCTGCGCGATCGCCTGGCTTGGGACTCCCTCGGCCGCCATCGCAACGATTTGCGCACGTTGAATCAATCGCAACGGCAAGCTTCTTCCGTGAGTCCAGGTTTTCAACACAACACGTTCTTCCGGGGACAACACGATGGCAGGAGCTATTCTCATGTCGCATAAGTTAGCTCTCGTCGTAGATATAAGTCAAGCTAATTATGGGACAGTACACTAGCTGCTCGCCCGTTTGCCTTTGACTTTCACGCTTTTGGCGGCAACACGTAGCGGATTCTCGCGCGGGATTGGGACCAGTGAGGTTACTTCCAAGCCGTAGCCGCGCAGGCCAACGAGGTGTTTCTTGTTGTTCGTTAACAGGCGCATTTTGCGCACGCCCAAATCACGCAGGATCTGTGCGCCGATG
>DKAR01000042.1 GCA_002450895.1 Proteobacteria bacterium UBA6921
ACCGCGGTGTTGTGATACAGGCCGGCTGCACGCCGTTCGAAGAGTGACGCAACGATGACGACGCCCAACTCTTTTGCGAGCGCTCCCAACTTTTCCGTGCCGGGTCCAGGAATGGATTCCGCAAGATCAAAATTACGGGTGTCCTCCACCTGGCAAAAATACAAGCTGGCGTGCAATTCCTGCAGCAGGACCAGCCTTGCGCCAGCGCGGGCGGCAGTGCGAACAAGGCGCGTTGTGGTGTCCAGGTTCGCGACGCGCTCTGCACTGCATGCATGCTGGATACACGCCACGACAATCGAATCAGACACGCGGGTGACCTCGTTTCAAGTCATTCGGTCGGCACCAGTGCGGCGCCTTGGAACGAAATTATAGAGGAGGTAGTACGCCAACTGGTAATTGCATCGTAATGCAATGCAGCGATCCGAACTGGTGAATCAATGGGAGGCAATCGATCGGAATGACCTCCCGATTGGGAAAACACTCTTGCAGCCGGGATCTTGCCGCGGAATCTGATACGTCCCTGTAAGTTGGGAGCAACACGGCGCCATTGATGATCAGGAAGTTCGCATAGGTGGCGGGAAGGCGCTTGCCGTCCGCATTATGTTTGGCCTTGGGCCACGGAAGCGGGACCAGCCGGTACGGCTGGCCATGGGCATCGCGAAGGAGGCGGAGTTCATCTTCCATCGCGGACAAGTCGGCGTGGTGTGGATCGGATGGATCGTCACACTGCACATAGGCAATTGTTCTGGCGTCGCAGAAACGCGCCAGCGTGTCGATGTGGCTATCCGTATCGTCACCTTCCAGGTGGCCATGCGACAGCCAAAGCAATCGATGCACGCCGAGCTGGTTTTTCAATTCCGATTCGATTTGGGTTTCCGTTAAGTGTGGATTTCGTCCACGCGACAGGAGGCATTGGCGTGTCGTAAGCNNAAGCAGGGTTCCCGCACCGTCCGATTCAATTCCGCCGCCCTCAAGAACGAGGGGTATGGTTGCGACGGGGGTTTTGCCAAACACGCCGTCCGCGTGGAGTGAGCGCGTGATGGCATCGTCGAGTTCCGCAGCGTACTTTCCGCCCCATCCGTTGAATACGAAGTCCAGCAGCTCCGGGTTTCCTTTGTTCATGACGGTAATAGGGCCGTGGTCACGAACCCAGCTGTCGTTCGAGTGTGCAATTCCAATGCGGACGCGGCGCGAGTCCACGTCGGCGGACCCCAGCGCGACATGAATATGGTCAGCATGACGCTCGTCGCGCGCGCAGATCACCAGGCGTTCGCGCTTGCACACCTCTCGCGCAATGTTCAGGTAGACCGGCTCAACATCCGCAAGAATCGGTGCCCAATCCGTTGCGTCGTGCGGCCAAGTCAGCATCACGCCGCTCTGTTCGTCCCATTCCGCCGGGAGAGTGCGGTTCCGAATAGTGCTGGTGTTCGTCAAGATGTTGCCTCCTTGCTTTCCGGCCGAGACACCGGTGCTCGAACACGGGCAATTTTTACGATCTTTCCCTGGGTCTGAACGATTTCGATGATGTAATTGGAGATACGCATGCTGGTCCCAGGCTGCGGAATGTCCTCAAGATGCTCGATAATCAGGCCATTCAGCGTCTTCGGACCATCGGTTGGGAATGACCATTGAAGCGCACGATTAAGATCCCGCAACGTCGCGCCGCCATCAATTAGAAAGGTTCCGTCTTCTTGCGGGTAGACATCTTTGATTCGTTCCGAAGGATCGGTCGTAAAGTCACCGACGATTTCCTCAAGGATGTCTTCGAGCGTCACGAGGCCTTTGACGTCCCCATACTCATTGACGATAAGACCAATGCGTCGCTTGACCTGCTGGAAATTGACGAGCTGTGTCTTGAGCGGCGTGCCTTCGGGAATAAAGTACGGTTCACGCAACTGCGATTGCAGTGTTTCCTTGGTCAGCTTGTTCTCTGCGAGCAGGTGAATTACGTTGCGAAGGTGCAGTATGCCTACGACCGTGTTGATCTCGGAGCGAAACACCGGCACCCGAGTGTGTTCGGCGTGGTTCAGGGTGTCGGTAATTTTTTCCAGGCTGTCATCCAGATCGATCCCAAAAATTTCTGTGTGCGGGACCATGATGTCGTCCACCGTGACGCGATCGAGGTCCAGCACGGCGGCAATCATCTCCTGGTCACGGCCCGGGAGCATCGCGCCAGCTTCCGTAAGAATCGTGCGCAATTCTTCGTGGGTGAGCATTTGTCCAGGTTGGCGCTTTACCGAAACGCCAAAAGCGCGAAGCAAACCATTTGCCACCACGCTGATGGGCCACACGAGCGGGTAGTAAGTGAGTTTAAGGGCGGGCTCAATGATCCACGACGATGGAAAAGCAACACGCTCCGGGCGCAGTGCGGCAAGCGTCTTTGGCGCGACCTCACAGAAAATCAGCATCACCAGTGTCAGCACACCGGCGGCGATGGCGAGCAGATGATCGCCGAAGACGCGCTGCGTCAGGATTGTCGTTATGACCGACGCGGAAATATTTACAAAGTTGTTGCCGAGCAGGATGAAGCCGATCAGGCGATCCGGTTTTTCAAGCAATCGGCTGGCGCGAATGGCGCTACGATGGCCGGCGCGTGACAGATGGCGCAGGCGGTAGCGGTTCAAACTGATCAGAGATGTTTCACTTGCCGAAAAGAAGGCCGAGAGCAGCAGCAGAACTCCCAGAATGATCAACAAAGCGGTGTTGGAAATTTCATCCATAGAATTCGCGCAGGCCGTACCTTAAGGCTAGCGACCCAGCAAAAGTTCTTTCACCAGCTTGACGCCGAAGTAGGCCAGTAGCAGAACGATGAACCCGCTGAGAACCCAACGCACGGCGGTTCGGCCGCGCCAGCCAAATTTCCAGCGGCCCCACAGCAGTACGGCAAAGAACAGCCAGGCGATGATCGAAAGGATTGTCTTGTGGGCCTGATGCTGCGCAAACATGTCATCGATTTGCGGCAGACCCGTCAACAACGACAGGCTAAGGAACACAAACCCGATGGCGATCATTTGAAACAACAGGGACTCCATTGTTTCCAGTGGCGGAAACGCGCGAATGAATCCCCCCGGATGCTTGCTGCGCAAGTACTGGTTTTGGATCGCCAGCAGTACCGATTGCAGCGCGGCAATGCTCAGCGTGCTATAGGCCAGAATCGAAATGATGATGTGATAACGAAGCTCAGACGCTTCCGCCGGGAGCAGGACGTGGGATGTTGCCAGCATCTGGTCGAGAATCAGCGCGATCGCCGCAATCGGAAGCATGACCACGCCCAGGCTTTCAACCGGCTTTGAAAATGCCGCGATCGTCACGAGCATGGCGATTAGCCACGTGACCAGTGAGATTGCGTTAAAAAACCCGAAGTTGAGCCCGCCGCTGGCGGAAAGGAAGATCGCCTCGAACAGCAGGTAGCCATGAAGGCAGACGGCCACCAGTGCCAATAGCAACAGCGTTGAACGGCGCTGCCTCTTTATAATGTGATCGTCCGCCAGTTTTCCAAAGAGACGGATCCCGAACGCGATGCCCGTGAGCAGATAAAGCCCGATTGCAATAATGGTAATTAGTGTCGAGTTCAATGTTTTTCGGTCGTTATCGTCTTGAAGGCGGCAGCGGCGAGGCTAGTATCGTTCTTGCTTTTAATTTCGTGAATCCGCGCGCATTGCGGAGCTAGAAAGTTTAACCGGGCCACATACATTAGGCTAAGCATTTATCGAATCTTGCGCTAAAGTAATTCTAGCGGTTGAAGATAACTTAGAAAACAACGCCATACGGCTGGGCGGAGAATGCGCTTACAGGTTTTAGGATGCAGTGGAGGGATCGGCCTTGAGCGCCGCACCACTTCGATGCTTGTCGACAACGATATCCTCATCGACTCCGGGAGCGGTGTCGGCAACCTGTCGCTCGAAGAAATGACCAATATTGGTCATGTCTTTATTACCCACTCGCACCTCGATCACTTTGCCTTCCTTCCGCTGCTGGTGGATACGATGTTCCCGCACATCCGGGACCCGATTGTTATTCATGGGCGTGAAGAGACTCTGAAGGCGTTGCAGGACCATATTTTCAATTGGCATATCTGGCCGGATTTTTCCAAGCTCCCGAATGCCAAACAGCCCGTGATGAAGTACGACATCATGAAGCCGGGGGAGACCCGCACCATTGGTGCCCGGACCCTGGAAATGATTGAGGTCAATCATATCGTTCCGTGCGTCGCTTATCGGGTTTCCGGCCCGACAGGTGCTTTTGCGTTCAGCGGGGATACGACGACAAACGAAACACTATGGGCCGGATTAAATCGGCACGCCGGTCTCGATCTGCTGATTATCGAGGCCGCGTTTCCGAACTCCGAAGAGGAGTTGAGCAAGGCCGCGCGGCATTACACACCCAATATGCTGGCGGCGGACATTGTAAAACTGAAACACAGGCCCCGGATCTTCATCAGCCACCCCAAGCCTGGACAAGAGTCGGTGATCTTCCAGGAATGCAAGGCAGCAATGCCCGCGTTGGATATCAATCCGCTGTCAGGCGGCGAAGTGTTTAACCTATAATCTCCTGCCTCGCGCTACGCGAGGGTCGTATTTCAGCCGGAGAATTTCATGTTTGACAGTCTGACCGAACGCCTGGCGCGTGTCGTCAAGGACATGCGGGGCCTAAGCCGCATTTCCGAAGACAACATCAAGGAGACATTGCGCGAAGTACGCATGGCGCTGCTCGAAGCCGACGTCGCGTTGCCCGTGGTGCGCGATTTTATTGAGCACGTCCGGCAACGCGCGGTGGGGACAGAAGTTGTCGGCAGCCTGACGCCGGGTCAGG
>DKAR01000114.1 GCA_002450895.1 Proteobacteria bacterium UBA6921
GTAGCCGTCGGCCAGCGTGTAGGTACCGTTCGCGGTATCAAGATTGATGCTGGCGACGCCGAAGTCGTTGTCATTGATGACTGCGATGGTGTTTGCGTCGATCAGCGCCAGTCCTTCGACCTTCTCGACGGTGTTGTACGCCGTCGTTGCCAGGTCGACGTGCAGCACCTTGCTGATCGCCGTAACGCCGACCGCGCCGAGTTCCGAAGAAGACATCTGGTCGAGCGACTTCATCACGCCGCCACCGACGTCATAGATCGCGTCCTTGCTGGTGATGTCGGTCGCACCCTTGATGTCAAACGCGTAGATCTTCTTGCTGATCGTGCTGACCGGATCTTCCGGTGCGGCATCGTCGTCGCGCTCGATGGCGAGAAACCCCTGTCCCGGCAGCGCCACCATGTCGCCGATCTTGTCGGCACGGGTGTCGTCGGCGCCGGTCGATGCGGCGTTGTCCATGACGTACAGGAACTGGCGCGTGGCATTGGTAGACGGATCCAATTCGACCAGGCGCACGTTCTTCAAACCGTTCAGCGTGCCGTTCGACAGCGTGGCGGGATTGCGGATCGGGCTTTGCACCATCGCGTAGATCTTGCCGTTCTGCATCGCAATCGCTTCGAAGCCACGGTTCTGGCGACGTTGCGCCAGCACGGCCGGAAGCGCTTCGGTGCCAAATGTACCAGCAGCGGCGCCGGCAGCGGCTGCCGTACCTGCCGGCACAAAACGCTGAATCAGCTTGCCATCCGCGGCGAAGTGGTAGATCGCCGGGCGATATTCATCGCACATCCAGAACGTGCCGTCGGCCGCAACGACGATGCCTTCGAAGTCGCCGCCGAGCGGATCCAGCGGCAACGTGTTGCCGAACAGATCGACAGGAATCTCGTCGTTGTACGGTGCGCTTGCACTGCCGCTCACCGCGGTATTGGGCAGACCGGTCAGCAGGGAACCGTCGCTGTTCTTCAGTTCGATCTGCTGGGTCACGGTAACCTGACCGGTGGCCTGGTCGAGTTCCAGTCGTACGAGCTGGGGAGCGAAATTCGGCAGCAGGAACGGGCGATACAAACCGGTAGGTTCGCCGTTCGGGCCGCGATCGGTGTTGGCGATGAACTTCAGCTTGCCGTCGGCCGTCTTGCCCTCAAAGTACAGACCCGAGAAACCGCCGAGGTCGATGTTATTGCCGCCGGCCACGCCGATCGACGGCAGACCGGTGATTTCATACGTGCTGACGGTCGGCGGCGCGTTGAAATCCTTGTAGCCCAGCGCGCGAACTTCGGTCAGCGTGCCGCTGGCGATATCGATCACGGCAACGGCGTTGTTTTCCTGCAAGGTCACGTACGCGGTCGCGTCGTCTTCGCTGACGGTGATGTATTCCGGTTCGATGTCCTGCGCCTGTGAGGCGGCAGGTCCGAAGACGCGTACTCCGGCCGGCAGCGTGGCACCGGCGAAATCGATCGTTGTCGCAATGAGGTTCTTCTTCAGAGGAGAAACCGGAATGATGCTCACCGAGCCGTTCGGATCGGTGCAGCCGGGACCGTAGCAATCCGGTTCACCTTCATTGGCGACCAATAACGTGTTGCCGTCATGGGTGAAGGTCACCATATCCGGCAGTGAACCGACGGCGACAACGGCTTTCACCTTGCCGTCCGTGTCCAACAGAACGACGCTACCAGCATCGGTCTTTTGGCCGGCTTCCACGGCAACCGCGACCAGTCCCTTTTTGGACACGTCGACGCTGTTTACCTTGGCGCCATACGCGCTCAGGTCGATGCGCTTGTTCAGTTTCGGGTTGGAACCGTTGCCGACGATGACGATGTCGAGCGCAACCGCTTCGGCGCTCGTGATGTACATCTTGCCGTCAAAGTAGGCGACCGTCTCTGCGGACGATTCGAAGCCCGTCAGCCCGGTGCTGTAAGAACCGAGCAGTTCAAATTCCGGCGCCGCAATGGCACCGACACTGAGACCCATACACGCCGCAGCGACGGCGCGGGTCAGCACACGATTGTTCATTCTTGTCTCCTAATGTTCTAAATAGTTTTTCTCTTTCGGAATGCAGCTTGGCCGGGCGGGAGTTTTGCAACGCGTCATGACAGCGATGTGACGGCGCCGTGAAATGAACAATACAAAACCACAACCTGGCGCGGGTTCGACGGCGCGCGCGGCGGTGCTATTGGCGGAACAGTCCGAAAGCGGATGAAGTTACGGAGTGCACTCGATGCGCTTGCGCGAAGCGAACGACGGAAGAACTCGAGATTGTGATCAGTTGCCGACCGATTCGGTTTCAGAACGACCGAGCAGACGACGCAGGAACCTTGCGCCTTTGAACACGACGACCGGCTTGTGCAGCGCGAGCGATCCCTTGTCCTGAAACCACGCCACACCTTCGTCGATCAGATCGATATCGATTTTCCCGAACAAGTTTCGTCGCGGCGCAGTAATGCGCAATGTCACCGTCGTGCTCTCGCCCGGGTTCAGATCGCGCTCGAGCATCGCAGAGCCATCGATGCCGCTGCGGTAGTAGCCGCGGTGATTGCGCCAGCGGTTCGCGAGCTTGATGCCGCTGCTCGACGTCGCGGGCCACACGCGGTCACTGCGATTGGTCACGGTCACGCGCAACTCATGACGTGACCCTGGCTCCAGTATCAACGGCGCGGCAGCGCGCAGATCGCGACGATAGTCGGCATCGTGCAACGCCAACGGCGTTTGAAAGTCGATGCGCGCCGGCGAGTCGGTGCTGGCAAGTGCGTGATCGATCTCCTCGCGCAGTTGCAGCGCGAAATCGCGCACTGTCGGCTCCATGAACACGCGACCATGCGGGATTGAATAGCGGTAAAGTGATACCTCCCCGCTGTAGTACCTGGCCCAGCCACGCTGCGGTTCGCGGTAAAAGTGAAACGGATTGTGTTTACCGGTCGGGGTGCAGAACAACGCCACACGTCCCGGATAGTGTTCCGGAACAAAACGATCGAGCATCGCCAGCAGCGAAACATCGCGACCCTTGCGGCGCTGTTCATCCGCCATTTCAAACGCAAGCCGTCCGGCCTCACAGTATCCACCGATCAGCAGCGGACCCTCCGGCGCGACCTGCTGCACTTCTTGCGCATAGTGACGCGCCAGCGCGCTGACTGCGGTCGGAGACGTCTTTTCCACCATGCGAATCAGCGAACGCATTCTCGGTGGACCGCCGGCAATGCAGA
>DKAR01000034.1 GCA_002450895.1 Proteobacteria bacterium UBA6921
ACGCTGGCGCCGTCGATGGTGCCGTGGAACATATCCTCGCGGGCAATGATGCGGTGACGGTTGTCGAGGAATATGACAACGAACACTTCAGCCTCGCGGATCTTGTAGATGTTGAGCAACATCGAGCGGGTGTCCGCTGGAGAGCGGAGTTCTTCCCCGCGGTTGAGCATCGAAAGGCTATAAAGCTCCGAGGCACGCTCCTTGATCGTACGAGCATCGGCCACTGAATAGCGTCCATTTGGTAAACGTAGGTAGAGATCAGACATAGATAGGTACTCCTGTTAAATGGGTGAGTTGAGCACGTCATACTGTACTAGTACATAATGCACTAGTGCAAGATATTTAATACGTTATTAATCAATACGATATAGTCAGATACGATTGGAAACGAATGAGCGCAACACGAGGCGGGCAACCCGGAAATACAAACGCAACGAAAAATCGCCCCTGGACGGACGCGCTTAGGAAGCATGCCAAACAACGCGGAACGCTCGACAAGGCTGCGGAGAAGATTTGCCAGAAGGCCGAAGAGGGAGATTTTTACGCGATCGAAGAACTCGGCAACCGACTCGAAGGAAAGCCAAAAGCTACGGTAGAACATACCGGCGAGGGCGGCGGGCCGATTCGTCATCTGCTCGATGTGATTAAAGAACTGCCGGAACCCGATGGCGGATCTGAGTGAGTCAGATCAGCGCAAGATTGACGCGCTCAGGAACAACTTCCCTTACTACGCTCAGCATTGCCTGAAGGTTCGCACCAAAGCGGGCGGACTTTCGCCGCTGGTGTTGAACAGCGCGCAGGGATACTTGCACAAGCAGCTCCAGGCGCAGCTGGCCGCGAAGGGCAAGGTTCGAGCGATTGTCCTGAAAGGCCGGCAACAAGGCGTGTCTACGTATGTCGAAGGTCGCTATTACTGGCGGACTACGCAACGTGACGGCGTGCGCGCCTTCATCCTGACGCATGATGCGGACGCAACGAACAACCTCTTCGGAATGGTGACTCGCTACCACGAACACTGTCCGGATGCGATCAAGCCGCCGATTCTGGCCGCAAACGCCAAAGAGTTTGTCTTTGGCCAAATCGACTCGGGTTACAAGGTCGGCACTGCCGGGACCAAGGGCGTCGGACGCTCGAGCACGATCCAGTTCTTTCACGGCTCAGAAGTTGCCTTCTGGCCGCATGCTGAGACGCACCTGTCCGGCATTCTGCAAGCGATTCCGAACGAAATCGGTACCGAGTCCATTCTGGAGAGCACGGCCAACGGTGTCGGCGGCGTGTTCCACCAGTCCTGGCTCGATGCCAAGGCGGGCAAAGGCGACTACGCGCCGATTTTTATCCCGTGGTTTTGGCAGACAGAATATCGAGCCAAGGCGCCGGCAGATTTCCAGCGAACGGATGTCGAGACGCTGCTGGCCACGTCGTACAAGTTGACGGACGATCAACTTCAATGGCGGCGAGACAAGATCGACGAGCTCAAGAGCGAGGATCAGTTCAAACAGGAATATCCTTGTGACGACGTCGAGGCGTTTCTTTTCTCCGGGCGTCCGGTATTCGATCGGAACCTGTTGCTCAAGGCGCGTCCGGACTGCAAGGAGCCGAAGGCGCGTTATCGCATCCTGCAAAACGGGACATTCGAGAAGCATCCCGATGGCGAGCTGCGAGTCTGGAAGGAGCCCAACGAAGTCGCGCGCTGCGTGATTGGTGCCGACGTGGCCGAAGGGCTCGAACACGGGGACTTTTCAGCCGCGGCGGTCTGCGATGCTTCCACAGGCGAGCAGGTTGGCGAGTATCACGGCCACATTGCGCCGGACTTGTACGGCAACGCGCTCTATTACCTCGGTCTGCGCTATCACCGGGCACTCATCGGCGTCGAGCGGAACAACCACGGACTCAGCACGATTATTGCGCTGCGTGACAAGGACTACCCGAATCAGTACATCCAGGAGGATGCCGAGCACGTCGGAGACGACAAACCGACGAGCCGACAGGGCTGGCTCACCACACAAAAGAGCAAGTTCCGAATCATCGACCAGCTTTCAGCCGAGTTGCGCGACGGCGATCACGGGATCCGCTCCCGTGCGCTGCTCGACGAGATGCAGCAATTTGTAATCCATGAAGATGGGAAATATGGAGCGGCGTCCGGGCAATTCGACGACCGAGTCATGGCGCGAGCGATTGCCGGCGAGATGATGCGCAGCGACCAAGCGAACAAACTGGTATCGGTACCGCGTGGCCAGAGCGGCGGAAGCCGAGCAGCCGGGTGGACCTGAAGAGGAAATCATGCACACGTTTATCGAGCCACTTGTGGGAGAGATTTGCCGGCAGCTTTCTCCCTTTGCGAGCGCGCCCCCGAACCTCAAGGAGCGGCTACCGTTCGCCAACGAGCAGAACATCCAGGTTGAAGCCGCCAAGAACGGGCGCGAGATTCGATTCCGCTTTATGACGCACGACGACTTTGAAATGAACCTCGATGTGGACTTCATCGAGATGCGCAAGGGCGGGCAGGCGTACATCGACAACGGGATCAAGCGGATGTTGGACGGGCTGGACTACGCTCGCAAGCACCGGCAGAAGCAGGAAGCGATGACGTTCGAGAGCATCGTCGCGAATGCCGTAGCGCAACCCAATCCTGAGACGCGCCACTAATGGCGGCGATGGCGGGCCCGTCAACGGCGTTTCCAGTCCAAGGCCAGTCGTTCGGCAGTAATGGTCTGATTTTCGTCGCGAGCAACAAGCAGCTGCAGGAAGCTGAGCGAAAGACCGCCGAGCAGATGCAGAACAAGCCGGTCATAACCGGATTGGCGGGGCATATCCGCAAGGTCTGGGAAGTGAATCGTCGAGCCAAGGAGCCGATTCAACAGCAATTGCTCGACGATCTGAGGCGGCGAAAGGGTCAATATTCGCCTGAGAAGCTGGCCGCAATTCGAAAGCAGGGCGGTTCTGAGATTTACATGCGCCTGACGTCGTTGAAGTGCAAGACGGCGAAGGCGTGGATTAAGGACGTGCTCCAGCCTGCCGGCGACAAGCCGTGGGGATTGGAAGCCACACCGGTTCCGGACATTCCTCCGGAAGTTCAAGACTCGATCATGCAGCAAGCCATTGCCCAAGTTCAGGACGAGGCGATGCAGATGGGAATCGCGCCGGACGACCCGCAACTTGTGGGGATTGTCCAGCAGCGCATGACAGAGATGCAGGGCTGGATCGAGCAGCGCGCCAAGGAGATCGTTGACGAGCGCGCCGGGAAGATGGAACAGAAGATCGACGACCAGCTTGCCGAAGGTGGATTCCGCAAGGCGTTCGATGACTTCATCGATCACCTGACGACCTTCCGAACCGCGTTCATGAAGGGTCCGGTACTGCGCCGCGCGAAGTCGATGAAGTGGGTCCAGGAGCGCGACGGCTGGAAACCGAAGGTCGAGGACGAGACGCGGCCCGAAGTCTACACGCCGAGCCCGTTCGATATTTACCCGTCGCCGGATGCTTCCACGATACAGGATGGCGATTTGATCGAGCGTCACCGTCTCTCGCGCTCCGAGCTGGCGGCGATGAAGGGCATCGAAGGCTATAGCAACGAGTCGATCGACGCGGTGTTGACGGAGTACGGGCGCGGCGGTCTGAAGGACTGGATTGTCGGCGACAGCGAGCGTGCGCAGCTGGAGGGCCGGTTGAACCGAGACCTCGAGCCCGGAGAGACCATCGACGCGCTCCAGTTCTGGGGCAACGTTCAGGGCCGGATGCTGATCGAGTGGGGAATGGACGAGACCAGCGTCCCGGAACCGCTTGCCGAGTACAACATCGAGGCGTGGTTGATTGGTCGTTGGGTGGTTCGCGCCTACATCAACGAGGACAAGTTGGGGCGGCGTCCCTACTACTCGACCTCGTTCGAGAAGATTCCTGGCTCGATTTGGGGCGACTCACTCCCTCATGCGATCAGCGATGCACAGGATATGTGCAACGGTGTCGCGCGCGCGCTCAGCAACAACGTCGGTCTCTCCAGCGGTCCACAGGTTGGTCTCAACATCCAGCGATTCGCGGAAGGCGAGAAAGTGGACGAGATGTACCCGTGGCGTCAGTGGATGTTCAAGAACCACTCTTCGGGTGTCTCCGAGCCACCGATCTGGTTTTTCCAGCCTGAGATACACGCCGACCAGTTGCAGCGCGTGATTGAATACTTCAGCAAGAATGCAGACGAGACATCGGGCATACCAGCCTACTCTCACGGCGATTCGCAAGTCGGCGGAGCCGGGAATACAGCCTCCGGCCTGTCGATGCTGATGAGCTCGGCGGCGAAGGGAATCAAGGCGGTGATTTCAAACGCGGACATCGATGTCCTGACGCCGATGATTACGCAGTTCTACGACTACAACATGGAATTCGACGACGACCCGAACATCAAGGGCGATGTGAAAGTCGTGGCCCGCGGTGCATCGGCGCTGTTCATCAAAGAGCAGCAGCAAGTTCGACGTTCAGAATTCATCCAGAACACGAACAACCCGACCGACATGCAAATTATCGGTCTCAAGGGACGCGCCGAGCTCATCCGTGGCGCGGCCAAGGCGCTCGACCTGCCTGTCGACAAGATCGTCCCGAAGGACGAAGAGCTGATGCAAACGATGGGTATGGGCATGGGCGGCGCTCCCCAGCTTCCAGGGCCGCAAGCATTAGGCCCGGATGGACAGCCGGTTGCAGGTCAGGACTCGGCGTTATTCAAGCAGCAGAAAACAGCGAGGTAACATAAATGGCACGGCATGAAGATTTGCACGTCACCAAACTGCGGGTCGGCAATCCTGCGATCGACACGAGCAAGAACGTTCACGGCGCGACCTTTTCGATCGGCGCCGAAGGGTCAAATGCGATCACCGTCAGTATTCAATTGACTAACGCGCGCGGCAAGGACTTGAGCATCCGCAATGCGGTCCATGCGTATCTGTCGAGCGACGCGAACGGCGATTCTCTTGAGCCGGTATCCGCAACCCTGTCCGTCGCGGGCGGCACTGACGGCGTACTGATCGAGTTGTCCACTGACAACTGTTTCCTTCTGGTCTCCGAGGCGGACGGCGACATCGATGTGGTCATCACGGAAACCGTTGGCGTGAACACGTTCTACCTGAACCTTGTCATGCCGGACGGGCGCATCGTCACGTCAGGCGCGATCACCTTCGCGTAATGGCTGACGAACGTCGTTTGATGGCGGCGATACACCGACTGTCGAACGACTCCGATTTCAAGTTCTTCCTCGAATGGTTCAAGGAAGAGAAAAAAGCTTTTGACCTGATGTTGCGCGACTCACCTGACAGCCTCATGGTGTTCAGAGCCCAAGGCGCTGTGCAGCTTGGAGACAAGGTGATTGAGAAGGTGAATACCGCGCAACACGGTTGACCCACGTAGTAGCGAATACCGCACCAGCGGCTCGCAAAAAACCGAAGCCCCGAAAGGGGCTTTTTCTTTGTCCGAATCCCGAAACACTCGGCTCGGATGTCACTTCAAGCCCGTTAAGTCGGCTGGAGAAAAACCACGATGGCAATTCCACAGGTAGTACAGAAGCAAATGGAGTCCGCTGAAGCGAAAGCTAAAGCGCAAATTGGCAAGACCGAGCCTACGGACACAGATCCGCAGGAGATTGAACAGGCTGTCAATGTTGTTGAGGAAGTCCAGTCACCACCGAAACGCGAATCCGGTCCCGATTGGGAACATCGTTTCAACGTTCTGCAAGGCAAGTACAACGCAGAAATGGGCCGCGCGCTCGACCAGCTTCGGGCATTGCAGCAGCGAAACGAGGAACTGAACCGAAAGATCGAAGAAATCTCGGCGCAAGCCAAACAGCAGCCGGTTGATCAGCCAACAGAGATTAATCAGTTGATGGATGACTACCCAGAGATTGCGCGTGGCGTGGAGCAGTTGATTGCGCATCGAGTGCGCGAAGCGACGAAGAACTTGCAGGTGCCTCCCCAGGTTCCGCAGGAATTGAATTCTCGCGTCGAACAGCTCGAACACTCCCAGATGAATCTGTCCGAACAAGGCTTTTTTCGAGAGATGTTGGACAAGGTTCCGGATTGGGAAGCGATCAACATCAACCCGAAGTTCGTCGAATGGTTGCAAACCATCGACCCGTACACGGGTGTGACTCGTCAGGCACTACTCAACGACGCGCGCAACAGTCTCAACGCAGCGAGAGCCATTGCCTTCTTTACCGGGTGGAAAGCCGAAAAAGGCGCTTCAACTCGCGCCCCGCAAGGTAGAACGCAGCCGTCCGGAAACCGTCCGAGCAGCAGCGGAACTCCGGAAAAAAAGACGTACACCATCGACGAAGTGAAACGGTTTTACGAGGATGCACGTCGAGGCAAATACCGAGGGCGGGACGAAGAGTATCGAAGCATTGATAAAGACATCGTGGCGGCGCAGGCAGAGGGCCGCATTAAACGATAAGCGGTATCGCCTCGCTGCCATATGCAGCTGAGGGTTTTCATCAATGGCAGAAGTCTTTCCAGTAGTAACCAATTTCCCGGAATACTCCGGGATAATGATCCCGGAAGTCTGGTCATCGAAGATGTTGGTGAAGTTCTACGATGCCACCTTCCTTTCCGAAATCAGCAACACCGACTACGAAGGCGAGATCAAGAATCAGGGTGATACGGTTCACATCCGCACCACTCCGAATATCACGATCAAAGACCACAAGATCGGTCAAAAGCTGACTTACGAAACCCCGACCCCTTCGTTGGTTGATTTGGTTATCGACAAGGGCAAGTCGTGGAGCTTCATCAGTGACGACATCGTCAAAGGGCAGGCGGATTACGCCTATGTCGAAAACTGGACCGGCGACGCTGCCGAGCAGTTGAAGATCGCGATTGAGACGGCAGTCCTGGCGGATGTTTACGCCAGTGCTCACGCGGCCAACAAAGGCTTGACGGCTGGACGCAAGTCCGCGTCGTACAACATGGGTGCTGCAGGTTCTCCGGTTGCGTTGGATAAGACCAACATCCTCGACTACATCGTGGATATGGGTTCGGTCCTGGACGAGCAGAACGTTCCGGAATCGAGCCGTTGGCTTCTCCTGCCTCCGTGGGCGTGCGGCCTCATCAAGAAGTCCGACCTGAAGGACGCATCGCTGTCCGGTGACGGCACCTCATTGCTCCGTAATGGCCGGGTGGGCATGATCGATCGTTTCACGATCTACATGACCAACCTTCTGTACGTGACGGTGACGACAAACAACCCGACCAACATCATCTTTGGCCACAAGTCGGCCCTGACCTTCGCAACACAGTTGACGAAGAACGAAGGCCCGATGCGTGACAAGGACTACTTCGGCGACTTTTACCGCGGCCTCCAGGTCTACGGTTACAGCGTCATCAAGAAGGAAGCGATGGGTCACTTCCACGCCTACAAGGGCTAAGAAGTAACTGGTGAGGTTCACAGGTAAATAGAGAGGGGCGGATGCCCCTCTCTCTTTTGGAGGATTCAAGAAATGACTGACTTTTCTCAAGGCGGTGCGAGCGGCGGACTTGGAGCCGCGCAGGATGGTCGCACTTTTGTACTGACTCGGACGATTGACTTCGCGGAAACGCCCGCGACGGCGTCCGGATCGCCGCATCCGGTTTTCTACATTCCGGCCAAGACATTCGTTCAGCTTGTCCAGGCAGATGTCGAAACGGCGGAAGGCGGGACACTGACGTTCGATCTGGGTGACGGTTCGGCTGCAGCTGGCTTTCTGTCGAACGTGAACGGGAACTCGGTTGGATCTTCGTGCAGCGCGTTGGCGCTGACTGAAGGCACGCCGAATACCGTCACGGGCTACAGTGCCGGCAAGTATTACAGCGCGTTGACTGCGTTGAATCTGACGCTGGACAACGATGCGGATGCGGCGAAAGTCACAATCCGTGCGCTGTGCATTGATCTGGCATCGAAGTAAACCTTAGGGGGCTTTGGCCCCCTTTCTTTTTCTGGAGACTGAAATGGATCAACAGGAAGAAGTCGAAGAAAGACGGCCCAAGTACCTTCGGAAGAAGGGTGAAACGTACCTATACCACTGGAACGAACACCTGGCCGCGTTGCCGGACATGATTCCGATTTACGACGAGGTCGAACTGAAGGTTGTTCCTCAACATCGTTTGACGGTCAAACAAAAGGTTGAGCGCGGCCTGACCTTATCCAAGGCGGATATCGAAGCCTATCCGGAATATGAGAATTACAAGCCAAACGGCGTTGGCATGCGAGACGGGAAAAACTCCGAGTACGTGTCGGATTCCGTACCAAAAAAGAAGCCGTCACGAAACCCGGACGCTCCGGCACAGAGTCTCGCTGAGTAATGGCGCAGACCAGTTTCACGTCGTTGATTTATTCGCTTCGCGCCGAATTGCCGCAGTGCCTCGATAACACGATTCTTGAGGCGATTGTGGATTCGGCGCGCGAGTTTTTCCGCAAGTCACGAGTTTGGATGTACACGTCGGACGAAATAACGTTCTCTCCGACGTTGGCGGAGTACGACATCGAACCGCCGTCCGGTTCTGACATCATCGAACTGGTTCATCTAAAACAAGACGGATTCAACATTACCGCGAAGTCGATGGATTGGCTGAACGCGAACGTTCCGAACTGGATGACGATAACATCGTCCCGTGGCCAGTATTACACGATGGTCGGACGTCGTACCTTCAGGGTGACGCCGGTCCCGTCGTCGATTTCGACAAACATCGATCTTCGGATGTCTCTCACGCTTCCGAAGGGCGCAACGAGCCTGGACGAAGATGTCTACGACGAGTTTGAAGAGACCATCGCGGCAGGCGCGCTCTATCGCCTCATGGGGCAGACCAATGTCCCGTGGTCGAATCCAAGGCAATCCAAATACAACGAAGATATTTTCTACAGAGACATCAGCGAAGCGCGCATTCGTGCGCTCAAGGACAACACTCCTGCAGCTTCCAGTGTGAAGATGCGGCCTATTGCGTGAGGTGAGTTATGAAGTGGACAGGTACACAGGGCGGCGCGGACGATGCAGTGGTTTATGTCTCGCAAGATGTGAGTTTGTACACCGATCATTACTTCGTTTGCAACGCGGGCGAAGTCGATATCGAAGTCACCATCGATGGGCAGAACTACATCCGGCACCCGGTTGAAACGCGAGTCAACAACGGCACTGCATCAACCGTGACGGCCAATGATGTCGCCGTCGCATCTGGAGAGATTGGACGAATTCAAGGACGTTTCGCGAAGTTCCGCGTCCTGCAAAAAGGCGGAACAGCATCTAACGCCTACGGCGCGAGCTATTAACCGATGGGCCGCTCAGTCGATGTCGTAAACCTTCAAATCGAAGAGCGAGACAACTACAAGCACATTTTTGAGGTCTATTCGGACGTAGATAAGACCGTTCCGGCAGTCCTTAATGGGTACACAGCGAAGATGGAGTTTCGGGACGCTCCAGGCGGGCAGGTCTTTTTCTCCGCCAACGCAGCGAACGGTTACTTGACGATTGTAGGATCGAGCGTTGTTCTGGAAATACCGACGAACATTGTCGATGCCTGGACGTTTGAGTCCGCTTTTTACGACATTTTTGTAATCTCTTCGCTCGGAAAACCTAAGAAGATCGTCCGAGGAACGGTAACGAACTTCCCATCGATTACACAGATTTAGTTTTTCACTAACGACTGTCGCGACGACAGCCGTTTTCCCACCAACCGCCTTCGGGCGGTTTTTTATTGTTGGAGGTTTTTAACATGGCACTTGGCATTGCAACTACTGTCCGAAACAATCGATTGACTCAGATCCTCAACGCCATCGATGCAGGATCGGGGTCGGGGACGATCAAGATTTATACGGGCACGCGCCCTGCGACCGGCGCTGCGCTGTCTGGTAACACGCTGCTTGGCACGTTGACATTCAGTGACCCCTGCGCGGCGCCTCCTTCTGGTGGTGTTTTGACGTTCTCATCGATTACGCAGGACGCCAGCGCGGATGCTACAGGAACGGCAGCATGGGCACGCATCGAGGACAGCACTGGCGCGTTTGTTTTCGACTGTTCGGTTGGCACCGCTGGCGCGGATATCAATCTGTCCTCGACGTCGATCACCGCTGGCGGTCCTATCAGCATCACTTCCGCAACGATCACTGACGGCAATCCTTAATAGGAGGCTGTCATGGGTGTAGCTGCCAAACAAGGTCGTGTTCGTGTCGCCAACGACATTCACAACGCGCAACAGATCACTGCGTTCAGTCTCGCCCTTTTTACCAACGCAGCCGGGACGCTGACCGAAGATTCTTTAGCTTCTGATATCACACAACCCACGGGGGGCAACTATGCCGCCGTGGTTGTGGCGCAATCTGGTTGGACAGTGGATGCGCTTGGAAACGCAACACGCGCGAACGTGGATTTTATTGCAACGGGATCGGCTTACAACGCTAACGTTACAGGATGCGCTCTGCTCGTTACTTACGGTGGGAATGATTACCTCTACGGGATTCAATATTTTCCTATCGCTAGAACGATGGCACAGGGCGCTAAATTGACCATCAACCTCAACGACGTGTTCGCATAATGGTCTGTCGATACCCAGGAATCCCTAGCACATACGGTCAGTTTGTTTCGCAACTTGCATCGGTGTCGATGTCGGCCAGCGGAACTTACGTTAACCCGGCAACGCCCGTTACCGGAACGATGGCATCGACTCTCGCAGCAGCAACGGCCAGCATTTCAGGAACGTCGTCATTGCCTGTATCTGCGGCAGACATAACCAGTGTGGTCATAACAAACACAACAAACATCACACGAACTAACTGGAGAGTCACGTTTGGACAATACTTTGGGAAGGGTGACGTTATCGCAGGGTCTACTGTTGGTGTAAAGATCAGCGGTGTTGCTATTGAGGCGGATGTATTTCACAAGGCAACGCATGCAGATGGTTCTCTGCGATTTGCGGTCATTACGGCTGTACTAACCTCGCTTCCTGCGAGCGGTTCACAGACACTTGTTATCTATACGAAGTCAATACCAGCGGCGGGAACGCCGATCAGTAAGAGCAGTATTCTTGCGACTCCATTCGATGCGTCTGTCAGTTTGAACTATGGCGGAACGACTTTCACGATCACTGCGCGCGATTTGCTTGTGGGGAACAAACCGGCGTCCACAGATACTACATGGCTTTCAGGCCAGAACTGTTCAGAGTTCATTATCGGCGGTCGAATCTGGAATGGACCAACGTCTCTCATTCACCTCAATGCGTATTTCCATATTCGAGCGTATGGAACAGCCGGGGTAGTAAGTCGTATTCGTTGTGATGTTGTAATTGAAAATGGCTGGACATTTACGGCAAATTCGAAGCTGGAACAATATATCCCGACAGTCATCGTGAATGGACAGACGGTATGGAACAACAGCGGAGCGACCTATAACCACTACCACCATTCGCGCTTGGTTGTTACTGGATGGTACGGTTCTCCTGCGGCAGAGACGATTGCGCACGATAGAACTTACCTGCGTAAATCAAAGGCCGTTCTGAATTTCGGAACCAACGCCGTCAACGAAGCCACGATAGCATCGTTCAATTCTTACACACCTGGCGGGCTGTGCGATTTCCGTAACGGGTGGAATGGCGGCGGGTATGACCGCCAGATTGGTCCTTATCCTGAGTGGGATGTTGTCTACATCAAGACCGGCGATACTCGCGCATACGACGCTGTTATTAGCAACGGTAAGGCCGCCGGTTCGTTTTCATTCCATTACCGAGACGAGAACACGGGCTATCCGCCGTCGATTAACACCTATACGCAGATTTCCGTTTCAGAAGGTTCGGGTGGACTCGTCAACGGCACGGGCGGGATGGTGACGGACATTGGCGAGGGTAGTGATGCTAGTTCGCATGAGCCATTGATTGGATACATGGCGTACCTTTTGACCGGCGACTACTACTATTTTGAGGAATTGATGTTCCGTGCGGCCTACAACTTGTTTGTTGGTTCACGCGGGGATCGTGGATATGGTTTGGGCGACCCGACGCTTGGCATTCCGGGCAGTCAATTGCGCGGTCGTGTATGGGGTATTCGAACAATCGCGCTGGCGGCGGCGATTGCACCGGACGACTACCCGCTGAAGTCCTATCTAAATTCAAAAGTCAACAACTGGATTAATCTGTATGTGACAACAGGTGCAACACCCGGCGGCAGCGACTACAACACGTTGGGCGCACCACGGGACTATGATTACGAATACGGCGGAAACAAGTACAACACTTGGCAGGTTGATTTCTTCGGGATCATTGTCGGGATGCTCGGAGAGCTTGGGTTTAATGTCACGACATTGGCGCAGTGGGCGCACCGCGCACAGGCCGGACGCATGGGACAGCCTGGAATCGGTAACGGGTACTGTTCCTATTGGGGTCCGTATTACAACATGGACCGTGGTTTGGGTCAGACTGCACTCGGAAACCGAAACTATTTATCCAATTGGGGGCAGGTCTACGCGGATCAATTTCCCGGAACCCCATGCACACCACCAGGGCCGTCAACGGTTTCGGCTGGATTTTTTCAGGATGGTGCGTATCCAACGACGGCGACAGCCTACGCGGCGAATCTGCAATGCGCCCTGGCGCTCGCCGTGGATAGCGGCGTTTCCAATATGGAGCAGTGGCGCAAATGCACGTCGATGCACAACTACATTACCAACGGGAATATGGGGGAAAATCCTCTCTGGGATATCGAGCCGCGTGTAACGATACCAACTGGCATTGCAGCCTTGGCTCCATACCAGTGGTACAAGTATCCCGTTGCTGTTCGTAGTAAAGCGGTTGACGTTGCTCCATGTACTGACGGGAATTGCAATTACTGGCTGAATACCGGCGTGCTGGCGGTGATGCGCGGCTGGTCGAGTGGCGCGCTGGATTATCGCAACAACAAACTGTACGTGACGGGTGGCGGACACAACGATTACGCCGGAAACGAAGTGTATTCATTTGATCTTGCGACAGGCCAGTGGACACTAGAAACGCAGCCTTATGTGTTGCCGACAGCCGGCGACTATGCCGACAAGTATTTCTACAGCGAAGATCCGAACAACATTCAGCCTTCTCAGGGTCACTCCTACGGTCGTGTTCAATACTGCGACGAATTCCGCTCCATTGTCTTGATCGGAACAGGAACTTGCGGACAGAACGGAAGCAACGAGGGTCCGCACGGTCATAGCATCGCGATGTTGAATGTGTCCACGAAGAAGTGGAGCAAGAAAGCGAATCAAGGTTCGAATGATTCGATGATCGGCGCTTACACTGCCATCGATGCGTTTGGGAATATCTGGCTGCAAACCACGCAGACGGATGGACGCCTGTCTAAGTATGTCCCATCCACCGATACGTGGACGGTCTACAACAACTATACGAACAACTGGTTTACAGCAGGCCCAGGATGCGCGATCGATACGAAGCGCAACCGAATGTTCTCAATCGGAACCGATTATCCGTCGAACAACCAAAATCGTTATTGGGATTTGAACAATCCGATGACGGCTCCAGTCACGCTCAACAACACACCTTCAGCGATGAATGTGAATGCAGGTCAGGGACTCATTTACGATCCGATTGGCGATCGGCTGATTGGCTGGAATGGTGGACGGACAATCTACATTATGAACTGTGCCACGCTGACGTGGAGCACTGTCACATGCACCGGGATTGATCCCGGTCCACCGACAGGTGTTGGTCAGGGCGTTTACGGGCGATTCCGATACGTGCCTGCATGGCATGGAATCATCCTCGCGACGGAAATGGATAAAGAGCCGTTTTTCTTGAAACTCTAAAACCCGGAATTCATCGCCGGTTCTCAAATGCAAAGCCCCGAAAGGGGCTTTTTTATTGCCTGGAGTCAATGAATGGCAACTCGGAATGAAATTGCAAATGATCCAATGACCAGCAGTGGAACCCTGACAGGGGGTTCCGTCTGGTCACAGTGGGGCGGTGACAGTACGTTGGAGTATGACCCAGGCACAAATGGCGGCGTGTGCTATCCAACAACGGGTGGAAATTTGGGCGCCGCTTACCGGGCGTCGGGTTCATATACGGAAGCGCAATATTCACGCATTGTCATGGATGCTGCGCGAGATACAACGTCGAATGAGCTTTGGGTTGCTGTGCGAACGACCGGCGCAACGACGGGTTACTACGCGCGTATTCGTCTTAATCACAATGAACTTTATCGACTGGACTCCGGCACTCCGACATTGATCGGAGAGTTCACAACAACAGATTACGCCTGGGGCGCAGGCGACGAATTTATTCTTGAAGTTGAAAACAACGGGTCGAGCCAACCAGTTTTTTCGTTGTTCCATAAACCTTCTGGCGGGTCTGAATCTCAAGTTGGATCTTCGGTTACGGATACAGGAACCGCAATCACAGGCGGTACGGTCGGATTTGGAATTTACACGAGCGGCGGATATCGATGGGGGAATCCGGTAACACTGTGGTCGGGCGGCAGTTTGAGCAATGGTTACACCGGAACAATGTCCTCGACGTTGAATGGCGCAACGGCAAATATGTCGGGCACATTCGCTGCTGCGCCGAAGAATGCGGTATTTTCTCTTGCAGCGACGAACGAGCTTCGAGACAAGGACTATGTTCTGGTTACTCAGAACAACGTCCCTTACGTGGTGTATAAGGCCAGCGCATTGACGAATCTCGGAACGGTTATTCAAACTGGAACGGTGAACGTTGTCAGTGGTGTCTTTACCATCGTAGTCAACTCGGCCTCAGTCGTCATTGGAGATACTGTCACCATCTTGTTTGACGATGGAACAAACCGTGCGACACGTACTCTGGTCCTGACCTAATGGCAACTAGATTCGCCCCCCAAACTGGTGGTGCAGTATCAGGCACCTTATTCGACCAAACATCTGATTTTGCCGGCGGCGTATCCGGCACGATGACGGCAACACTGACATCAGGAACGATGTCAGCGACGGGCGATGTGACACAGTTTTGGGTTGAGAGTTTTGATATCACGGTCAACGTAGCTCCAACATACGTTGAAACGTTTTATGCAGGCAGTATTGGAACGTTCTTTCCGACACTCTCTGACGCGATTATGGAGTCGTCTGAGAGTCCGGCGTACTACGGAACTATTTCTGCAACATTGGATGACGCAATATCGAGCGTATCTGGTGCGGTTGGGCTTCCTTCCTTCGGTACGATGTCGGCGATTTTGTCACCCGGAACGATGAACTTTGTGGGTTCTCATATCGTTCCGATCGCAGGCGTTCTTTCTGCAACGCTGGCCGATTCCGTGTTGATTGCCGGGTATGAGTTTATTGGTAAAAAGTTTACTAAGGTTTACTTCAAAGAAACGTTCAAATCAACGATATGGGTGAGATGACAATGCCAAGTTCTCCTTCACAAGAAACAAGAATCGCGTTGTTGGAGCACGCTTACGAGGCGATGACCGAAGTAGTCAATGAGTTAAAGACCACGAACAAAGAGATTGCCGAATCGATTCGAAGTATGGTTACACTTCAAGTGCAACACGCAGAAACCAGAAATGGATTGGAAAGAGCTTTTAATGAATTGGAAAAACATGGAAATGACATAACAAAAATAAAGGGCGAACTTCCTTCCCTTCGTCTGATTCGAAAGTGGTTATTTGGTGGAATTGGATTGGTTGGGTCACTGCTGATCGTTGCGATGATGTCGCTTGTGATTATCGGAAAATGACCCACTTTTCCGAAGCAATCAACGTTGTGCTCCAGCATGAAGGTGGATTCTCCGACGACAAGGACGACGCTGGTGGAGCGACTAATTTTGGTATCTCGCTTCGATTCCTGAAAGGTCTTGGAGACGAGGGCGACATCGACCATGACGGCGATGTGGACGCCGACGACATCCGCAAGATGACCGTCCAGCAGGCTGTTGCAATCTACAAGACGCAATGGTGGGACCGATACGGCTACGAGCAGATCCACTCGCAAGACGTTGCCACAAAAGTTTTCGACCTCGCTGTGAACATGGGGGCCAAGCGGGCGCATATCATTGTGCAGCGAGCATTGCGTGCTGTTGGTAAGGTAGTTACCGAGGACGGAGTTATCGGACCTGTGACGATGGATGCGATCAACAACTATCAACCGCGCGGCTTGCTCCCGGCGATTCGATCCGAGGCGGCAGGCTTTTACCGAGGACTGAATCAGCCCAAGTTTCTCGCAGGATGGTTGAACAGGGCGTACTCATGACAGAACAGGAAAAAGTCACTTGCCGTAAATGCGGCGGTGAAATGAAAAGCGGGAAGGCCATTGCCAACACGTTCAGGCCTTCATTCCCCGATTTTCCGGGTCAAACGATTGGTGTCACGATGTCTCCAGGCGGTCCTGGGAAGATTGCGGACTGTTTGAAGTGCGAGAAGTGCGGGTATAGCGTTGGCGCATGAACCATAAACGCGGAAGACCAAAGAACTGTCGCGCAGGTTGTTTGCTTTGCAAGCCGCATAAGGCAAACGGCGCACGAACGATGCAGGACAAGATGGCTTATTTGAGACAAAGAGAGGTTAAGACATGAGCTGCTTTGCAGGCAGTAATCAAGACGATTGCGGCGGTCTGCGGTTCCGCAATTTCACGGCGATGAAGAAGGGCGAATTGATGTGCAAGATGCACGGCCACAACTTCCCGCATGCTTTGATCGTTTTTAAAGGCGCCGTTCGGCTCATCTGGATCGAGGAAGGTGAGGAAAAGAGCGAAGTGGTTGATGCTCCCGGTAGGCGCGGCGTTCCGGCGCATGTCCCTCATACTTTGATGTCAGAAAAAGACGACACCGATGCGAGCTGCGTGTTCGCGCATCGGGACGACAACGCGGATGTTGTGTACGAACCTACTGAGATAAAGAAGGCTTACGTCTAATACAGAAGTCGGTGCGGGCTAAGCTACCCCTCTAACGGAGCTACGATCAGCACCAACACGCACGCTGCATAATCGTAAGCAGCAAAGACCACGTACCACGGGTCCAACAGCACGGGTACGTTATTCAGCCGGTTCAGAAATGGACCGGCTTTTTTTTGGAGGAAAAATGCCAATCAGCAAAATGCTTATTGCTTTGGTCGTCACGGCTCTCGGGCCGCAGCTCGCCAAATTTGGGATTAGCGACGAACAGACCGCGCAAATTGTTGCTTGGGGGGTCGCGGTAGTCGCCGGAGCATTCACTTGGTTGTTCCGCGTCTACAACGGTGGCGCTGTGACAATTATGGGAACGAGAGTTCAACAGCCGAAGGCGCAAGTCGAGCAGCCAGCACCGGAAGCACAACAGCAGGAGGAAACAAAGCAATGAAGAATTTCACAAAGAAGCAGTACCAAATCGCCTCAGGTGTGTTCGCCGCAGTGGCGTTCTTTCTTCTCATGCTGGTCCTTTCGGGATGCACTGGCGCGTTCAGTATGCTCCAAAGCAACAAACCACTCCCTGACCGGCTTGACGACGCGAAGATCCTGATTACTGCCGCTTCTCAGGAAATCACCGAGGGGGTTTCTCAGGGTTACTACCTCAAAGACGAGGCGAGGCCGTTCGTCGATCAGCTCGATAAGGCGCTACTCGCCGTGAAGAATGCCGAGGCGTTCCTTGCGACGGGCGACCTATCTTCAGCCGAAGCTCAATACAAAATCGCCGACGCGGCCATGACCAGCGCCCGAAACTGGCTACGTAGCAAGAGCAGGCAGAAGGGAGCGGCGAGCGGTGTTGGAGAGTTACCAAACGGTAACGGTCACTTTCTATTCAGACAGGAGCAAACGGTATGAATACCTACGCGGCTATCGACTTGGTTCTCGGTTTGATTTCAACAGGCGTCAAGATCGACTCGATCATCGCCCAACGTGATGCGGCAAAGGCCCAAGGCAAAACCGACGAAGAACTTCACGCCATGTTGACCAAGATGGCCGAGGACGCTGTTCAGGCAGCAAAGAACGCAGTTCAGTAAATCATTTCGGACTGTCGGGAGACAGACCACCATCCCTGAAAAAGCCGCCTCCGGGCGGCTTTTTCTTTTGCTGGAGAAAAAGCAATGGGTTCGATTCTTGCCCAAACGATTATCGACAAAGCCGAGATTGTGATTCAGGACAACACCAACGTTCGTTGGCCTGCGGCGGAATTGCTCGGTTGGCTGAATGACGGGCAGCGTGAGGTTTGCGTCGTTCGACCGGACGCCTACACGAAGTCGATCACTCACAACCTCACTGTGAGCGAAACGAAACAGACGATCCCGAGTGACGGGATTCGTGTCATCGATGTGGTGCGGAATTCCACTGGAACAAAGACCGCCATTCGGAACATCTCTCGGAAGATCCTGGATGATCAAATCCCCGATTGGCATTCCGCAGGCGAAAACACCATCGTCAAATGGTTTTGCTACGACGACCGCGATCCGACCCGGTTCTACACCTACCCGGTTCAGCCGGCGTCGAATCCCGGTTCGGTCGAGCTGGTGTATTCGTGCAGCCCTCCGGATGTTGCGGCCATTGGTAACGCAATCTCCATCCCGGACATCTTCGCCAACGCGCTGATGGATTACTTGCTCTATCGCGCCTATCAGAAGGATGTCGAGTACGCCAACAACGAAAAGCGGTTGGCTGACGCCTACGCCGCATTCCTCCGTTCGCTGCAAGCCAACATCGCCGCGAATTCCGCTTTCTCTGCCACAGGAAAAACAAACCGATGAGCAACGTTGATGTGACGTTCCAGCATTTGACCAAGGCGTTTCAGGAACAACTGAATGGAGCCACGGAAGCACTCGCCATTACGCGAGCGCAGAACATCGCCTACGAGGCAAAAATTACCGAATTGCAGGCCCAGATCGACGGCCTGAAAAGTGGCTTGAAGGAGATGGCGAACAAGAAGGAGAAGAAGAAAGCCAACGGCAAGGCCACTTCCGAACCGCCGACCGCGCCTCCGAAGCAAGAGGCAATACAACACTAAATGTTGCTCGGCACGCGAGTTTTCAGCGGTGTGGTGCCTCGTTTAAGTTCCAAGCTTCTCCAAGAGAATCAGGCCCAGATCGCCAAGAACTGTGATCTACGCTCCGGCGAGTTGCGCCCTCGAAAGAACACGTCATCGGTCACGTCGATCAACGGCGGACCCACGGTTGCGCTGGACTCCGGCACAGTCCTGACGATCTTTCTCTACGAGAACCAATACCTGTGGAGCTGGAACGATGTCGTCAACATCGTTCGCGGCCCCGTGGCCGGCGACACGTCGGCGCGCGTGTACTGGACCGGCGACAGCGACGACGACACGAAGCCCAAGATGGGGTACTCGTCGTACTCCATCACCGGCACGCCACCGATTCGGTATCCAGCCGCGTATTACCGCCTGGGAATTCCGAAGCCTGCGGCGGCTCCGACACTGGCCTTGGGTGCTGGCGGGTCTGGAACCGAGACAGTCACTCGCGCTTACGTCTACACCTATGTCTCAGCCTTGGGCGAGGAAGGTCCGCCCAGCGATGTCGCTACGTTGGCGGGTATTAAGGCGGGCCAAACAGTGGACCTGTCGGCGATGTCCACCGGCCCGAGCGGGCCGTACAACGTCACCAACAAGCGCATCTATCGCAGCCTGAGCGGCACCAACGGGACCGAGCTTCAGTTTGTTGCCGAGATTGCCGTCGCGACGACGACGTATGCCGATTCCAAGACTGACTCTCAGTTGGGTGAAATCCTGCCCTCGCGCTCGTGGATCCCGCCCGTCGATACCCTGAAAGGGATGGTCGAACTGTCGAACGGCATGATCGCCGCGTTCTCCGGCAAAGACGTCTGGATCAGCGAGCCGTTTCTTCCGCATGCCTACCCCAATCGGCAGGCTGTGAACTACGACGTGGTTGCACTGTGCGGCTTCGGTACGTCGCTCGCCGTGCTGACCAAGGGCATGCCCTACATCGCCACCGGCACCGATCCCACGGCGATGATTCTCGAGCGCATGAACATCGAACAGGCGTGCGCCTCAGCGCGTTCTGTGGCGCGTGTCGGCGATTCTGGTGTGATTTACGCCTCGCCGGATGGGTTGGTCATGCTGACTCCGGGCGGCGGGCAGGTACTCACCGAGAACATTCTGACGGCGAAAGAGTGGGCGTCGTACTACCCGTCCACGATTCACGGCTACATGCACGATGGCCAGTATTTCGGGTTCTACGACAACGGCTCAGGCATTACGGGCGGGTTCGTTTTCGATCCTCGCCAGGGCGGCGCAGGGTTTCAGGACTTAACCACCTACGCCACCTGTGGCCATGTGGACCTGTTGAGCGATTCGCTTTACCTCATCGTGTCCGGTTCGCTGGTCAAGTGGGAAGGCAATTCCACCAACCTGACGTACACCTGGCGCTCAAAGAGTTTTGAATCGCCGCGATACACCAATTTCGGTTGGGGCCAAGTCATCGCCAAGTCGTATGCCGACGTGACGATGAAGGTCTACGCCGATGGGGCGTTGAAGCATACGCAGACGGTCGCGAGCGGTGATCCATTCCCGTTGCCAAGCGGCTACATGGCGCGCGATTGGGAGTTTGAGTTGTCGGGCACCGACATCGTGACCTCGGCGTTTCTCGCGCATTCGCCGAAGGAGTTGCGCGATGTCGGAGGATAGCCGTCAGACCCTCTATCCATCGCTCGCCCGTGCCACTGTCTCAAACCCGAATTCGGTTCAAAAATTCCTCGATGGGTCTTTGACTTCTTGGATGATTGCGACCGGTCGTGTCGGGAATCCGCTTGATCGTTTCTTGACGCCGCGCGATTTGTTCAATGCCGGTCTGATTCGTCTCATCGACGGGCAAGGTTCTGTCGTCAGTTCGGGCACGAACGATACCGGGTTCGAGCCGATTCCGACTGCGCCTGAAGCGCCGGACCTGACGACGCCGGCCACTCCGACCGGGCTGAGCGTGACAGGCGCAATCACCACGAACCTGCTTTCGTGGACGGCGGCGAGTTACGGCAACCACGCCTATACCGAGATTTGGCGAAACAGCACCGACAACCAAGGCACAGCGGTTCGTATCGGGACGACGTTGACGGCGTTCTATGCCGATTCGGTCGGATACAACAGCGCGACGTGGTACTACTGGATTCGGTTTGTTTCAACCTCCGATGTCGTCGGCGCGTTCAACGCCACAGCGGGCACCAGCGCCACAACGCAGAGTAGCAGCGGCGGAACAGATACCACGGCTCCGGGTGCAATCACAGGCCTTGCCGCGACCGGTGGCGTGAAGTCAATTATCTTGACGTGGACGCTTCCAAGCGATAGCGACATCGATGTTGTCCAAATCCACCGGCATACCTCGAACGACCGAGATGCAGGCGGCAGCATCATCGCGAAGGTTAAGGGAACGATCTACTCCGACCCGGTTTCAGCAGGATCGACTTACTACTATTGGGTTCGCGCAGTCGATTCGAGCGGCAACATCGGCGCGTGGAACGCGGCGGCAACGTCGGGCGTTTCCGGGACAACCGGCACGGTTTCGTCGAGCGACCTTGCGGATGGTGCCGTCATTGCAGCAAAGCTCGCGGCGGCTTCCGTTTCCACGGCAGCACTTCAAAACCTCGCGGTGGATAACAGCAAGCTGGCCGCGCTCGCTGTGGATGCGGCGAAGCTTGCGGATAGTTCTGTCACTTCGACCAAGATCGCCAACCTCGCGGTGGGTACGGCAGCGATTGCGCTCCTTGCGGTGGGTACGGCGCAGATTGCAGACGCAGCGATTCTGACCGCGAAAATTGGCGACCTTCAAGTCACAACAGCCAAGATCGTTGACCTTGGTATTACAAACGCCAAGATTGCAGATGCGACGATTCTTGGCGCGAAGATAGCGAACGCCACCATCGACGATGCGAAGATTTCAACGTTGTCAGTCGCCAAACTGACCTCTGGAACAAATACGTCCGCCGTCATCAACATTGGCGACGCCAAGTTCCAGCTCGATGGGACTGGAACAAACCGGCACTTGATTGTCCAGGACAACCAAGGCACGCCGGTCACGCGCGTCAAGATCGGAAAACTCGGTGCAGGAGCAACCGACTACGGCATTCAGATTTTCGACCCGTCCGGGAATCCGGTCATCGATGTGACTGGAACCGTCTACGGCGCGAAGATTGATGGACTCGCGGCCAGCAAGATCCTCGCTGGAGACATTACGGCGGTCATCGGAATTTACGGCCCCACGATCAGCACGCAGGCTTCAGGGTCAACCGCCGAGCGTGTCATGCTGGAATCGGGTTCGACGCTGCCTTTCTGGTATGGCACGGGTACAAAGAACTCCGCGAACGGCTATTTCTATATCGACACCAGCCAGCCGAATACACGCAAAGTTGTTCTCGACGGCAAGGTTCTGGCTCGCGAGGGTCAAATCGCAAGCTGGATTATTACCGGAAATATGCTCTACGCCGGAAGCGGTTCGACGTTGGTTCGAATCGATGCTTCAGGCGGATCGACGCCTGTGTTTTCCGCAGGCAGCGCGACTCCGGCGAGCGCACCGTGGCGTGTGTATTCAGACGGTAGTTTCACGGCGACAAATGCGAACATTACCGGCACGGTCAACATTACGGGCGGAACCGGGTTCGCCAACCTGACGGATACGCCGGCAGGGCGCGGCGCGAATCTCGCGCATCCCAAGTATTCCAATTTTGAAGAAGGCGCGTTGCCGACTGTTTCAACAACGAACGGTACAGCATCGCAAGTCACGGGTGGCGTGTTCGGAGCGGCGACAAAGGCGCTGCAACTGGTTGCGACAGCGGGCGACAACTACACCTACCTCGGGGCATCGAGCAGCGACTACAACATATTTCTGACGCCGAACAAAAAGGTATTGCTCAGCGCCTACGTTTCCAGTCCGCAGGCGAGCGCGTCGGGCGAGCTATTCCTTCGCACCAGCTCCGCAGGAACGCACTACAGCATTCCGTTTACGACATCCGGAACACCGAACACCTGGACTCGTGTGTACGGCGTCATCGACCTGACCGCCGATTCCTCGCTGGCCGCAATCATCCGTGTGGACAACAACACGGCCAGCAACACGATGAAGTACGACGGGATCATGCTCGAAGAAGTGTGGGGCGCAGGCTCGACACCGAGCGCATACAGCGAACCGGGAGCACCGATTTCCGCATTGGCTGGCGGATTGGAGTTGGCGAGCGGGTACATTCGAAACGGCAACAACATCGTTCTCGACTTTGCGAACAAGCGCCTCAGTATTAACAGCGCCACCTACGGCAGTGCCGGTATTCAGCTCGAATACAACGGTGGCGCGCCTCGCGCCCACATCGGTGACGGTACGGCTTACATTAAATTGGAGTCCGGGGCGATTCTTGCAAAGGAATTCAAGACCGCAACCAGCGGTAAGCGCATCACGATCAACGAAGGCGGGAACAACGAGCAGAAGTTTTACGGGGATCGTGGAGATGGAGTCATTGAAGAACTGGCTTCAATCGGAATCAAGGCGGCAGGAGCCGACTATACCATCGGTAATTTTGGAAGCCTGAATTCAGATCGTTTCGCGATTTATGCAATCGCAAAAACAACGAGCGCGATTGTTGCTTTTTCAGAAACGAGCCATGCAATTTTTGCTTCGGATAGCGGAACAGCTTCTCCAACAGATGTTATTTATGCATCGACTCACAACGCGAACGGCGTTGCGATTCGAGGCGAAGGCGCTGGCATTACTCCTGGGTATGGCGGTTATTTCGGCGGCGCGTCATCAACTGCGAACCTTGTTCTTCCTCCGACCTACACATCAAATCCGAGCCATACACCAAAGTCTGGTTCGCTCGGTATGCAGGACAATGGAACCGCGTGGTACTGGTACGGTAGTTGGGTCAATGTAGCCAACAAGTACACGCGATACACCGGATTATTGTCAGGAACTATGAACGGTGGAGCAACTACACAAACGACAGTTGCTCACGGACTTGGAACCGATGATGTCATCGTTGAAATTTACGGATACGGCAGTACAGGGACGCTTTCAGCCTATTGGCAAGCATGTACTGTTTCAGGCGCCAGCGGATACAGACAGTATTTCGCCGGAAGCAATGCAGGATCGGCAAGCCTAATTGATACAGCGGCAGGTCCAGGAGCAGGGCAAACACGTATCACACTCAGAAATGGTTGGACAGGAAACACAAGCATGACCATCTATTACGTCATTCGTCCACGCAATCCGTAGGAGAGAAACATGGGTTTCGGAATCAAATCAATTGTCAAAGAGGCTCGGTCTCCGGAAAGGGCGGTAAGACAAGTTCCTACAAACGCCAATGACATCACCGGTAATACTCGGCGTCTGATTGGTCATCGACCGGCAAACATAAATTCAACAACGGACAGCCTTCGTGCCGCGTGGAAAACGCGAGGCGCGAGTGTGATTTCAGGGTACGAGGAAGGAAGTAAATCGGCGCACGACAAAGCTGTTGCGGAAAAGAAAGCGAAGCAGGCTGCGGCGGCGGCGGAACAGCAAAGAATGGCGCAGGAAGCCGCAGCCGCGAAGAAAGCGGCGTTCGACGCTCGCATGAACCGTGAGCGTTCCGTAAACAACGCCTACGTTGACAGCCTTTCCGCGATGAGAACGCAGGCGACTCCTATGGGCGTTCAAGGCGCTCGGTATGGTGACATCAATCGACGCATGGCAAACGGCGCTCCGATGATGAATCAGGGGATGATCGTGCGAAGCATGATGAATCCGAACCTTGGTGGAGCGAGATTTGTTCGTTCCAGACAGGATGTACCGAACGGAGTTTTCTCAGGACCAGGCATTCCTCGCAATCCGTCTCCAATGGCTCCGATGGCGGGAACCAGACCAACGGTTGGAATGCAGCCAGCCTCCACAGGGCCAACCACAACGATGACGTATCCAGTCAGGGGCAGACCAATCGCGCGATGAATGACATCGTCGAAAGCAACGAAACAAGAATAAAAAACAGAAGCAAAATCGCACAGATTGAATCGTTCCTGAAGCAGCACACTCAAGTCGAAATGCCGATCACGCATCGGTACGCCAAAGGCCCGCACGGAATCATTGTTTACTCCAGAGAGATGTTTGCTCCTGCCGGTACTATCGCTGTAGGAAAGATTCACAAGCACGAAAACATCAGCGTCATCTCGAAGGGATCATGTTCTGTATTCACTGAAGAGGGAAAAGTAGAGCGTGTTAACGCTCCTGCCTCTTGGGTTGCGCCTCCAGGGACAAAGCGTGTCGCGTACTTTCACGAGGACACGATCTGGACAACCTTCCACGCTTGTTTTTCTGACAAACCGGAAGAAATAGAAAAAGAAATGATCGCCGAATCTTTCGACGATCCAGCACTTATTTCAGATGCGCTCGCTGCAATTTCAAAATTGGAGGGCAAGTAAATGTCTTGGGTAGCGGTCGGAGTTGCAGCGGTAGGGGTGCTATCTGCCTACCAACAGTCTGAGGCGGCTAAAAATGCTTCAAAGGACGCTAACAAAGCGAGTGACGCGCAAATTGCGCTCGGGCACGAACAACTGGATTACCTGAAGGATCAGGACGAACTCAAACAGGGTCTTGGTAGCGAGTGGTACGACTACCAGAGAAATCTTGCAGAGCAGGAAGATCAACGCCGATTCGATATCCTTCCGCAAGTTTACGACAACGCGCAAGCTTCATTCGACGAGGTCATGGCGAATGCCGGTCTCTACTACGACGAGGCAACCGGTCTCGCATACAACGCTTCTGGTGAAATTCAGGGTAATGCCTGGGACTTGTACGGCGAGCTGACCGGGAACGCGCAGATGTATGGCGAGGGGGCTTTGGACAACGCCTACAGTTTTCAGTCGGACATTCTCGGTAATGCGGACAGGACGTACAACGAACTCACAGACAATGCCCGGTACTCTGAACAGGATTACCTCGACGCAACTGGAGCAGCGTCCGGCGATGTCGTTCAAAGTTTCGACAAGTCGCGCGGTATCACTCGACGGAACGCTATGCGCTACGGACTGAACCCGAACAGTTCTGAATTTTCTCGCATGGAAAGCGATTCAGCGATTGACCAGGCTCTTGCCGAAGCTGGAGCGGTTAACACAACTCGCCGTTCCATGAAGAACGAGGAACGCGGCAGACTCGATTCAGCAATTCGCGCGGGGCTAAGTGCAAGGGCTGACGCGCTTCGCTATGGATCTGGAGCCGTGGACAGCGCGATACGTTACTCCGGCGACATCAATCGAGATGCGTACACGCAGGGTCGTGGCGCTATTGATAGCGCAACTCGGGCTGGAGCTGCGCTTGAGCTTTCCGCTGTTGGTGCAGGCAGGGCCGGTATGGATAGCGCGATTCGTTACGGTCGAGGCAATCTGAGTAATGCGATGCTGACCAATCTTGGAACAACATCCTCGCAGCTTGGTATTGTTGATCCTCGTATCGGAATGGTTTCGCAGACGAATTCTGGATACGGGACTCTCTCAAATGCTTACGCACAACAAGCTGCAGCAGCTTCAGCAAACGCGGCGAGCAGCAGCGCCAACGCAACAAACGCGATGGTTTCCGCTGGTAGCACGGCTGGAATGATCGCCGGTTACAACTACAACCGTCCTGTGACAAATACAACGCAGAACAACTCGACTTCAGGTGTTGCTTACGACCCTGAAACGGGAATGTCGTCTTACGGTGACAATCAATACGCTTAAAGGAAAGAAACATGCCAAGCAATTATGTGTATGACATCGGGCAAGGACTGAACGCTGCTGCCGGTGGTTTTATGCAAGGTATGCAGATGCGCCGTCAGAACGACGAGTACGACCGTCGCGTGCGAGCCCAAGACGCGCAGATGAAACGACAAAGCGTGCTGGATGCTCGCGCTGACGAAGAGGCGGCATACCAAAAAGGGTTGCGTCCCATGAGAGAGCGCGTCATGGACCTTGGCGTGCAGTCTCAGGAACAGGCTTTGGAAAACTCGCAGCTGGAGCACGACAAGAAGTTACAGGACATGGCGGGCGAGGGATTGGCCGATACGATGCGCTATCTCGATGCGGGTATGCCTCAAGAAGCGGCACGCGCATTCAACTCATCTGGAACGAGACGCACACAGGGATTCCGTCCACACCCTACCAAGAAAGGGATTTGGATCGGTACTGACGAGGAAGGGAACGAAGGTGAGATTGACCCGAAATCCGTACTCAACGCTCTGGGGAAGGCGCAGAAGCCGATTGAACTGAACTACAGATCGAAGCTCATCACGCCTGACGGCAAAGTCATTGCAGACAACCCGGAAGCTCCCGATGGTGAGGGAAACTCGATCACCGGCATGAAGGCTACGAACGCATACAAACTATACCAAGAAATTCGTCGGCTTCACCCGGAGGTTCCTGAGCAACTTGCCTTCGCAAAGGCATACGACATGATTGAGAAAACGACGGACCCGATGGGTTTTGGTGCGTCGCTTACCGACATTTCCACAGGACAAAACATCGGCAGTATCGGAGACGTTCCATCCGGATACAAAAGCAATCCGGATTACCCAACAAAGGACAACAGACCGCGTTCTGGTAAGGATGGGAATTTTTACGTTCCTGACCCGCAGCGTCCAGGCAAGTACCTGCGCGTTGATCCTGATGGGGGTCAGGGTATGGAGCCTCCGCGCCGTCGCCTCCCGACGCCGGAAGCGAGAGCCGCCGAGACTGCGCGTGCGCAAGTGCCGAGTGACCCTGCCGCGCAACAAATGGGCAACCGGTTCGGAATCCCTCAGCAAGCCACGATGGGCCAGCGCGGCGACGAGTACCGACAAATGGCGATGGCCGTCACGAAAGTTGAGAAGGATTTGCGACAGGGATTCCTTCCTGCCGAGGACGACCTGTTCGACGCACTGCAATTTGCTGAAGGACAAGGCGACCAAAAGAGAGCCGCGATGTATCAACAAATTCTGCAAGAGAACTATGGAGCGCGCTGATGCCGCAAAACTTTCAGTTGACGCCAGTCGATTACGACCCGTTTTCAGAAGAGCAGTCCACTCCCGAACAAGCCTCGCCAAGTTATAACCTCACGCCCGTCGATTACGACCCGTTCACGGCGGAATTCGACGATCAGGGCAACGAAACCCAAGCCTCTCAAATTTCCCGATACAAAGCCGAAGGCGGCGGATACGGAACTGCACTGAAGCGCGGAATGCTGCGCCTGAAGCAAGGCATGGCTGGAGCTGGTGCCGCGCTCGGGAATTTACTGGTGGACAACGAAGGTTGGTTCGACGAAAGCCCGGTCGGCCAGTGGTTGCAGCGCCAGACGCAACAAGACCAACAGGAAGTCGCCGACTTGCAGGGCCAGATCCAGGCGCTCCCGGTTCACCCGACGATGATTCGCGCCGGCCAAGCAGCGAGCGCCGCGCCTGACTTCATGGAAGGCGCTAAGGGATTCGTCCGAGAGATTTACGACTCGCCGGATACCCTGAACGTGCTCGGCGAGCAGATGGTAGAACTTGCTCCGCAATTCGCGACGATGGCTGTTGGCACTAAGGGAGCTGACAAGTTACTCCCGACCGCGATGGAAGGGATGCCGCGCGCGATGGCGGCACTTGGGATCGGCGGCGGCGTCAGTTCCGCGGCGAACACATACGGCCCCAATCTCGGCGAAGGGCTGGATCAGGGTCTTTCGTTCGAGGAAGCACAATCCCGCGCGATCAACCAGTCCGCAGCGCAGGGCTTCGTCGATGCCGCAACGAGCGCGGTATTGCCGGTCAAGATCGGAAATCGATGGGTCAACGTTCCTGCTCAGACCGCGATTCAGATGGCGGGCGGCGGTATCGGAGAAATTGCCCGTTCCGCATCGGTCGGAGAAGAGGCGCAGACCGGCGACATCGTTCCTGAAGTCTTGCTTGAAGCACTCGGCATGCCTGCCGACTTCGCAACGGAAGCGATGACACGTCACCCGGTTATCGAGAAGGGCAAACCGTTCGACCTGCTCAATGAGACGCAACAGCCTCAACAGCATCAGCAGCCGGAGCCACAACCGCAGCCTGTTCCAGAGGGTTATCCAGGCTTCGCATCGGAAGAAGAATTGTTTCGCAACATCCACCGCGACCGCGTGAATCAGGATTACGGTCAGGCTTTGGAGCAACGTGACGCGCAAGAACAGGTCGCTCGCGAACAGGCGTTCCAACAGGCGCAGGAGGACCGCAACAACGATGTTCTTTCTCTTGCTGACTACAACATCCAAACGGATGTAACCGCAGAGCAGGAACCAAACGCGATGCAGTTGGCGATGCAGCGCGCCCAGCGAAGGCCGGTCAAGGCAGGTATTGTCGCCACACCGACGAAGCCTGAACTTCCATCCAAGAACCCGAAGATCGAGGAAGGCGGATTCGTCGTACCGAAGCATGGTAGGCCGTTCCAGACGGAACGCAACGCGAACAACTTCGCCAAGCTGAACAAGCGAACTCTGTCCGACTACGAGCCTTTTGAGATGAATCCGGGCGAGTGGGTGTTGCGGAAATCCGACCCGATTAAAAAGGTGTGGATGAAAACGAAGCTCGCCGCGAAATCCGGTGAGCCGCAGACGCCGATCGAAGCTCAAGGTTTTAGGGTGAACAATGAGCGTTCTCTGAAGAAGGCGCGGCGCGATGACCAATACAACTTTGTTCAGAACGAACTCAAGCCAACGAAACTACCCAAGGGATTCGATGACGCCCGACTGAAGCGTCTCGAGTTTCGATACGGACTGGAGAAATTGGCGAAAGACTTGGTTGAGGGTGGCGGAATCCAGCTGATCCCGGATGTTGAATACAAGGGCGGTCTCAGCGACCGGCGCAACGATGACGGCACGGTCGAGTTGCCGATGCGCCGGACGAAATCCCTCAATGATTCGTGGTTTCAAAGCATGGCCGCGAACCCAAGTACCTCAATGTCCGTCGCCGAAGTCAAGAAAACCGTGGCGAAGGCGCTGGAAGGTAAGCGCAAGCTGGGTATCAAAGAAAGCCGTGTAATCAAGGCGATGCTTGGTGTTGTGTCCGATGGCCGGATCGACCCGAACCGCGTTGACGAGGCAAAAAAGAAGTTACAGATGGAACGTTGGCGTATCCTTGCAAGAATTGGCAAGGTTCCTAGCCTGGAGCAAGCCGCGCAGGACATTCGCCGCTTTGGTGGCGAAATGCAGGATGAGGACTTCTACGCGCCTGACATGGACGCCACGGCGCGCTCACTGTCTGACTTGATCCAGAAGGCGGGCGAACTCGGGGCCACGGACGACGAAATCGAGGAAGCTGGATCCGCGCAGAACGACCGCGACTCGGCGACACGACTTTGGAAACTAATCGAGGGCTTGAATCGTGAGCAACGACAACGACCAGGAGCAGGAGGAAACGCCGTTCCGGAGAGCGTTCCGGCACTACAAAGAGCAGCAGGCGAAGGGTATCAAGCCGACGTGGAAGAACCCAATCCTGTCGGACGAGGAACATCGCCAGAAGAAAATAAAGGACGCCTTGGACAAGCAGAACAAACCATCCGAGCCGAAGGAAGTGGATTAACCAACGACCTGTTCGGAAAGAACGACACCGCGCAAGCCCTTCACGACAGAAATCTCGCCAGAACCGCAAAAGAACGCAACGCCCCTTCGATGGAAGAAGGCGCAGGCGATCTATTCACTCAGAAATCAAAGCAGGTAGACATCGAGGATGTAACTTCCAAGCCGGCAACGATCGACGTATCCGCACACCAAGCCGCAACCTCCGATAAAAACTCGCTGCAGGAGCCCACCGAAGCGCAGAAGGAAGCCGGTAATTATAAGAAGGGACACGTCAAGATTAGCGGCTTGGACATCTCCATCGAAAACCCGGAAGGTTCCAAGCGTCGTCCTGAGTGGCCGGAAATGAAAAGCCACTACGGTTACATCAAAGGCACCATCGGAAAAGACAAAGACCATATCGACGTATTCGTAAAGCCTGGAACAAACGAGGATCACAGCGGACCCGTTTTCGTTGTCGATCAGACCAACAAGGAAGGGAAATTCGACGAACACAAGGTCTTGCTCGGATGGAAGGATGAAAAATCCGCGCGTGCCGGTTATCTGGAGAACTACACAAAAGATTGGAACGGACTCGGCGCAATTAAAGAATTTACTACACCTGAATTCAAGATGTGGCTCAAGGCGGGCAACACGAAGAAGCCTGTTTCGCTTGGAAAATCTGGATCTGAATTACAGAAAACGTCGCAGCCTGTTACAGAAAAAACTGAGGGCGGAGTTTCTGACGATAGCCTGAAAAAAATCGTCGATGAGTTTAACTCGGCTCAAAAAGAACAGGTAGAGGACGGTGACAATGTAACGCATGTATTCGATGCGCCAAGCAAGGACGATATTGTCCGTCTGCAAGACAAGGTAAAGGTCTATAACTCCAAACACGGTTGGATGACTCCAGCGGAAGCCAAGGCAAAGATCGAGGAATGGAAACAGCACGCTGAAAAACAAGGCGAGACTGGAGACAATTCGGAGAAGGTTGTACTTTCACTTTTTGACCTGACCGGGAAATGGTCGGAGCCGTGGGAAGCTGCTGGTTATCAGGTGTACCGTTTCGATATTCAAGACAATTGGGAAATAGATCACAAAGGAGAAACGATCAATGTCGGCGATGTGAAAAACTTTTCGACCGACTTTTTCAATGAACTCTATGGTTCATTCGATGGAAACGACATCCACGCCATTCTCGCCGCGTGCCCGTGTACTGATTTTGCCGTAAGCGGAGCGCGCCACTTCGCTGCCAAAGATAATGACGGACGCACTATCGAATCTGTAAAACTCGTCCATCACACTCTAGCCACAATCGGACACTTCAAGCCTGCCGTGTGGGCGATTGAAAATCCTGTAGGACGCATCGAAAGTCTCGGCGGATTGCCTCCCTGGCGTTTGTCATTTGACCCGAACCACATCGGCGACCCGTACACGAAAAAGACGCTGCTCTGGGGCCGCTTTAATGCGGACCTTCCTATCGCGCCGGTTGAACCGACCGAAGGAAGCAAGATGCACACGAAGTACGGCGGAAAGTCTCTTGCGACAAAGAACGCACGCAGCGCGACTCCAGAAGGATTCGCCTACGCATTCTTCATGGCGAATAACGCGATCGACAATCCTGCGATGACGATTGCCAACAAGTATGACCGGCTGGATCGTGGGCTGATCGAGAAGGCGGTAAAGAGCGGAGTCACCGAAGAGCAGATCGACGACGCCGTTCAGGACTACTACTACCAAGACCTCGACGACGAGGCGGCGAACGAGGCAATCCGCGGTCTCATCAAAGAAGAGAAGCCGACGCCTGAAAATACGCTTCAGAATGTTGTCGAGCACACAACCAGAAAGGGGAAGGTTATCCAGGGCGTCATTCGCTCTGACCTCAACAAAGAGCAGGCACACGAAATTGATCCGTACACTTTCAGGAAGGACGGCGGTTGGTTCATCCGTACCAAACACCTTGAAGGCGGCGAGCAGGCGAAGCCTGTAGCGAAATCTGAATCCGCTCCAGCTCCAAAACCTGCCGAGGACAGGGCTGCGAAGAAACGCAAGGAAGTTGCGACGAAGATGCGCGCCTTGGGCGAGAAAACTTCAGCGGAATCCAGCGAGCACTACAACAGAGAGAGAAACACGAACACAGCGCGCCGTGCTCGCATGGCGGCTGGCGCGGAAGCGGATGCCGCGTACAAGAAATACATCGGCGATACGATGATCAAGATTGCCGACGCGCTTGAAGCCGGGAAACTAAAGGCGCTCGCAGGAATCTCGAACCGCGCCCAAGTCGAAATGATTGACAAGGCGATGACGCAGGCGATTTACGCGCGAGACAGAAAGGAGATTGATTCATATTCAAAACGTGAGAGCCGAAAAGGTAGAGCGTTCGAGACCGAAGATGCCGCCTACGCAGACTGGCCGAGCGCGAGTTGGCTTGCCGGCGCGCAGTCAGCATTGGTCGCCAAGATCAAAGGGAAGCGCGGAAGCGTCAGCCTTGCAAGTGATATCTACTCGACAAGCCACTTCACCCGATCGATCTACGAAAAGCTCAAGAATTTTCTGACCGAAGATGAAATAAAGCGCGAAGCTGGTTGGTGGGCTGTCGAGGCGATGTCGAAGCAGAAGCGCATGGAGAGCGCGGGGATCAACAACGTTTCGGACCTGAAAGCCGCGATGCTGGAGTTCAAAGACCTTCGCGCCGGAAAGTTGAAGGAAGATCCAGTAAAAGCCGCCGAGCGTGCTTTGATCGGGCAGAACGTTGGAATCGACTTCTTCCCAACGCCTAAGACGTTGGCGAGCCGTATGGTTGAGATGGCCGGAATTTCCTCCGGGATGAAGGTTCTCGAACCGTCAGCCGGGAACGGGAATATCGCCGAAGCAATTCGAGAAGCTGGAGCGGATGTCGATGTTGCGGAGATATCATCGGCGCTGCGCGATCTTTTGACGGCGAAGAAGTTCAACGTCGTCTCTCACGATTTCATGGACATTACGGAAGGTCAGTACGACGCGATTGTCATGAATCCGCCGTTTTCCAAGAACCAGGACATCCAACACGTTCAGCGCGCTTTCAAACTGCTGAAGCCAGGTGGAAAGCTGGTTGCTATTGTTGGCGAGGGAGCATTTTTCCGTAACGATAAGACCGCCACAGAGTTTCGTGATTGGCTCGACGAGCTTGGCGCAACGGTCGAGAAGCTTCCGGAAGGCACGTTCAAGGAAAAGGAACTTCTGAACACAACCGGCGCGAATGCTCGACTTGTCGAAATTGAAAAGTCCGACGACGCGAAATACTCCAAGGGCGAGAAGTCTGCTGGAATGACCCGCGCTGACGCGGTTACTCGCCTGTCTGATCTTGTCGGATCGAGCAGCGCGCAAGCGTTGCTGGATTCAGGGCGGATTGTGTTGGCTGAAGATGGACAGATGCCGGAAGGCGGGAAGGTTAGTAGCGCAGTCGTGCCTGTCGAATCTGTTCGCATAGGTAAAGAGCGCGGAGCGTTAAACGACGTTCACTCCCTCGACATCACCCCGCAGATGCGCGAGTCGGTCATGCAGGGCCAGCCGTTATTCTCTCGCAAGGAAAAAGTACAAGGTGTCAACAAAGATGGAAAAATTTATCTCAATCTGTCCGCGCTCGACGAAAACTCGTTCGATGGCGTTGCGCTTCATGAAGGGTTGCATGAAACGCTTAAATCAACTTGTCGGAGAGAAAGACTTCAATCGCCTGATGAAGCGGATGGATACGCTACGAAAGGCGTCAGAGAGCGGTTCCGGCGACGTTGGGAAATTCTTCAAGAAAGCGATGGAGTCTGTCCCGGATGACACTCCGGCGCGACTTGTGAACGAAGAAATCGCAGCCTACGCCGTGGAGCAGTACACGAACGCGCCGCGCTCTCTTCCTGAAGCAATCATGAAATGGGTCAAAGACCTGATCGCCGCGATTCGTGTCGGTGTCATGCGCGCGCTCCCGAAAGATTCTGCAATGCGCGGGAAGATTCTCGACTCCGTTTCCGCTGCCGACCTGTCACGGCTTGCCGTTGTCGGACTGAAGCGTGCGGCTCGATCCGAGACGACATCGGCATCGACCGAAGCGAAGTATTCGCGCAAGAAAAACGACGATATTCCGCGAGAACAGAAATCCCTTGGCGAGCTAACCGAGGCGCAGCGCACAGCCCTGAAAAACACAGGCGGCATTGTCGAGCGCAAGTCGTTCAAGAAGTGGATCAACGAGGCGAAGCAGGATCTTGGAAAAAAGATTGCCCAAGGTGTTGTCGATCAATTCGCACCGCTGAAGGAGTTGGACCAGAAAGCCTACATCAAGGCGCGTCTCGCCAAAGGTTCAGACGGTGCTCTGGAAGCCCTGTTGATGTTCGGAAACCTCGAACTGGTTGACGGCGTCACAGACGCGAAAGCGGATGGTGTCGGATTGATTGAGTCGCTGCAGAAGCTCCAAGGCGAGCAGGAGCGGTTCATGTGGTGGATTGCCGCGAACCGCGCCGAAGGTCTGAAGATGGAAGGCCGGGAGAACCTGTTTACCGATGACGATATCTCGGCGCTGAAGTCTCTCAACCAAGGCAAAATGCCTGACGGCACCGATCGGACCACGATCTACGGCGACGTGTTCGGAGAATTCAAACGCATCTCGAAAAACGTTCTGGATATCGCCGAACAGTCAGACTTGATCGACGGGGAGAGCCGTGGAATCTGGGAGCGCGATTTCTACGTCCCGTTCTACCGGCTGATGGAAGAAGAAATCTCCGGCCCCACGGTGAAGTCCGGACTGGTGAAGCAATACGCCTTCAAGCAACTCAAGGGAGGCACCAAGAAGCTGAACGCTGATTTGCTGGCAAACGTCCTGATGAACTGGTCGCACTTGTTGTCGGCGTCCGCCAAGAACCGCGCGGCCAAGGCGGCGCTGGAGACGGCGTCGAAGGTCGGCGCGGCGAGCGAAGTCGAGGCCGGAACAAAAGACGCTGTGTTTTACCTGGAGCAAGGTCAGAAGAAATACTTCGCCGTTGCTGACCCGTATCTGCTTGACGCGGTCACGGCGCTGGAGTGGACTGGATTCGGCGGACACTCGATGCGCGCCCTGGCGAACTTCAAGAGATACCTGACCATCGGTGTCACCGCGAATCCAGCCTTCAAGATCCGTAACCTGCTCCGCGATACGTTGTCTGCAATGGCTCAGACTGAACTGTCTTACAACCCGGTCAAGAACGTGACTCAGGGCGTCAAGGCTCTAAAAGGGAAGAAGTCGCAGACCTTCGCCTCGATGCTGGCCTCTGGCGGGCTTATCCGCTTCGGTTCCATGATCGAAAACCAACGCGCGAGTCACGTCCACAAACTTATCAACGCCGGGGTGAAGGCCAACACGATTCTGGACACAAAAGAAAAGATCGCCGACGCCATGCAAAAGGCATGGGACTTCTACAACGAACTCGGCGACATCTCAGAAAACGCGAACCGCGCGGCCCTGTACGAACAGATGATCGCGAAGGGGATGAGCAAGGCAGAAGCCGCCTATGCGGCCCGTGACCTGCTGGACTTCAGCATGGGCGGAACGTGGGGCGCTGTGCGGTTCCTGACGCAAGTCGTTCCGTTCATGAACGCGCGGCTCCAGGGGCTCTATAAGTTGGGTCGCGCCGCCAAGGCGGATCGCGTCCGTCTCGCAGCTGTGACCGGTGCCGTCGCACTGGCCTCGGTGGTCTTGATGCTCGGCTACGGCGACGACGACGACTGGAAGAAACGTGAGGATTGGGACCGGGACAATTACTGGTGGTTCAAGATCGGCAATACGGCCTACCGGATTCCGAAGCCCTTTGAAATCGGGGCAATCGGCACGTTGGCGGAACGATCGCTCGAGCTGGCGATAAACGACGAGATGACCGGGAAGCGGTTTGCGGAACGGCTGAAGCGGATGCTGGCCGATACCTTCGCGTTGAACCCTGTCCCGCAGATGTTCAAGCCTCTGATTGACGTTTACGCCAACAAGGACAGCTTCACAGGCCGCGATATCGAAACGATGGGAATGGACCGGTTGATGAAGTCTGACCGCGCCTCGGCCAATACGAGCGACGTCGCGCGGTTCCTCGGTCTGGCAGGAAACCAAACCAACCTTTCCCCGGTGCAAATCGACTTCCTGATTCGTTCCTACTTTGGATGGCTCGGCACCGCGGCGACGACCATGTTGGGCTACAGTCTGAATCCAGTCCTCGACCGGCCCGCAAAGCCGTCGATGAAGCTCAGAGACGCCTTCCTGGCGGGCAACTTCGTTGAGTCGTTGCCTTCCAACCAAAGCCGCTACCTGACGCAATTCTACGAGCAGGCGAAGGAGATTGAGGAAGCCTACGCCTCATACATGCGGATGCGCCGCGAGGGAGACAACGAGGGTGCTGCCAAACTGAAGGAATCCAACTACGACAGGATCCGGAGTTACCGAACCGTATCAAAAGCCAAGGCTGTTCTCACGCGACTGAACGAACGCCAGCGGCTTATTGAGTCGAGCCGGTCCATGTCGCCGGCAGAGAAGCGCGCCAAGTTGGACGAGATTGCGGCGCAGAAGGATCGAATCGCCCGGGCGTCTACCACGGGTATTCAGTAGGGACAGGTAGAGCTCCGGTCGTGCTGCAGGAGTAGACGACACCCACCATCGCGCTGCACAGGATGAACGCCCAGATGTGAGCAAGAACGGTGCGCTGCCGGTTCCATCCAAGCGCCTGCCAAGCAGCGTACAGGCCGATGATCGTCAGGGGTATCCATGCGTCCATCGCTGGAGTGTACCTGACGCCGCAGTTCATGGAAGGGGCGCACAGGGACCGAAGGGCATTTAATCGGTCTTGTTTTCGGGCCAATTAAAAAGCCCAACAAACGGTCCTCGATGAGTTTCGTTTGTATGGAAAAGCTAATACTTGCACCAGCGCGTCACCGTCGCGCTGGTGATCTGCTGGCGCACTGACGCATATTCCAAACACAAAATTATTTCCGAAACTCTTTTGTAAGTATTTGTTCTATTATGTTTGCGATTGGTTGTTTTTCAGAGAAAAAAAGACTCGAAACTTTAATGTAAGACAATGAATCAAAACAAGAAAATCTCAGTTTTGTTCGTCTGCATGGGCAACAGACAAACGCAGTTGTAACTAACTGAACTTAAACGACTTTCAAATCCTTTCCGAAATCCTTCCGAAACTCTTCCGAAATGTTTGCCGTTCTGAATCGATTCGGAGAAACCAATATGGCTAAATCAGCAATTTTGTAAGACGCAACCAAATATTGGTCCAAGTATTGTTTGAACGTCATCGTCTTGATTATTTTTTCGCTCATTCACTCACCCGCTTCCACTTCGGCTGTCTCTCGTTGTTGTAGAGGTCCGTCATCTTTTGCTCAGTGTGGCCAAGCAAAAGTTGCGTGTTCACACCCTGCGCCCGGTACAGGCGCTCGGAGAGGGACCGAATCTCGTGGAACGTCGGCGGTGCGCCGCGCCAAGACAGGCCCGACTTCTTGCGCATCCGTGCGAAACCTTTGCTCAGCGTGTCTTTCCACACCATGTCGCCGACCTTGCACGATCCACAGTTGACGTCGTGGTGGATGAGATAGCGGCTCGCCGATCCCGTCTTACGGCACTGTGATACGACATCCCCAAGTGTCAGGCCAATGGCGTCAAGGCGCAGAGAGAGGGGGATCTGAATCAGGGCTCCGGTCTTTTGACGGGTCGCGTAGTACGTGTCACCGTCCACGAATGAATACGGCATCGGCTGACTGTCGTCATCGAGATACCGTTCCCACATCGCTTGCCAGTCGGCGCCACGACGAAACTGCGCGAGGGAGATATCTTCCCGGCCCTGACCGCTCACCAGTGCCAACAGGACCGCATTGCGCTCCCATGCGAACTTGGCTTTCGCCAGAATGGCGTTGAATTCCTCGATGTCCTGCAACCGTGCGCGCATCACCTTGGCCTTCGGTGTGGGAATTGCGTCGGCAGGGTTGGGGTAGGCGCTCGGAAACTCGCCTTTGGTCTTGGCGACATTAATGATGTCTTTGACCGTTGAGAGCATCGCCTGGGCCTGACGGGCGCGATCTTCAGCGACCTCGGCATCGATCACTTCCGACAGAGATTTGGTGTCCAGTGTTTCGAGGAATGAATTGCCAATGTAATGGCACCACTTTCGAACGAGGCTGAGACGGGAGCTGATCGTGTTCTTGCGCAGCTTCCGTGCCTTGATGATTTCGAGGTACTTCTGGCACCACTGTTCGAACGTGGTTTTCTTGACCAACAATCCTTGCATGGCGCGCTCTTCGAGCTGGACGGCCACCAGTGCGTTTGCTTTCTTGGCCCGTGTGACCGCGAGAGCGAAGTCGTTTGTGCAGCGCAGTGACTTTTCTTTCCCGGACAATGGATTCGTCCAGGTGTAATACGCATCGCCGCTGTCTTTGTTGACGCGGCGATTCAATCCAGGAGGCCAGCCTTTCCGGCCTGCGCTACGCGGTCTTGCCATAAACCACTTCCATTACCACGTCGTCAGCATCCTGTGCTTCAGGGGTGTATCGGGCGGTGGGAATGACAAGGTATTCGCGCCCGACCTTTTTTGGTTGAGGCTGAATCATACCCGAACGCGCCCATTTTCTGAGCGTGTTCAAGCAGTGTGGTTTTTCGAACGAGAGCTTGTCCCATTCAATCAATGATATAAGTTTCATTGCTGCCCGCCTTGCTGCCCGCCTTGCGGTCTGAACACATACCTGATTCCGTGCCCGTAGTCCTTCTGTACCAAACTGCTCGATATCTCACTCCACGACCAGACCGGAAACACAATTCCGATATCAGGCAACGTGACCTGGACGAGCGATACATACTCAGCCTGATTCAATTCGTTGGGCTCGAACTTCAGTTCAACCTCTTTGCCGGTGAAGGTGGATGTTTTCACCTCGATGCGCCTCCCGTCAGGGACAATAATGTCCGGCTTGTGCCCATCTCCATCAGGCAGAACACGCAGATCAATCTTTCCTCCATGCACCTTTCGGAAACATATCTCGCCGACTGCGCCGACAAAATGAACTCCGAATCCTGTATGTGACCGGCTTAATCTGCTGTCCCTGTTTTTCTTGCTGGCATCGCGTTGGGTTGCGATCGACATCGCGAAACTCACTTCTGGAGGCGTCAGAACGACCCTTCTCGGAAATGATTCGTCTTGCCTCAATGCCGGCTGCGCGCTCATTCTTCCGAACCTTTCTTCAGCTGTTCTACAGTTTCCTCAACAGCCGCCAAGCCTTCACGGTCAAAAATCTCAAGTTGGTTTTGCATCTTCTTGAGTTTTTTATTCCAACCGTTTTTCTTCCAAATATTCCCCGTAATCCCAATGACCGTGCAAAACGCTTCCGAGCTAAGCGTCCTTCCGTTGGTGTACCTGGAGCGGGCGTCGTCAACCGCCAAACTGCAGAACGTGAGTCGAGTCGGTAAGTCGGCTTCGTCGTCCTGAAGGAATCTCCGATAGAGCCCGTGCGTCAGGAAAGCGCGCCGGTTCTTCGTTTGATTCGTGTCCGCGCCATATGCAAAGAGCAACCAATCGCGAACCATCGGCTGCTGCTTCTCGATTGTGGACAGGATTCTCCCGGACTCGATACTGCTCACGATGATGCTGTCCGCAGATCCGGACGAACTCCTGTCAACGTGGCATCCGTACCGGAACGGGTCGAGCCCTTCTCGTTTCATCAAGTGAAGCGCGGTAGCGTCATGGATGGCTTCGCGCACGCCGTTTAGTTTCATTGTTTTCCTGTATGTGCATTGGCATCCAGCCAGGTGAGTCCAACGGCCATTGCGGACCAAAGATGCGTTTTTACTTTGTAGAGAGGTCCGGGGTTCTTCTTTGTTCCGATTGCCTTCTCCCGCGTAGAGCCGTATCGGTCCATGATGGCTTGCCGAACGTTCGCATNNACGGAGTCTTTGCACAGGTGGAGCTTGATGTTCGATCGGTAAAGACGACTGGTGTGTTCTGCGCCATAGATTTCAGTGAAACGACCAACCCAGACGCATGTTTCAAATACGCTGGCACCAACGGCCATTCCATAACTCGCAATCATTTCGATCACAAGCGGCATTCGACTTCCCGGCGTGCCACCGCGGTTCCTTACCTCCTCGGAAAAGTTGTGGTGAGCCAATCGGCAACAATAGAGGTAATCGAGTACATGTTGATTTTTTTCGATGAACGCAATCTTCACCGCTTCACCATCCAACTGGATGACGGCGCTTCGCTCTGGGCCTGGGTCAATCGCAAGGACTCTCATATTCACCACGCCAGCCGAAGTTTTTGCATTGCCCAATACTCAGGGTTTGCCAGCCCAGTTACAGCGCCGTAGAGAATTACCATTCCTAGAATTGAAAGGATTATGGAGACGAAAAGTATCGTGCCTTTTGTGTCGTCTTTTTTGACTCCAAAAAACTTATGCAGATTGAACCGCGCGACAACAATCGCAATAGCCACCACAAGAACAGCAGTTATTTTGTAGTACGCAGAAATCTGGGCCTGAATGATCAACACCGACCACAAGTGATCGACGGTTGTTCCAGGTTTTTTCGCAATAGAGTTGAGAAGGTCAATCATTTTGTCGCTCATTTTGACTTTCCCCTCTTAACAAGCTTGGTTTCCTGCGGGAGCGTTTTTTCATCCAAACCAAGGTGGTCAAGTAGGCGCTGGTGTTTGATTAGCAACTCCCAATATTTTTCGTTCAGTTCTTGAAACTTCAGTTGTGTGTACCGTTCTTCTTTCTCAAATGTCTTTTTTGTAACAAACATGGCTACTCCTTCCACGAACCAGTGTGCATGTTGAAATTACGAAGTTCACGCTTGAGCTTCTTGAGGTTCCAGGAAGAAACCTTGTCGAGATTCCCGGCTAGTAGCGCCGCCATATCATCGGCGCAACTACGAACCGCCTGATCCAAACTGCGGGCGCGGCTCACTGCCAAGCGCATTTCATTAAACGGGTTGGTGATCGACGGTTCGCTCATCGTTGTTCGTCCTGTATTCGTTGGGTAAGAGTCTTTCGACATCGTTAGTCTTGGCCCATGCGTACAAAGTCTCTGGTGGCACCAATCCCCACGAGTCGAATCCAAGTTTCTTCTTCAGCGTTTCCCATGCCCACAGTTCGACATACTCGACTCGCTTCTTGTCGAACCAGTCCTTTGCTTCTTGCGGAGTGATCTGTCGCGCGGCTTCGCCCTTTCTGGCGAGATACCCGGCATAGGCAGCGTGTTCGCCTTGGTGGTGCTGAACGATGATGTGGTGCATGTGGCACATTGGGACGCGCGCGTAATCTGCCTTGTAGGCGGTCCCGTTCTCGCCGGCACGGCGGACGTGCGCGGCCTCGCAGCGTTGCTCGCCGAGTTCTTCGACCCAATCGCCGTCACCGCAGATGCAACACTTCTTTTTCTGTATCCACTCCGCGAAGTTGTCATCGGTGCCGACCAAAGCCCAAACACGAGGGGCACGGAAGAATCCGCTCTGCCGCAGGATCTTCGCTTGCGGTCCATACGGCTTTTCGTTGGATTGAGGTCTTACGACGGTTTGCGCGGCTGCTTCTTCCGTGAGACGTGCGATTGCCAACGTATCGCCGGGTTGGCCCAAAACTCTCGCAACGTTCTCAAGACTGCATCCTTCAAAATCAAACGAGGCTCGAACAGTCCCGTCCGCCATCGTTTTCATGGATTTGTAAATACAAACAAGAGCGGCGGCGTCTGTCATGCAATTCTCCGTTACCTGAATGTCGCTACATCGCCTGTGACAAGAAACAAAGGCCCGATTGGCATTCGGTGCGTCAACAATCCATCAAAGTAAACATCCATCGCGACCAGATCAGTCGTCCTTTCTGCCTCGAACGAAAGAGTGGTGTTCAACGTCGCGACGTGCCCTTGGACCGTCCAAGCAGATCGAGGAACAGCGAAGCCAGAAACAATTTCATCGCTTGTGTTTCTCAGGACAATTAGAGTTGACGACTTTTCAACAACGCGCGGTATTGCGTCCTCGTTGCGAACGTGAACATATTCGAGCGGCAGCAAAGCCCCTGCCGCTGTGCCGAGGAATGCTTTTAGTAAACCGCGCCGTGTGATTTCCATCAGGACATCAACCCAATACGTGCTTTACCCGCTTGCCGAGCCAGCTTGGTCCCGGCTGGATGCGTCTCTCCCTTCGCATACCGACCCGGCCCTTTCTTTGTGTGGTGCGCGGATCGGAAACTTACCCACTTCGGTTTTTTGAGAATCATGGGCTACTCCGTGGTTACTTCTCGTGTGTCGGTGTGTGGCGTTGAGCTTGGATAAGTACCGCATCCGCTACCTCCGCTAGATGCAGTCACGGTTGTCTTGTTCAACGTCTCTTTAATCGTTGTGTTTTTGAAAATCGTTTGGACAAGTTGAAAAATATCCTGTCGGCGCAACGCTTCATTCACTGCCGTCATTTCGTTGCGGAGGAATTCACCTTCACGACGTTGTAATTCGAAGTACGAGGATTCGAGAGATTTAATTTTCTCGCGTTGTTCTGTTTCTCTTTCTGAGAGGTCATCAAAACGTCTTTCGAGTTGTACGTTGTTAGATGCAAGTACCTCGTAGTCTTTCTTTGACTTCGCCAGCTCATCCCGCAGCGCAGCAATCGCCTTTGCTGCTTCCATTGTGAATGTGCGGGCTTCGACGGCATCGTTTAGGGCTTTTTCAAGTTGTTCATTCATGGTTCTTGCCCCCATAGTGAACAGTCAGTTTGTTTTGACGGGATGGACGATCATCGAGCGCGTACTTATCAATCGCCTCGACTGAAAGGACATACGAATTCGCGATGATCTTGGCGCAGCAGATCATGTGAAATACATGAGCAAGCCCGCTCTTTTGGTCGATGTCCTCACCGTTCAGGAATTTGTCTGTGTGGCGGCGAAGGGAGTCGATTGTTTCCGTGATCGGCATCCCCTTGAGCCAGTTTCCGGGCGCGTATTCTTTTGCTCCAGCTTCCCAGACACGCGCCTCTCCTTCCTGAATCTCCATTCCGAGGGAGTTGTAATAGAGCTTCGGCTTGCCTTCGTTGTGGCGTTCTCCGTTCTCAGACATGCGCCACCACCCGCTCTTCGCAAAACAAGTTATACGTGCGTGGGAAGGACTCGGAAATAAGAGACGCAACTGCGTTCGCGTATTGACGAATTTCCCATTGGGCGTTGGGGGCCGTGCGAAGCGTGAGGAACGCGAGCCAATTGCGAAGGTTTGCGCTTGCGCGCATACGTGAGTAACGACCGACCGGAACGATAAGACGCGCCAACTCCTTTGGTACGCCACACTCCAAAGCGGTTTGGTAGCAAGCTTCCGCTGCCGCGTACATTGCCTTGAGTGCGTGAATCCAAATATCGGCATTCACCGCGTCCAAAATTGAACCAACCGCTTGCGACTGCTTGTTCTTCGTCGTCGAATGCGCTCGGTCTAAGACGTTCGCTAAATCGGGAACGTAATTCTCATTCGGCAACGGCACGTACCGCGCACTCATTTCGTTGTACGACTGCGTTCGGTGCCGGTGCCACTCCCGGAACACGAAGATGGGCGCTTTCACTTCAATGACCATTCCGGCCATTTCAAACGGCGTGGCGTGCTTATTGTTGTAGAGGTAGGCGAGCAGTTTTTCATCGCCTGGGGCATCAGGCGTTCCCCACCCAACAAACCCCTTATTGGTGGACATGCGCGCCGCTTCGATGATGGCTTGATCGCTGCCCCAAGTTTCCACGAGTTCGACATAACCGTGATCCAGAACCTTCATATCAGTCTCCGTGTTTTGGTAATGGCCCGTACTTCTTCTCCAGCTCGCGACGCGCTTTCGCAACACGCTTGCCGGTTGAAATCTTCGCGCCACGGACAAGCGAGTCGATGTGCTGAAAGACTCGGATGCGGGCGGCGCGAATTGCCTTTTTAATGTTTCGAGTGGTCATAAGTTCCGATATTGAAATTAACTGCGACTGGTACTCCCAAAACCATTCTCGCCGCGCTCGGTGTTGTTAAGTTCATCCACAACTTCAACAGGGCTTGAGTAGAAGGGAACAACAACCATCTGCGCTATCGCGTCACCTTTACGAACAAAATAGGGAAGCTCGCCAGCGTTCTCCATGCACAACTTGACGGGGCCGCGATACGTTGAGTCGATGACTCCGACTGAATTGCGCAAACGCAAACCGAATTTCGTTCCGAGTCCACTGCGCGGGAAAATCAATCCGACGTAACCGGCAGGAATCTCAAAAGCGAATCCGCAGTCGCAGGTAAACACACAATCTGGATTGATCTTTACATCCTCCGTCGAGCGCAGGTCGTATCCGGCGTCTCCGACGTGCGCCTGTTTTGGCTCCGTGATTCCTTGTCCGCTTTCAAGTCGCTTAACTCGCATTGTTTTGTTCCTCGTCTCGTAGTCGTTTCCACTCGCCGCGCGCCATTGCGATTATTTCAATCGCCGCATCACTCAACTTGCCGTCAATCGTGTGTTTCTTTTTGAACAGGACAAGAAACCTGTCCCGTTGCTCGTTCTCCATTCGTGCTATAGCTCTCGCTAAACACTCCTTGATTTCTTTCGGTGGCGTTCTCTCTACCACGCTAAAACGGAATATCGTCGTCAAAGCTGTCGTTACCGGAAGCGGCTTGCTGCGCTGGCGCGCGCGATCGCCGCTGGTTTCCTGTTTGCTGTGAATCGCCGTTCGGGCGACTCAACATCTGCAACTCAGCAACGTTTATCTTCGTTGTGTAACGGTCCTTACCTTCTTTGTCCTGCCACTTCTCGGTTCGTAGTGAACCCTCGACGTAGATCGTTGCTCCTTTCTTCAGGTACTCACCCGCAATTTCCGCGAGCCGACCCCAGAACGTCAGGTTGTGCCATTCAATTCGATTCTGTTTTTCTCCTGTGGTTTTGTCTTTCCATTCCTCGTTGGTCGCGATACTGACGTTGGCAACCGCGGTGCCGTTTGGTAGGTACTTAACCTCTGGGTCTTTACCAAGATTTCCCACTAAGATGACTTTGTTTACTCCACGCATTACTCGACCTCCTGTTTCTGTGATGGTGTGATTGTGACGCTCACGTAATTTCTGTTTGAGACGCCGTATGCTGGACCGTCGATATCAATGTGCGCAGTCAATACGCCACGGCCAGCGACCACAGCGAGCATTCTTTTCTCTGTTTCTGTTTCAGCGATTCCGACGAACTTCATCGAGCCGTTTTCAAAAATCAATTTGACGTTCACGCGGTTCTCCTTTTCGCGTAGGCGATTTGCCGCGATTTGATCCAGGACAGCGTTACGCCACTCGGTTCAACCGGCAAACAATCGCGATAAGAGTTCGGCCATACGCCGGTCTTTTTTCGATACATATTTGCGGCCCAACCGTCTTTGTATCCACGCTGGCTTTGGTATCCGAGCAATTCGGAGTAAAAAGATCGCTTCTCTGCCGGCGACAATTCCTTGTTTGCTTTTCTCTGCGCGCGTGTCTGGTCGATCGCAACCAACTCTCCAGGCGCTTCGACAATGATGTTTTTCTTTTCAGGCGCAAAACCACATCGAGGGCATTTGTGAACGCGCGGCGGCTTCATGTACGCGCATGATGGGCAGGGGTGCGGAAGTTTTTCTTCAGGTTCACGCGGCTTCTGTTTGCGCTTCAATCCCATATCGAGATGCTGCGGAAGCTCGTCGTACAAGAACCCGTGGCGTTCCGTGTTCCCTGCGTGGTCGAGGATCAAGGCGTTCTCTTTCCCGTCAGATGTGCGAAGTACGCGCCCACCCTGCTGGATGTAGACCATTAACGATTTTGTCGCGCGCGCCAGGATCGCGCATGACACCTGCGGAACGTCCCAACCTTTCGAGAAAAGATCGACAGCGGAGAGAATACGTAAATCTCCACGTTTGAAAGCGTCGGTTTTAAGTTTTCTCTCGGTCGGACTTGAGTACGCATCAAGGTGTGCGGCGGGAATCCCTTCGTTATTGAAACGTTCAACTATCGCTTTGCTGTGCGCGATATTGACTGAGAAACAAATTGTCAATCTGTTCTGCGCGAGTTTCTTCCAAGTCTGAACAATGTCGGCAATGAGTTGTGGTTTGTTGGATCTGTCTGCGAGCGCGTTTTCATCATAATCACCCTTTACGACAGGTACTCCTTCCAGGTCAGGTTTACTAGGACCGAACGTGTAAGGCTTTACCAGAAAGCCCCGCTGAATCAGTTCGCGTGTCGTCGCTCCGACAACCAACGAATCGAAATACTTTCCAAGACCGCGCGCGAAAGGAGTTGCGGACAGACCAATAAACCGAACCGCGGAATACTCCGTCATCATTTTCTTGTGCGCTTCATGCAATACATGCCCCTCATCGATGATGGCGAGGCTGAATTCAGGTAAATGCTTCCGGCGCGCTAACGTTTGAATCGAACACACCTGAACCATTTCATGCGGACGCCAGCGCCAGTGTTGGCCTTGGATAACCCCGTGCGGGATTCCCTCTTCATCCAGGCGCGCGCTTGTTTGGTCGATTAGAGAAATCTGGTCACAGATGAAAATGGAACGTGTTTTTTTCTCCACAGCGCAACGGATCATTTCGGATGCAATCGCTGTTTTCCCGCTGCCTGTAGGGAGCTGGAGCATTGGTGTTCGCTTGCCGGCGCGAAATTGATCCCGTAATGAATCAATCGCCTGAAGTTGGTAGTCGCGCAGTTCGATCATCGGAAGTCACCGATTGCAATGAGGTCGTCGAGGAAATCACCGTCAACAGTCTTTGCGACGACAACGTCACAAACGATGTTCTTGGTGTTGGTTAATCGCTTCGCCAGCGCGTAGGCGGCTTGCTGCCCGGTGAACGAACTATCGTTGTCACAGAAAATCGTGACGTGCTCGACGCCTGATGGAGGAACGAAAGTTTCCAATCCGTTTGCCGACACCGTCGCCCAAACCGGGAGACCGGACAGTTCATGTGCCGCGATAGCGGTCTCAATCCCTTCTGCCAATCCAATGTGTGGTGCTTGCTTGAACAAACGAATAGCGCCACCAGCGATCGGGCGGATCGGCGGCAGTATTTTTTTCGCCTTGGGAACTTCCGCTTTTTTGCCGTCTTTTGAGAGGTACGTGACGTGATACGTCAACGCTTCCCCTGTGTGATCCCGGATGACGGCGAGCATCGCAGGGAATGTGCCGATCTTTTCCTTGCCGTCGAAATAACCGAGACCAGGGTGAAATGACAGGGCGGCAGGAATGGCCTTCAGACCGCGCAGGTTGAGATATGAGCGCACCAAATTTTCACCCGTCGCAGAGACCGCACTCTTGGCGATCATTCTCAGGCGGGGCAGGGGATTCGTTTCCTGCTTGAATTTTACCGGCTCAATCGAACCAACAAGGCGTCGCACACAATCGGCAGCTTGTTTGAACGTCCAGCCGTTGAGTTTCATCAACAACTCAAAACCGTCGCCGGATCCACACTGGTTACAGATGAACCGGCCTTCGTCTTTGTAATTCGTGAAGCGGAAACGATCTTTCCCAGCGTGGCAGATCGGGCAGGGACCATGCTTGCCCGTCAGGAGGGTATCAGGCACACCGAGCGCGGCGAGAATTCCCGGCCAGCGTCCGCGTGCTGCGTTGGTGACGTCGTCGATTGCGTTCATCGACGCGCCTCTTGTGTATCAATACTACAGTTAGTTAATACAACATCCTTATCCTGACAGGCATTCTTTTTACTGGTTAATGGTTCTTGGTTAGGTGGCGGTTCGTTCACGTCTCGTGATTCGTTGTGCCCTTTTAAAGACGCAACGTAGACGTTACGTACACGCTTCGTTGTTGTGTTCTTACGATTCGTTTCTCTTTCAATAGCGATTCGTTTGTTCGTTTCTGACTTCTCTCGGTATTCGGAAATCTCTTCCTGAATACGTCGTTGAATGTAGATTCCGTCCTCAAGAATGAAGAACTTACGCAACACAAACTCGACTGCTTCGACTTCTGCGGTTGTGGACGCCCAAGTCCACTCGATTGCCTGTTCGAGCGTGGGGAATTGTTCACGGTCGTAGCACGAATCGATCAAAAGTGTGTACGCTCCGTGCTGAAGCATGGATAGCCTTCCAGCCTTCTTCGCGTAGTCGCCGAGGTTGCGTTTGTAGTAATGCATTAGGCGAACTCCAGCTTCCTAAGCTCGACTGGTGATTCGACGCGATAACCCATCAGACGGAGGGCGGAAATGCGCGCAGTGAACAACCCTGGCAGGTGGACGTTCAGATCCACCTTGGTGAATTTTTCCAAGTCATAGATGCATGGAATTCCGTTGACGTAGACGTACTGTTCCTTGCTCCAAGGAATTGAGCGCGCGCGATCTTGTTTTTGCTTTCTGATTTCATGCTGAAGTGTCATGTATCGGACTCCTTTGGCAAAGGAAATGTGATGATTCGTTTTGCCGCATCCTGAAGTTGCTCATGCAACAGTCGAGATGAGACATCCTCAGAGGTCTCCGATCCTTCAGCTAAAGTCCCTAATAGGGACTTTTCATGTAAAAAAATTTGAATTGTTATTTCATTTTCCACATTAGTCCCGATACGGCCCTTCCCGCTGACATTGCTTCTTGGTTAGCCTGTTGTTGTTGTTTTAGAGCAAAGCGTATAAAGGCTCGCGCAAGGACCGCAGGCTTTACATCAATCGTTGCGGCGAGCTGTTTTAGAAACTTGTCATCCTCTTCCGTGAGACGAACCTTTACTTCGCAAATGTGCCCATTCATAAAATCTCCATTGCTTGATAAACACGGCGCTTCCGTGCGGCGTGTTTGTTGGTTTGCTCAACTACAGAACGCTTTTTGGGTAAACGACTGGATGCAGGTCGTTGAGAGAAACGCCCGTGACCCGATGAATCGGGATCGCCCAATGCGCGGCCATTCCCTTGCGAAGCAAGTCCGAAATTGTTTGCTGGGTCACTTTTCGCTTCATGATGATCGTGAGTTGAAGCGCCAGCGTTTCCTGAGTGCCGGAGTGCTTAATGGCTTTGCGTATCGCTTTGCGTTGCCGCTTGCGTTGATTGGTAGTGAGCTTCATCGGGTGA
>DKAR01000172.1 GCA_002450895.1 Proteobacteria bacterium UBA6921
GACCTGGCGCGCAGCCTGAACAAGGAAGTCAACCTTGAGCTGCAGGGTGAAGAGACCGATCTCGACAAGAACCTTGTCGAGGCGCTGGCGGATCCGCTGGTGCACCTGGTGCGCAACGCAGTGGACCACGGGATTGAAAAGCCGGACGTGCGACGTGCGGCGGGAAAACCGGAAACCGGCGTCGTCCAGTTACATGCCTATCATCAGGGCGGAAATATCGTCATCGAAATCCGCGACGACGGCGGCGGTCTACCGAAAGACAAGATCCTTCAGAAAGCGCGCGATCGTGGCCTCGTCGCTGCCGACGGCGTGCTAACCGACGAACAGATCTACGACCTGATCTTCATGCCCGGATTTTCAACCGCGGAACAGGTGAGCGATGTATCCGGCCGTGGCGTGGGAATGGATGTCGTTCGAAAGAACATCAAGGCCCTTGGCGGTTCTGTCGAAGTGAAGTCCGAATCGGGAAAAGGCACGACGTTCACTATCCGCCTTGCGCTTACCTTGGCAATTCTCGACGGACAGCTTGTGACGGTGGGCGATCAGGTTTACATCGTTCCGCTGGTGTCGATCGTCGAGACACTGCAAATCAAGAAAGATCTCATCAACGCAATCGCCGGGCGCGCGGAGCTGTACCGCCTGCGCGATGAGTACATCCCGGTCGTACGTTTGTACGACGTGCTCGGCATCGAGCCGAAGCAGCGCGATCTCGAAAACGGCCTGCTGGTTGTCGTCGAAGGTGACGGACAGCGGATCGGAATGTTTGTCGACGACCTGCTGAACCAGCAACAGGTGGTCATCAAGAGCCTCGAATCCAACTTCAAGCGCATTCTCGGAATCTCCGGAGCAACGATTCTGGGCGACGGTACCGTGGCCCTGATCCTGGATATCTCAGGAATCATTCAGGCGTCGCGCACGAACAATCGAGGCAAGTCTGGCGGCAATGATTCCGCGCGCACGCGCGCGGCCTAGGAGGAGGAAACAGATGGGCGCGGCACAACCGTTAGGCACAACAGCAACCCAGGCGGCCGATGCAAGCGGCGCGTTTGAGGTTAATGCAAACTCCGATCAGTACCTGACCTTCATCCTGAACGGCGAAGAATATGGCGTGGATATTCTGCGTGTGCAGGAAATCAAGGGTTGGGATGGAGCGACGCCGATTCCCAACACCCCCGACTATGTCCGGGGCGTGATCAATCTGCGCGGCACGATCGTTCCCATCATCGATTTGCGCGCGCGATTCGGGTTGGAGCGCATTGCCTATGGACCAACGACGGTCGTGGTCGTTCTGAAAGTCATCAACAAGAACAACAACAGCCGAACAATGGGGATTGTCGTCGACGCCGTATCCGAGGTTTACAACGTCGCCCAGCAGGACCTGAAACCGGCACCGGAATTCGGCGGGACCGTTCGGGTCGATTTTGTTCGCGGCCTCGCGACGGTGGACAAGAAGATGGTGATCATTCTCGCGATCGATGAGTTGCTCAACTCCGACGCGATGTCGATAGGTGCAGCGGAATAAAAGTTCTGTCAGGTGTCAGCTCGGCAGACTGTCCGGCGGACGTAACGAAAAAACTTGAGTGGAGATGAAACAAATGTCTTACGGAAATCAGAAAACAGGGGGAGCCCTGAATGTCGATCTGCTGGAGCAGACGTTCCAGGCGCTGGCGCCGCAGGGCGCTGAGCTGGTTCGTCGATTCTACGACGAGCTTTTTCGCCGTCATCCGGACGTGGTGCCGATGTTCGCCAACACGACGAAGGAAGAGCAGCAGAAAAAACTGCTTTCCGCTCTCGCGCTTGTCGTCAATAACCTGCGCAAGCCCGATGTCCTGGGCAAGGCCCTGCGCGAACTCGGTCAGCGCCACAAGGGATACGGCGCAATCGCGCCTCACTACGACGCTGTCGCGGCGACTCTGCTCGACGTAATGGCAGAAATGGCAGGACCGCTTTGGACTTCAGAAGTACATCAGGCGTGGAGCGATGCGCTCCGCGCGGTCGCAACTCAAATGCTCGGTGCCTATGCGCGCCAGGAGGATCAAAAAGTGTCGTCAAACAATGTTGGTTCAGGCGCGAGCGAGGATCTGGTAGAGCTGCGCAAAATGCACACCGCCGTCGATGGCGCGATGACCGCAATTATGATGGTCGATCGCAATCTGACGGTGACCTACGCGAACAAGTCCACGATTGCCCTGCTGAAGAAGCACGAAGCGACGCTGCGTTCCCTGTATCCGTCATTCAGCGCGGACAGGCTGGTCGGTACATGCATCGACATGTTCCACAAGAATCCGGCGCATCAGCGTAATCTGCTGAGCGATCCGTCGCGTCTACCCTATTCCACTGACATTCAGGTCGGTCCGCTGGTGTTTCGAATCAATGTGACCGCCTTGCGGGACGATCGCGGCAACTACGTGGGCAATAACCTGGAGTGGTCCGACGCGACTGAGATGCGCGCGAAGGAAAACGAGGTCACGCGCATTCGCGGTGCCGTCGACGGTGCAATGACCGCGATCATGATGGTCGATCGGAACCTGACGGTGACCTACGCGAACACGTCAACGATTGAACTGCTGACCAAGCACCAGGCAACGCTTCGCTCGCTGTATCCCGGCTTCGATGCCAGCAAGATCGTGGGCCAATGCATCGACCAGTTTCATGCGAATCCGGCGCACCAGCGCAAGCTGTTGGCTGATCCGAACAACCTCCCGTACAAGACGGACATCCAGGTCGGTCCGCTGACGATGAGCCTGAACGTTACGGCAATCAAGGACGTTTCCGGAAATTACGTCGGAAACTGCCTCGAATGGTCGGACGTGACGGAAGTGCGCCGCAAGGAACTCGACGTGGCGCGGTTGCAGTCTGCCGTAAACGGCGCTCAGACAAACCTGATGCTGTGCGACGAAAATCTGAACATTACTTACGTCAATCCGGCCGTCGTCGAGATGCTGCTGCGTCGCGAAGCCGAATTGCGCAGGGTCTTCCCCGGTTTTGATGCGCGGAACCTGGTCGGCAAGTGCATCGACATGTTCCACAAGAATCCCGCCCATCAGCGCGCACTGTTGAAGGACAAGTCGCGTCTGCCCGCCAAGGCGGAAATCAAGGTTGCGGAACTCGAGTTTGAAGTCAACGCCACCATGGTCACCGGTCCCAAAGGCGAGTACATGGGCAATATGGTCGAGTGGCGCGATATTACGGAACAGAAGGATGCGCAACGCCAGATCGAGCGCCTGATTGCCGCGGCGATTGCCGGCAAGCTGGATCAACGCATTGATGCGTCACATTACCAGGGCTTCATGCGCACGTTGGGTGATGGCGTCAACAAGCTGATGAACACGGTTGTTGATCCCATTACAGAGTCCACGCGGGTGATCAAAGCGCTTGCCGACGGCAAGCTGACCGAGCGTATGACGGGTGAGTATCAGGGTGAGTTCGCGGCAATGCGCGACGCCATGAATACCTCGATGACGAATTTGTTCGATATGGTCGGCAAGATTCTCGACGGCTCGGCGAGCATCAGCTCGGGCGCAAGCGAAATTGCGCAAGGTAACGCGGATCTGAGTCAGCGTACCGAAGAGCAGGCCTCTTCTCTGGAAGAGACCGCGTCGTCGATGGAGGAAATGACGGGTACGGTGAAACAGAACGCAGACAACGCGCGCCAGGCCAATCAGTTGGCCGCGGATGCTCGCAAGCAAGCCGAGCAGGGTGGTCAAGTCGTTGGTAACGCAATTACCGCGATGGGCGCAATCAACCAGAGCAGCAAGAAGATTGCGGACATTATCGGCGTCATCGACGAAATCGCCTTCCAGACCAACCTGCTGGCGTTGAACGCCGCAGTCGAAGCGGCGCGTGCCGGTGAACAGGGCCGCGGGTTTGCCGTTGTCGCGACCGAAGTTCGCAACCTGGCACAGCGCAGTGCGGCGGCAGCGAAAGAAATCAAATCGCTGATCAAAGACAGCGTCGAGAAGGTTGACGAAGGCAGCAAGCTAGTGAACGACTCCGGCAAGACACTGACCGAGATTGTGAATGCGGTGAAGAAAGTCAGCGACATCATTGCGGAGATTGCCGCAGCGAGCCAGGAACAGTCCTCCGGTATCGAGCAGGTGAACAAAGCCATCATGCAGATGGACGAAGTGACGCAGCAGAACGCCGCGCTGGTTGAAGAAGCGTCGGCAGCAAGCGAAGCGATGAACGAGCAGGCCAAGTCGCTGAGCGAACTGATGACGTTCTTCGACATCGGCAATCAGAAGCGCGCTTCCGGCGTGCCCGAACGCGCCAGTGCCCGCCCGGTTCAGGCGGCACCACGCGCACCGACCCGACGTGAGCGTGCTGCTGCACCCGCAGCGGCGCCTACCGCACCGCGTGCAACGCGGGCCCGTGCTGGCAATGCAGGCAATGCGCCTGCCAAGCAAGACGGAGAGTGGGACGAGTTTTAGTCGAACCGGACCCGGCAGAAATGCCGGGGCATGAACCCGGGCGGTGAAGTCTCGCCGCCCGGTTTTCAATTCAAGAAAGACCAAGAAAGGGCGTTCGCGCTGCAGTCGATTCCATTCTGGCCGAAATCCATCAGGACGGGACACGGAATCGAAATTGGTGCCGAGCGTGAGGTGTGGAGTAATTTCAGTTTGTTGATGAGATTGTTCCGGCCACGATTCCGATCGAAATCCAATCGACTGATGAGCTTCCTGCAAGACTGAACGCCGATGAAGCAAGAACGTGTAGGCAACGTGATCGCACTGCCTGAATCGACGGATGAGCGGGAGCGCGAATTCAATTACACCGATGCGGACTTTGAACGCGTCAGTGCCATGGTTTACCGAAGTGTCGGAATCCGTCTCACCGAAGCAAAACGCGATCTGGTTTACGGCCGCCTGGCGCGCCGCATTCGTCATTTACGGCTGAACTCATTTCGGGACTATCTTGACTATGTCGAAGAACATCCGAAAGAGGAATTCACCGAATTCATTAATTCCATCACGACGAATCTCACTTCGTTTTTTCGCGAGCGGCACCACTTTGACATGTTGCGCGCAGAGGTCTTTCCAAAGCTGATGCGCACGCGCAGTGCGTCACGGCGCATCAGGATCTGGTCCGCGGGGTGCTCCACAGGTGAGGAGCCGTATTCACTGGCCATGACGGTCGCAAGCGCATTTCCCGCCGGATCCGGCTGGGACGTAAAGATTCTCGCGACGGACCTGGATACCCATGTCCTTGAACATGCGCGCGCCGGGATTTACACCGAAGAACGTGTGAGCCAGTTGCCGTCGGAAGTCCGTCAACAGTGGATTCGGCGAGGCCGCGGCGAACACGCGGGCAAGGTTCGCATCGCGCCCGAAATCCAGCAGATGGTGACCTTCAACCAGCTCAACCTGATGGAGGCCTGGCCCATGCGTGGGCCAATGGACATCATCTTTTGCCGAAATGTCGTGATCTATTTTGACAAGCAAACGCAATCGCGACTGTTCGATCGATTCGCCGATATTTTGGCCGATGACGGACATCTTTTTGTAGGTCATTCCGAAACTCTGTATCGCGTGACTGAGCGATTTGAGTTGATCGGGCAGACGGTCTACAAAAAGGTCGGAGTCGGGAAATGATCGGAACACTCCGGCGGTCACGCGAAAATCTGCCCCGGGCACTGCCGCAGTTCGGGCACATCAATCGCTTCTGGGATCAAAACAGCCAGATCTGCATGGCGAAGATCCTGCCCGGCGAATATTACGTGACTCTAAGTGGAGAAGCGGTCGCGACCGTACTTGGGTCCTGTATCTCCGCCTGCATTCGGGATCGCCAGCTTGGCATTGGGGGAATGAACCACTTCATGCTCCCGGCAAATCGCGGTTCAACGAGTGGCGGCAGCCAGATGCTTCCCAGTGATGCGAACCGTTACGGCAACCATGCGATGGAATCGTTGATCAACGATATCTTGAAGTCCGGTGGGCGGCGCGAGCATCTTGAGGTCAAGATCGTGGGCGGCGGTCGAATTCTGGAGAATATGACGAACATCGGCCAGATGAATATCGATTTCGTGCGCACCTACATCAAGACAGAACGCTTGCAGCTGATTGGTGAGGACGTGGGAGATATCTTCCCGCGCAAAGTTATCTACTTTCCGGCAGAAGGCACCGTGCGGGTCAAGAAGCTGCGCACGTTGCACAACAGTACGATCATTGAGCGTGAAACAAACTACCAGCACGCGCTGGAAGTCGAAAAAGTCGAGGGCGAAGTCGAATTGTTCTAGCCACCGGTCGCGCGAGATCAAGACGGGCGCGCGTGAAATGAATTGGAATAGCGAAGCATAAAGTGGGAAAAACGCGAGTACTCATCATTGATGATTCGGCACTGGTTCGCCAGTTGCTGACGGAAATTCTTTCCGCCGATCCGGGTCTCGAAATTGTCGGTGCCGCTCCGGATCCCTATATTGCGCGCGAAAAGATCAAGGAGCTGCGTCCTGATGTGCTCACGCTGGACGTCGAAATGCCCAAGATGGACGGTGTCACGTTTCTTCGCAATCTGATGCGGCTGCATCCTATGCCCGTGGTCATGGTCTCGTCACTGACGGAAGCCGGGGCAGATGTAACATTGCAGGCGCTGGAACTGGGCGCCGTGGACTTCGTAACGAAACCGAAGATCGACGTAAGCCACGGACTTGAGGAATATGCGGAGGAAATTCGCGCGAAAGTAAAAGTGGCGGCGGGTGCGCGCGTTCGCGCCTACAGTGGACCGTCGACAGCCACGCCCGAAGTTGTCCCGAAATACAGCGCGGATGCGGTGCTCTCGAAAAAATCAGGTCCGAAGCACCTGAAGACGACCGAACAGGTCCTGGCCATTGGAGCGTCCACCGGAGGCACCGAGGCAATCAAGGAAGTGTTGATGCGTCTCCCGGCGTCCGCGCCGGGAACAGTGATCACGCAGCATATTCCGGAAGCCTTCAGCAAACCGTTTGCTGCGCGCATGAACGGCATTTCCGCGATGAAGGTCAGCGAGGCGCAGGACGGCGAGCAGATACTACATGGTCACGTCTACATTGCCCCGGGCGGCCTGCATCTTTATGTCGAGCGCAGTGGCGCCAGATACATGTGCAGGCTGAGTGACGGGCCTCCGGTGAATCGTCATCGCCCGAGCGTGGATGTGCTGTTCCGTTCTGTCGCGCAAAGTGTTGGTCCGAATGCCATCGGCGTGATCCTGACCGGAATGGGGGACGACGGGGCGCGTGGCATGAAGGAAATGAAGGACGCCGGTGCCCAGACGATTGCCCAGGATGAACGGACGAGTGTCGTTTGGGGAATGCCGGGGGAAGCCGTCAAGCATGGCGGAGTCGATGAAATCTGCCCGCTCGAAGAAATCGCAGAAAGAATTGCTGCCAAGGTCCGCTGAGCCGCCGCGCCCGGACTCTCTGCAATTCAGTCGCTTGCGGGCGGTTACCGGGCGAGGGCCGGTGAAAAGATGAGAAAAAACACTCGAAAAAAAGCTGTGACCACCGATCAAGACACTTTTCAGATCCTCCGATAAGGACAATGCGCGTCGCAAAGTTCGTGTTGCGACAGACACTTTGACGGGTGCGGCCAATCGCGCGGCGAGGCCTGGCGCCGGCATGAACACGAAAATGGCCCAAGTTGGTATTGACGGGAACTGCAGAGGACACGTTGCGATATGAGCGCCACACTTACGGTTGAAAAGTCGAGAACGCTTTCCGGTCCCAGCAGCGTGTCATTGCAGGACAATGCCGCACTGATCCAGTACCTCACGTTCATCCTGAACGGCGAAGAATACGGGGTGGATATCTTGCGCGTGCAGGAAATCAAGGGCTGGGAAGGTGCAACGCCGATTCCGAATACGCCGGATTACGTAAGAGGCGTTATCAATTTGCGCGGGACCGTAGTGCCCGTCATTGATCTGCGCGCGCGGTTCGGATTGAACGAGGTGACGTACAGTACGACGACGGTTGTCGTCGTTTTAAAAGTAATTCAAAACGACAAGAGTCGAATCATGGGAATCGTCGTCGATGCGGTTTCCGAGGTCTACAACGTCGCGCCTCAGGACCTCAAGCCCGCCCCGGAGTTCGGTGCCGCAGTGCAAGTGGATTTCGTTAGCGGCCTGGCGACTGTCGACAAGAAAATGGTGATCATTCTCGATATCGACCGCTTGCTGAATTCAGACGCCGCGAAGCTTTCCATCCTGCCGGCGAAGTAAGCCTCAAAGGGGGTGCGGGGCGGGACAGCGTCCGGAAGCTGGCCCAATTCCTGTCACGGTTCCCTTCCAACGCCCGCTAAACCGCCCTGGCATCGGCCTCAGGTCCCTGGCCGAGGGACGTTTAAAGCAAGTCCTCAAGTAGGGGTCGCGTGGCTGAAAAAACCGCGTATCCAATACCGCTTGAATCGATGCGCCGGATAAAACAAAACCAAGTTTTCTCTATCGCTTCCCCCGCTACTGGGGACCGTGCAGCGTTTTGCGGGTCAAGGCGCCATGTCCCAGACCGATAACGGTTAGAACCGCTTTGTCGAGGATAAGTGCATGGGCGTGAAAGCAACAATAACAGGCGACGGCCAGACGGTTACGATCATTCCGGAAGGGCGTTTCGATTTTAATTGCCACCGCGAATTTCGGGACTCCTACTCATCTCGCCCGGCGAATCTTCGCTACGTGGTCGATCTCGTTCGTACCCAATTCATGGACAGCTCAGCATTGGGTATGTTGCTGCTGCTGCGCGAACACGCAGGGGGAGATTCCGCAAAAGTTCAAATTCTGAATTCCGTTTCTGAAATTCGGTCGATTCTTGACGTCGCAAATTTCGGAAAACTTTTTGATATTCGCTGAGGCGTAAAAATGAACTCCCAGAGTCCTGCGCTGAAAGTTCTCGTTGCGGAGGATCACGCGCCCAGCAGCACGATCATGTGTCGCATGCTCGAGCATTACGGCTACGACGTTGTCGTTGCCCGGGACGGCGAGCAGGCGATCGAGAAATATCGCTCCGAAAAGCCCCAGCTGGTTCTGATGGACGTCCTCATGCCCCGCATGAATGGCTACGAAGCGGTGCGGCAAATAAAGGAAATCGCCGGAGACGATTTTGTTCCGGTCATCTTCGTTACTGCAATCCATGACGAAGACGCGCTCGCAAAATGCGTGGAAGTCGGTGGCGATGCATTTCTCACCAAGCCGTATAGCCATACGGTTCTGAAATCTAAAATTGACGCCATGCTGAGAATTCGCAGCCTGCACGATCGTGTGGTTGTCCAGAATCGCGCGATCAGTCACTTTCAGGATCAACTTCTGAACGAGCAACGCGTTGCGGAAAAAGTGTTTCACACCATCGTGCGCAGCGGACGCTCCGGTGAGCAGGGAGTGCGCTGTGTCAATTCCGCCAAGTCGATTTTCAACGGGGATCTTTTCCTGACTGCAAAGCGCGCCACGGGTGAGTTGCACTTTCTGATTGCCGATTTCACCGGACATGGACTCTCAGCCGCCATCGGTGCATTGCCGGTCTCCGATATTTTCCAGTCCATGACCTCCAATGGCTGCAGCGTTGCCGACATCGCGGAAGTCATGAACGCAAAGCTGAAACGAATCCTGCCGGGCGACATGTTTTGCGCGGCATGCATCGGTTCCGTGGATGCTATCGAGCGCCGGCTGACACTGTGGAACGGAGGTCTGCCGCCCGTATTCATCGTTGACGGAAACAATCGCATTCGGGAGCGGTTGCCACCCGCTCATCTTGCCTTGGGAATACTTGACGAGCAAAAATTCGATCGCAGTGTCCAGGTATTTGCCCTCGAGCCGCGTGATCGTATTTTCGCCTGTACCGATGGCTTGATTGACGCCCCCATCGCGACGGGTGGCCGATTCACGCAAGATGGCTACGAAGCATGTTTTGAGGCTCCGGTGCCGTCTAATATGCAATTTGACTGGATCATCGATTCGGTTCGAGAAATCGGCGAGGGCAACCAGAACGACGACCTCACGCTGATTGAAATCGACACCAATCTGGACGAGTCAGTCAGTGTGGCCAAGACTGCGGCGGCCAGCCGTGTTCCATCGACGTGGGAAACATCGTTGCGTATCGATATGCCGGCGCTGCAGACATTTGATCCCGTGCCTCATTTTCTGCGGCTGCTTTCGGAAATTCAGGGTCTGGATTCGCACAAGGCCAATTTGGTGACCATCCTGACCGAAATGTACGTGCATGCACTCGATGGCGTGCTGCTTGGAATGAATCCTGAACTTCGCGCCGATCATGCCGGTGCACCGCGATACTTCGAGGAGCGCACTGCCAAGTTGCGTGCGCTTGAACGCGGTTCAATCTATTTTTCCTTGCGACATCGGGTTGAGGGATGCGGGGGTGAACTGATCATTCAGGTTGCCAGCAGCGGCGGTGAAAAGAATTTCAATCAGGTGCCCTTGAGCGGCCGGAGACTGCCGTTGCTCAGAACGCTTTGTGACTGTGTGTACGTGATGGGTAGCGGCAATTGTGTAGAAGCAACGTACCGATGGGGAGTGTCGCACTGAGATCGGTGGCGACGCGATTTCCGAGAATAAACCAATGCCAATGCGCTGTGACATTTCCGAGAACGGGGCGACCATTCGCATTCTACCGCCCGATCGATTCGATTTTTCCTGCCACCTCGAATTTCGGGATGCTTTTTCCAAACATGATGGAAAATTGAAATACATCGTCGATTTGCGCGGTACCAACTACATTGACAGCTCGGCGCTCGGCATGCTGTTGCTGTTGCGGCAACACGCGGGGGATGGCCGTCGCGTCTCGATCATCAACGCCAAACCGGATGTCCTAAACATCCTTGAAGTCGTAAATTTCGGCGATCTGTTCATTCTGGAATGAAATGAATCCGCTATCGCCCAAGGTCCTCGTCGTCGACGATGATCTGACCAATCGCATGATCCTCTCATCGATCGTGGAGCAGCTCGGGTGCTCCGTGGTTCTCGCCACTGATGGTGTGGAGGCGGTGCGTCTCTTTGAATCCGAAGCGCCGGACCTCGTGCTGATGGATGTCATCATGCCCAACATGGACGGTTATGAAGCGACGCGCCGGATAAAAAACACGGAGCATGGGCGGTTCACGCCGGTCATTGTCGTGACCGGATTGCAGGATCCCGAAGAAATTCAGCGTGGCATTGCTGCCGGTGCCGATGATTTTCTGCATAAGCCGTTTAATCCGATTGTTATCCAGTCCAAGATGCGCGCCATGCTCCGGATTCGGGAATTGAATGACACGGTGCGCACCCAAAACCAGGAGCTTCAGGTATTCCGCCAGCAGCGAATCCAGGAAGAGGCCGTGGCGGAAAAGATTTTTGACTCAATCGTGCACTTCGGTGCGTCAGACGTTCCCAATGTGCGATCCCACATCGCGCCGTCAACGGTATTCAACGGCGATTTGCTTTTGATGGCATTTCGCTCAACCGGGGAGTTGCACGTGCTCGTTGGCGATTTTACCGGCCACGGCTTGTCCGCCGCGATTGGGGCCGTACCCGTTTCCGACATGTTTTGCACGATGACGTCGAACGGATTTTCGATCGGTGACATTGCCGCGGCGCTGAACGACAGGCTGAAGCGGATGTTGCCGCCCAACATTTTTTTTGCTGCATGCCTGATTTCTGTCGATGCAATTGAGAAACGCATGACGGTCTGGAACGGCGGGCTCCCCGATGTGCTTGTCGCGCGGCCCGACAATACGATTCGCGCGCGCACGAAATCACATCACGTTCCAATCGGAATTCATTCCTCGACAGACTTCAAACGCGAGACCGAAACGATTGATCTGGTCGAAGGCGACCTGATTTATGCCTGCACAGACGGACTGATCGACTCACCGATTGCTGCCGGCGGGCGATTCGGCAGTGTCGGCTACGAGGCGTGCTTCGACGCAGAACTTCTTCCGATGCGTCCGTTTGACTGTGTTCTGGAAACAATACGGGAGATCAGCGGAGACGGTCCGCGCGACGATACGACGCTGATCGAGATCCAGGTGACGAAAGCACTGGCGCGGGCGGGCGCGGATCCGAATGACGCCAAGGCGCTGCGAATTCCATCCCCGTGGAGCATGAGCTTCGACTTCAATCGTGCAACATTGAAAAATTTCGACCCGATTCCATTCCTGCTGCGCGGCCTGGTTGAAGTGCAAGGCCTGGCGCGCCACAAGGAACGGCTCTATACCGTGCTGAGCGAGCTCTTCAACAATGCGCTCGATCACGGTGTGCTGGGCCTGGATTCAAGACTGAAATCCAGCGCAACCGGGTTTTCCGAGTATCTTGCTGAACGCGCACGTCGGTTGGCCAATGGCGGCGAAGGCTATGTCCGGATCTGGTTTAAGCACGTGCCCTCGGGAGAAGGCGGGCGGCTTCGAATCCGGGTTGAGGACAGTGGCCCCGGCTTTGACTTCAGGTCATCCGGCAATGGATCTGCAAGCGAAGGCGCCCTGAACGGGCGTGGTATCCCGTTGCTCAGATCCCTGTGCGATAGCATCGAGTATCGCGGCAGAGGAAATGAAGTCGAAGCCGTTCTGGAGTGGGAATAAATCCGGCTAGAGGTGCCGACTGCTTGCATCCGGCAGCTCCGGATGGGCCAACGGCAGCTGGATCCAGAACGTGCTGCCCACACCCGGCGCGCTTTCCACGCCAATCTGCCCGTTCATCATTTCCACCAATTGCTTGGACAAAGCGAGCCCGATACCGGTGCCTTCTACGGCGTGCTTGTCGGCATCCAGGCGTTCAAATGGGACGAACAAGCGCTGAATCTGGTCCCGCGTCAGGCCGGATCCCGTATCGGTGATCCGCACGGTGAGCGCTTCCGGAGTGTCGCACGAGCAGCGGATACTGACGCTGCCGCCGGCGCGATTGAATTTGATCGCATTGGAAATAAGGTTAAGCAGCACCTGCTTCAGTCGTGTCGGATCCGCATAAACGAACGGCTCACTTGGAGTTTCAATGTGCGGAATTACGGTGATGTTCCTGGTCTCGGCGCTCGGCTGTGTCAACGAACAAACCGCGCGTAGCATCGCTTCCAGACCAATGATGCGTGGGCGCACCACGAGATTTCCGGATTCAATGCGTGAGAGGTCGAGAATGTCGCTGATCAGGTGGAGCAGATGTTCGCCTGCCAGCAGTATCTCTCGGATACAGTCACGGTCGGTGGAGGAAAATCGGGACTCGGAATACCCGTCGAGCAACTGCCCGAACCCGAGAATTGAATTGAGCGGCGTGCGCAACTCGTGGGACATGCGTGCGAGAAACTCGCTCTTCGCCATATTCGCCTGCTCGGCGTCTTCCTTGGCGGAGCGAAGTGCCATTTCGGCAGACTTTCGTGCCGTGATATCGATGCCGGTCGCAACGACATAGACAACGCGACCCTTCTCGTCGGTAATCGTCGAGTTTGACCACGCGACAAGAAATCGTGATCCGTCTTTACGAAGCCAGTGGTTTTCATAGGTCGACGGCAGCGCGGTCGACTCCAGCTTCTCAAACACACCGCGGACACCGTCGCGCTGTTCCGGCGGAATGACATATTCCCAGATTGGTTTGTCCCGAAGCTCATTGAACCGAAACCCGGTCAGGTTTTCACAGGCGCGGTTGAATCGCACGACGTGGCCTTTGCGATCCATAACAACAAAAAGCGCGCCTGCGGTATCCAGGGCAGTCGAAATGAAATTCCGCTCTGCGCGCAACTCACGGGTTCGTTCAGCGATTTTTTCCTCAAGGCGCTCGTTCGCAACTATCAGAGCCTTTTCTGCCTCAATGCGGCTGGAGATATCGCGAACTATGGCAATAAATTGCCCGGTGTTACCAGCTGTTCGTACGAGCTGTAGTGCGATTTCCACCGGCACGTCGTTGCCGGTTTTGGTTCGGTGGACCGTACGAAACAAGACTCGGGATTCAACTCCGGAGATTAGGGGCTCAACCAGATTGCGAAATCTTGTTTCATCAAATTCCGGCTTGATATCAAGCGGGGTCATCGAGAGCAGCTCATCGCGTGAGTAACCGATGTGGTCGAGTGCTCCCTGATTGCAGTAGAGAAAGCGCAACGTGCTCGAATCGAACATGAAAACGCAATCCAGCGTTTGGTCCAGAGTTTCCTTGAATTGCAACAGTTCCTGTTCCGTACGTTTCCGATCGGTTATGTCTTCAGAAATTCCAAGGAGGTGTGTTGGTTGTCCATTGTCGTTGCGCAAAGCGATCTTTCTCGTGTGCAATATGCGCCGGCCGCGTGCCGGAGTCTCGATTGGCTCCTCCGGAACGTCGCATACTGACTGTTGCGCCAAAACGGCGCGATCTGTGGCAGTGAAAAAATCTGCCTGATCCTTCGGAAAGAAATCGTAGTCCGTGCGTCCGATCAATTCGCTCCGCCGCATGCCCAGCAGTTCCTCGCCGGCTCGGTTCAAATGTGCAAAACGCAAATCTTGCGCGCTCTTAACAAAGATCATTTCGGGAATATGCTCGATGATCGAATCCAGCAGTCGCGTGGTTTCACGTGCGTTCTGCTCGGCGTTAATGCGTTCGGTGATGTCCCGAGCCGTGCCTATCGCGCGAACGGGTTTCCCGTTTTGGTCGAGTTCGTAGTCGCAGCGGCCATCGATCCAAATTGTCTGGCCCAAGGGCGTGACGATGCGAAACAGTTCATGGAAGGGCGCACGGCGTGCGATGGAGTCGGCGTAGACGTGCCGGATACGATCGCGATCCTCGGGGTGTACGCGCTGTAGAACATCCCATGTCGCGCTTTCTGTTTGAAAAAGCGCGTACATTTGGTCGGACCACCAGAATTTGTCCGTCACCAGGTCGTGTTCCCAACTCCCGACGCGCGCGACCCGCTGTGCAGTCATGAGACCGCGTTCACTGCGCGCCAGAGACTCGATGTCACGAACTCGTGCAGTGACATCCTGCAATACAAGGACCAGGTGCGTTACAGACCCGCCATTGAAAGTAGGTGACAGGGACCAATCCCAATGCGATACCCCGCGCTCAGGGTTGTGTTCGTATTCAAATGGTTTAGCGGTGGCCGTGTGGGCAATGCCAGTGTCGCGCACACGTCGAAAGATGGCCTCGTTTTCCTCGTTGGGAAACAGCTCAAAGTGGTTTTTTCCAATAAAATACCCGGGATCCTTGTTATCTGCGGCGGCGTATGCGCTATTGACGCGCAGGAAATTGAACGTCGTATCGAGAACGGCGATCAGGATGGGCAGGGTTTCAAACGTTGCGTCAAAGACGGCGTCGGAAAACGTGCTCGGGGACGGCTTGGGATTGCTCCCCGAACTTTCCATGGTCAGGCGTCCGTTGAGGATGGCCCCGGTTGTTTGTTTTTCCGCGCCAGCACCGAGTCGTAGAGCTTCAGGAATTCCGAGACATCAATCGGCTTGGTGACGTACCCGTCAAACTCGGACGTCTCGGCGCGTTCCAGATCGCGCGGCATGGCGTTTGCGGTAACCGCAATGATGGGAATATCGCGGGTCGCGGGATCACCGCGCAGGCGGGTCAGAACTTCATATCCATCCATGTCCGGAAGGTTAATGTCGAGAAGGATAAGGTCAGGAACATGGTCCCGTGCGAGTTGCAGTCCGAGCATGGGATCGGCCGCCGCGAGCAGGCGCGTGTTCGCGCGCGTCAGGATTAGCCTTTCCATCAGTCGCAGATTGGCCGGATTGTCCTCAATGTAGAGAACATTGGTCGTGTTCATCTCTGAGGCGTCTCCATTTCCGAACGCGCCGCGCTGCAGTTCCGACGCGAATGCCGATGAAATTCGCGTCGGCGGAAATTCAATCCAGAACGTGGTTCCCACGTCGGGCTCGCTTTCAAACCCGATGTGGCCGCCCATCAGTTCCACCAGGCGTTTTGCAATGACCAACCCGATGCCGCTGCCCTGAACGGATCCTCCCTCCTGTCCCAGCCGATTGAATGGCATGAACACCTGGGATTGCCGGTCCGCGGGAATTCCGTAACCGGTGTCCTGAACAGAAATTCGTGTTTTGTAAGCGTCGCAGGGTTCTACGATGACCTTAACGGAACCACCTTCACGGTTGTATTTGATCGCGTTGGAAAGCAGATTCAACAGGACCTGCTTTGTTCGAACATAGTCGGCGAGAATTGCACCATCCTCGCCGCATCGAAGATCGAGAGAAAAAGAAATATTCTTCGCCGTTAGCATCGGTCGAATGGCGTCAAACGATGCCTCGACGACTTCGCGCATTGGCACCGGCTCGATCGAAATCGGAATTCGACCGGCCTCGATGCGTGACAGATCCAAAAGTTCGGAGATCAGTTCCAATAAGATGTTGGCCGAGCTGAGGATGACATCAACGCTCTCACGTTGGTGCGCCGTCAGGGCCGGCTGCTCGGTTTCAAGCAGCTGCGCAAACCCGATGATCGAGTGCAGCGGCGTGCGCAGCTCGTGGCTCATGTTCGAAAGAAATTCGCTCTTTGCGCGACTGGCCTTTTCTGCAAGTTCGCGCGCGTTGAGAAGCTCAAGCTCATAACGCTTGCGGCGGGAAACGTCGTGAATGATCCCGGTGAACATCCGGCGCCCGCCGACGTTCATTTCACTAACTGAAAGGTCCACGGGAAATACCGAACCGTTCTTGCGCTGTGCCAGAACCTCGCGCCCGATGCCGATAATGCGGCGCTCACCGTATTGATGATAGCGATTGATATATTGGTCGTGTTTTTCCCGTTCCGGCGCAGGCATCAGCATGCTGACGTTGTTGCCTTTGACTTCGGCGAGCGTGTAACCAAACAGGCGCTCTCCGGCGGTGTTCATGGACTCGATCGTTCCGCGTTCGTCGATGGTAATGATTGCGTCGACTGCAGTATCAAGGATCGCAGCGAGTCGCGCTTTATCCAGCGCGGTAAATGCGACATTGTCGAGCCCGGTATCAATTTCAAGGGAAGGTGGTAAGCGAGAGTCTTGAGATTTATCGCTGCTGCTCATGATGGATCCCGACCTATTCAATAAAAATAGTAGTCTATTTATGACGCCTGTATCGGTCCACTGCGAATTTCGAACCCTCCCAAAATTTCGGCCAAAAAAAGGCGAGCATTATGGTTGGGTAAGAAAACTATGGAAAAATTGTGCTGCCGCTGGTGTCGGGTAGCTTCGGAAGGGAAACAACCGGGCGCTTCCCGGTCAGCGTCTTAAGAAAGGCGACGATGTCGTCGACCTCCTGATTCGGTAGCTCTTTCTTCAATTGCGTTTTGGCCATCATGCGCACGGCCTCTTCGAGCGTGCGCGCGGACCCATTGTGAAAGTAGGGCGCCGTGAGTGCGATATTGCGTAACGGTGGCACGCGCCAGAGGCGCTTGTGTCCTGGGTCGTGATCGAATTCAAACACGCCCTGGTCATCGGCAATATGGTGGGACGCGTCATATTCCGTACCGAGATGGTTGGGAAAGAGTTCGTAAAAACCGTCACCCATGCCGAGCGCGGGCCCTGGGGCCGGCCCGGCAAAATTGACGCCGAAATGGCAGGAAAGGCATTCCACGGTACGAAACAGTTCCTTGCCGCGCAGCTCCTGCTCTGTCAGTGATTTCTTTTCGCCGCGAATGAATGCGTCATAACGGCTGTCGGGCGTGAACAGCGTGCGCTCAAAGGAAGCGACGGCACGGGCCGCCGACGCGAGCGTCACCTCTGTTCCGAATACTTTTTTGAACGAAGTAACGTATCCCGGAATTTTTCGCAGACGTGCGATGAGTTCGTCGGTCTGGGTGAATCCGCTTATCGTCGGGTCCGCAACATGATCGACGAACTGGTCTTCCAGGCTGCGCGCTCGCCCATCCCAATACAGCACGGTTTGAAAGCCTATATTCCATAGCGTCGGGGCACTGCGACGTGTCGTTGCGCCATTGTGGCCGATCGAAAACGCGCGGCCGTCCTCACCGCCTGCTGCCAGGTTGTGGCACCCGTTGCAGGTCTGCGTACCGTCCACGCTGAGCCGGGGATCAAAAAACAGTTTCTTGCCGAGCTCAATCTTGGCCTTGCTTTGCGGGTTGTCCGCCGGGATGGGCACGTCCTTCGGCAACGGCTGAAAGTAATCGAATGCCAGTACCGGGTTCGCCGCGAGCATCGTTGCGAAACTCAGTGTGGCAAGCAGGGATCGTTTTGATCTTTCTGTGATCCGAAAGATCGCCCATGGATTCAGGTGCGCTCGAGTCTGCATCGTCAATTTCCCGGCCATGCGTAAAGAAGTCCCTCGTCAAGCATTCGGCGCTGCGGCCGATAGCGTTCGTAAGGCGGCGATTTTATGGGAAAAAAGAAACCGTCGTCCACTGGCATATGAATTGCTCCGGTGTGCGGCGAGGCAGTCTGTTTATCGATTGATGAGAGGCGTGGGCGCATGGCGAAAGGTGATGACGACAAAGGAAAAGGCGACGTTGAAGTCGAGGCCGGCAAAAAATCCGGAAGCAAGAAGACCATTCTTATCATCGTCGGCGTGGTGCTAGGCAGCCTCATTCTGTTGGGCGGGACCATTGGTGGAACCGTCTATTTCATGAGCAAGGGAGCGGGCAAGAGCAAGTCCGCCAAGAAAGGCGGCAAGGAAGCGGATACGGCCGAAGCAGATACCGCGGAAGAAGACACATCGTCCGCAGACTCCGGGGATGGCGAAGGTGATGGAGAGGGCGATGCGCCGTCCGTCGCCAATTACGTCCCAATCGATCCGGCGTTTGTGGTGAATTTTGAAGGCGCCGGCCCCGCGCGATTCCTGCAGATCACAGTCGAACTGATGACCCGCCATCCGGAAGTCGTCGAACACATCAAGAAACACATGCCGGTGATTCGCAACAACCTGGTGTTGCTGTTCGGCAGCCAGACCTACGACAAGGTCAACACGCTGCAAGGTAAGGAAGCGCTGCGGCAGGCGGCATTGGCCGAAGTCCAGAAAATTCTCGAAGCCGAGACCGGTGATTCCGGAGTCGAGGCGCTTTATTTCACCAGTTTCGTGATGCAGTAGTACGAGGCCGAAATGTCTGTCTCCGATTTGTTGTCGCAGGATGAAATTGATGCGCTGTTGCACGGCGTATCCAGCGGCGACATCGATACGCAGGGCCAGGAAGGCGCATCCGCCGATGGTGTTCATTCGTACGACTTCACCAGCCAGGACCGTATTGTTCGCGGTCGTATGCCGACGCTCGAAATGGTCAACGAGCGGTTTGCGCGCTACTTCCGCATTAGCCTGTTCAACATGCTGCGGCGCACGCCGGAAATTGCCGTGGGCGGCGTGCAGATGCTCAAGTTTGCAGAATATGTCCACAGCCTGTTTGTTCCCACCAGCCTGAATCTGATGAAGGTGCCGCCACTTCGCGGTACCGCGCTGCTGGTGTTCGACCCCAAGCTGGTATTTACCGTGGTCGACAATTTCTTCGGTGGCGATGGCCGGTTTCCCGCCAAGATCGAAGGTCGTGAATTCACGCCGACTGAATTGCGCGTGATTCGCATGCTGATGGATCAGTGCTTCAAGGACATGAAAGAGGCGTGGGGGCCGGTCCTGAAAATCGATTTCGATTACATGAACTCGGAAGTGAATCCGCACTTCGCCAATATCGTCAGCCCGACCGAAGTCGTCGTTGTCAGCACATTCCATATCGAGCTCGAAGGCGGCAGCGGTGACCTGCATCTGACGATGCCGTATTCGATGCTGGAGCCGATTCGCGAAACGCTGGACGCCGGTGTGCAAAGTGATCGTTCTGAACGCGACGATCGCTGGATCGGCGCGTTGCGCGAGGAAATCAGGACCGCTGACGTGAATTGTGTCGTCGATCTGTGCGAAGCCGAGTTGTCATTGCGCGAGGTCATGAAGCTGAAAGCCGGCGACATCATCCCGATTGAAATGCCCAAGGTTGTAACGATGCGTGCCGAGGGCGTACCGGTATGCCGCGGCATTCTCGGAGCATCGCGCGGCAACGCCGCAGTAAAGGTCGTTGAACTGGTGGGCGCGACACCCAAACGGCAAATGGTTAAAGCGTAAACGCAGCAAGTGAAGTCGAGGGTAAAGATATGAGTGAGACAACAGAAACGACCGGTAGTGGATCCGATGACTGGGCTGCTGCAATGCAGGAGCAGGCCGGTGATGTCGAAAAAGCCGAGCTCCCCAATCTGGTTGCGGAGGCAGGCGGTCCGACGATGGAGGATACAAGCCTGGATGTCATTCTCGACATACCGGTGTCCATTTCCATGGAAGTGGGGCAGACCTCCATCAGCATCCGGAATCTTCTGCAGCTGAACCAGGGTTCCGTTGTGGAGCTGGACCGGCTCGCCGGTGAACCACTCGACGTGAAAGTCAACGGAACATTAATCGCGCACGGCGAAGTCGTCGTGGTGAACGAAAAGTTCGGCATCCGCCTGACGGATGTGATCAGCGCCAGTGAGCGCATCAAGAAACTTAAATGACGTGGTGCGGTTTTATGTCGAGACTGATCCGAAGGGTGCAACAAGTCGCTGTGTTGTCGGCTGTGTCCGGCGCTGCTATGGCTGCGGATACTGCGCCGGTCGCAACCGCGACGGGCGGCGTCTTCCAGATGATCGTCGGATTGGGCATCGTGCTCGCCATTCTCATTGGCGGTGCCCTGTTGCTGCGTCGCTTTATGAGTCTTCCCGTCAGCGGAAGCAGTCCACTGAAGATTGTGACCGGGCTTTCACTGAGCCCGCGTGATCGCCTGATTGTTGTTCAGGTCGGCGAGCGTCAGCTTCTGCTGGGACTTTCCCCGGGCCGAATACAAACCCTGCATGTTCTCGAGCAACCTCTGGATCTGGGCGGAACGCCGGAATCCTCGCTGAACCAGCTCGGTCAGCGTTTCGGCGCCATCCTTCAGAACCAGATGAAGAGATAGTTATGCGTTCATCACTGCATCGGCCAGTCGTATCCACTGTACTGGTTCAATCGGCCTTGCCGCGGCGACGCAAGGCGCTGGACATCCTGTTCGCGGCGATTCTTTTCGGCTTTCTCTCGCTTGCGGTCGCTTCATTCGCTAACGCGGCGGATCTGTCGATGCCCGCACTGACCGTGACCTCCGGTCCGCAGGGCCAGCAAACCTGGTCATTGAGTTTGCAGGTTCTGATCCTGATGACGGCGCTGACGTTCCTTCCGGCGGCGCTCATCATGATGACTTCGTTTACGCGCATCGTGATTGTCCTCGCGATTCTGCGCCAGGCCATCGGCTTGCCACAGACGCCACCCAACCAGATTCTTGTCGGGCTTTCCCTGTTCCTGACCTTCTTCATCATGTCGCCGGTATTCGAGCGCTCGTATTCCGAGGGAATCAAGCCTTATATGGACGACAAGGTCGCGTCGGAAGAGGCCTTCGACAAGGCGATCATTCCGTTCAAGACGTTCATGATGAACCAGACGCGCGCACCGGATATCGAGCTGTTTGCCGGGATCGCGCAGAAAGACAATCTCGATGCCGACCACATTCCGTTGTCGATTCTCCTTCCCGCATTCGTGACCAGCGAGTTGAAAACCGCGTTTCAGATCGGATTCCTGCTGTTCCTTCCATTCCTGATCATCGACCTTGTAGTGGCGAGCATTCTGATGGCGATGGGCATGATGATG